>NZ_QZEZ01000001.1:372561-745122 GCF_003594885.1 Vallicoccus soli
CCTCGAACTCGACGCGCTGCGCCTCGTCCAGCGAGCGGTAGCCGCTGCCCTGGATCGCGGAGAAGTGGACGAAGACGTCGGCGCCGCCGCCGTCCTGCTCGATGAAGCCGTAGCCCTTCTCGGCGTTGAACCACTTCACGGTGCCCTGTGCCATGTGCCTGTCTCCTTGCCGGTGGTCGTCCGCGTCGTGCGGACCTGTCGGGCCGACTGCCCCGCCGTCTGACCGCCCCTGACCGTGCCGGAGACAGCAGACGCCCGCGCTGGTGTGCTCGCGGGCGTCCGAAGAACGTACGAGTAGCTAGTACAACCACCGCCCACCGTAGCACCGGCGCCGCCCACGGGGAAGCGCCGCGCCCCCGGCCTCCCGCGGCGCGCCGCGGGAGGAGGAATGACACCCGTGTGGTTCGCACCTACGATGGCGCCAGCCAGACTCGACCCAGGGGGAGCCGTATGGACGCCGCGAACGCGCTGCCGGTCACCGGCGGCCCGGACGCCGGGCTCAGCGAGCGGGACCGCGAGGTCCTCGCGTTCGAGCGCCAGTGGTGGAAGTACGCCGGCGCCAAGGAGCAGGCGGTCCGCGACCTGTTCGACATGTCGGCCACCCGCTACTACCAGGTGCTCAACGCCCTCATCGACCGGCCCGAGGCCCTGGCGCACGACCCCATGCTCGTCAAGCGGCTGCGCCGGCTGCGCGCGAGCCGCCAGCGCGCCCGCTCCGCCCGCCGCCTCGGCATCGAGCTCTGACCCCGGTGGGCGAGGAGCGGGAGGACCAGCAGGGCGGCCTCGGCGCGCGCACCCGCCGGGGCGCGCACCGCGCGCGGCCCGAGCCGTGGCGCGCGGTGGTGCCGGCGGTCGTGCTCGCCGCGGTGGTCGCGGGCGGTGCGGTGGCGCTCACCACCGGGGACGACGGGGGCGGGCCGTCGACGACGACCGCGTCCGAGCAGCAGCCGGCGGCGCAGCCCCCGGCGACGGCCACCGCTGCGGCCGAGCCGTCCGAGCAGCCGTCGGGGAGCCCGTCGGGGGAGCCGTCCGAGGAGCCGTCCGGGGAGCCGTCCGGGGACCCGTCCGGGGAGCCGTCCGAGGAGCCGTCCGAGGAGCCGTCCGAGGACGCGACGCAGGACGAGGGCGGGGCGGCCGGCGGCGCCGAGGTCGTCGTGCTCAACCAGACGTCGGTCAAGGGCCTCGCCGCGAGCCTCGCGGAGGACCTGCGCGGCGAGGGGTGGGCCGTGACCGGCACCGGCAACTTCCGCGGCACCGTGCCGTCGACGACGGTCTACTACCCCGAGGGCCTGCAGGACGAGGCCGAGGCGGTCGCCGCCGACCTGCCCGGGCCCGACCGCACGCGCCCGGTGTTCGGCAACCTGTCGCGCGACGCCCTCACGGTGGTCGTCACGGAGGACATCCGCTAGGGCAGGCTGGGCGGGTGAGCACCCTCCCCGTCCCCGTGACCGAGGCCGGGCGCACCGCCCTGGCCGCGCTGGCCGCCGCCCCCGCGCAGGCGCTCGTCGCCTGCGACTACGACGGCACCCTGGCGCCCATCGTCGACGACCCCGCGGCGGCGCGCGCCGACGCAGGAGTGGCCGGCGCCCTCGCCGACCTCGGGGCCGTCCTCGGCCGGGTCGCCGTCGTCACCGGGCGCCCCGCGGCCGTGGCCGTCGAGCTCGGCGGGCTCGCGGACGTCCCCGGGCTCGTCGTCCTGGGGCACTACGGCCTCGAGCGCTGGCACGGCGGCGAGCTGAGCGCGCCCGACCCCGCGCCGGGCGTCGTCGCGGCGCGGGCGGAGCTGCCCGGGCTGCTGGGCGGACTCGGTGCCGACGGCGCCCGCGTGGAGGACAAGCGCGCCGCCGTCGCGGTGCACACCCGCGGCGCCGCGGCGCCGCAGGAGCTGCTGGAGCGCCTGCGCGCCCCGCTCGGCGACCTCGCCGCCCGGCACGGCCTCGTCGTCGAGCCCGGCCGGCTCGTCCTCGAACTGCGCCCGCCGGGCGTGGACAAGGGCGCCGCGCTGCGCTCGCTCGTGGAGGCCCCGCCCTTCGACGGCCGCCCCTCCTGCGTCGTCTTCTGCGGCGACGACCTCGGCGACCTCCCCGCCTTCGACGCCGTCGACGCCCTGCGCGCCCAGGGCGTGCCCGGCCTGCTCGTCGCCAGCGGCTCCGACGAGGTGCGCGCGCTCGCCGAGCGCGCCGACCTCGTCGTCGACGGCCCCCCCGGCGTCCTGCAGGTCCTGCGCGCCCTCCTGCCCTGACCCCTGCGCCCCCCGGGACTCGGGAGCCGCCATCCCCGCCTGGTCACCGCAGCGACCCGCTCGCCGCGATCGTGCGCGTACGGCGTCCCTGGCACCTGGGCACCGCCATCAGCGCATGATCGCCGCGGAGGGAGTCCGCCGCGATCATGCGCGGATGGCGGACCCCAGGCGCGGGAGCGGGTCGGGGAGCGGGCCGGACCCGGTAGGGCCTGAGGGCGTCCCGCGCACCGCCCCACCCTCGGCCGCGATCATGCGCGTACGGCGGCCCCTGGCACCTGGCGGACCCCAGGCACGGACGCGGGTCGGGGAGCGGGTCGGACCCGGCGGGGCCGGAGGGCGTCCCGCGCACCGCCCCGCCCTCGGCCGCGATCATGGGCGTACGGCGTTCCCTGGCGGCAGCTGGGCACCCGCCCTCAGCGCATGATCGCCGCAGGGGGTGCGCCGCGATCATGCGCGCATGGCGGGCCTTGGCGCGCGAGCGGGCCCGGGAGCCGGCGATACCGTGACCGGCGGGATCGCAAAGGCGGTCCCCCGCACCCCTCAGCGCATGATCGCCGCAAGGGGTGCGCCGCGGTCATGCGCCGATGGTGGACTCCGACTGCGCGCCGCCGTCAGCGCATGATCGCCGTGGGGGGCGGGTCAGCGGCGGCGCTTGGTGCTGGCCCGGTGGACGACCTCGCCGGGGACGCGCTCGACGCGGACCCCGTCGTCCTCGGGGAGCGGGCCGAGGGCGAGGTCGGCGAGGCGGCGGCCGAGGTCGCGCAGCGGCAGGGCCACCGTGGTGAGGGCGGGGGTGGTCTCGCGGCCGACGGGGAGGTCGTCGAACCCGGCGAGGGCGACGTCCTGCGGCACCTTGAGCTTGCGCTCGCGCAGGGCTGCGAGGGCGCCGACGGCGACGGTGTCGCTGACGGCGAGGACGCAGGAGCCGCGCAGGTCGACGGAGGCGGCGAGCTCGAGCGCGGCCTCGTACCCGCCCTCGCGGCTCAGCGCGCCGTTCACGACCTCGCCGAGCCGGCTCTTGCGCCCGCCCGCCGTCCCGTCCTTGAAGCCCGCGACGCGGTCACGGGCGGTGACGAGCTCCTTGGGGCCGGCGAGGACGTGGAAGCGCTCGAAGCCCTGCTCGACGAGGGAGGCGGCAAGCGCTTTCGCCGACGGCCGGTTCTCGAGGAGCAGCGTGTCGGTGCCCAGCGTCCGCTGCCCCAGGACCGCGACGCGCCCGCCGGCGAGCTCGAAACCCTCGACCTCGGCGGCGAGGCGCCGGCCGACGTCGCGGCCCGACGTGCGGCTGCCCGCGAGGACCACGGCCCGGGCGCGGTGGTTGCGCATGGAGGACACGTGCTCGAGCTCGAGCTCCGGGTCGTGGCCGGTGCTCACCACGCTGACGAGCAGGCCCATCTCCCGCGCGACCTCGAGCACACCGGCCGCGACCTCGGCGTCCCACGGGTCCGTGATGTCGGGGACGACGAGGCCGACGAGGTCGGACGCGCCCCGGGCCATCGCCTGGGCGGCGGGGTTGGGCCGGTAGCCGAGCTCGGCGGCCGCGGCGAGCACCTGTTCGCGCAGGACGGGCCCGACGGTGCGGACGCTGCCGTTGAGCACCCGGGACGCGGTGGCGAGGGAGACGTCCGCGGCGCGCGCGACGTCCGCGAGGGTGACAGGACCTGAGGGCACGGGGGACCGCCTCTCCGACGTGTGGTCGCGCTCACCGTACTGCACCGGCGCCTCCCGGCACCGCCAGGACGCGGCTTTCCCGCTCCGCGTCCGGTCACTCCGGGCTAGCGCTTTCTCACCCCAGGGCGTCGACCTGGGCCGCGAACCACCGCTCCGGGGGCACCGCCGTGGCCGCCGCGGCGAGGCGGCGGCAGCGGGAGCGGCGCTCCTCCGGGGGCATCGTCAGCGCCCGGTGGAGGGCGTCGGCGGTCTCCCCGACGTCGTACGGGTTGACGAGCAGCGCGTCGCCGCCGAGCTCCTCGGCGGCCCCGGCCTCGGTGGACAGCACGAGCGCGCAGCCGTCCTCGGCGAGGACGGGGCCCTCCTTGGCGACGAGGTTCATCCCGTCCCGCACCGGGTTGACGAGGAGGACGTCGGCGAGCCGGTACGCAGCGAGGCTGCGCGCGTAGTCGTCCTCGACCTGCAGGACGACGGGCTGCCAGTCGTCGGTGCCGAACTCGTCGTTGATCTCCTCGGCGACCCGCAGGACGGCGGCGGTGTACTCGCGGTACTCGGGGAGCTCGGCCCGGGAGGGGTAGGCGAAGGCGACGTGCACCACCTCGCCGACGTGCTCGGGGTGCCCGCGCAGGAGCTCGCGGAAGGCCAGGAGCCCGCGGACGATGTTCTTGCTCAGCTCGGTGCGGTCCACGCGCACGACCGTGCGGCGCCCCCGCAGGTCCTCGGCGAGGGCCGCCCGGCGCGCCTCCACGTCGGGCCGCGCCGCGCGCTCGCGCAGCTCGGCGCCGTCGACGCCGAGCGGGTGCACCCCGAGGCGGGTGGTGCGCCCGGCGTGCTCGACGGTGAGCGCCGCGCGGTCGACCCGGGCGCCCAGGACCCGCTCGGCGCAGTCGAGGAAGGCCCGCGCCCACCGGACGCTGAGGAAGCCGGCGTGGTCGGCGCCGAGCAGGCCCTCGAGGAGGCTCCGCGCGACGCGGGCGGGCAGGAGCGCGTAGTAGTCCGGCGGCGCCCAGGGGGTGTGGGAGAAGTGGGCCGTGCGCAGGTCGGGCCGCAGGTCGCGCAGCATCCCGGGCACGAGGCTCAGGTGGTAGTCCTGCACGAGGACCTTCGCGCCCGGGGCCGCGTCCTCGGCGACCGCCTCGGCGAAGGTGCGGTTGTAGGCGACGTACCCCTCCCACTCGCGCGTGAAGGGGGCGCCGAAGACCGGGGTGAACGCGGTCGACCAGAGCAGGTGGTGGACGAACCACAGCGTCGAGTTGGCCACCGCGTCGTACGCGCGGTGGAAGGTCAGCGCGTCGATGTCCAGCATCCGGACCACGGCGTGCCCGGCCCCCACCGGCTCCCCGAGGTGCCGGTCGACGTCGTGCGGCGCGAGCCGACCGCCCGGCACCGACCGGGACGCCTCGCGGTCGGCGTCGCCGAGGGCGGCGCACACCCACAGCGCCCCCGTGGCGCCCGCGACCGCGGAGAGCCCCGAGACGAGGCCGCCGCCGCCGCGGCGCGGGACGAGGCCGCCGTCCTCCGCGCGCACGAACGTGACCGGTCCGCGGTTGGACGCGACGAGCAGGGGAGCGCTGCCGGCCACGGGAGTGCCTCCGGCGGGGTGGGGCGGGTCGTGGGCCAGCGACCCTAGCCGGTCCCGCCGCCGGCCCGGCGGGCGGTCCCGGCCCCGAGGGGGCCGGGCGGCCGCTGCCCGTGCCGCGGTGCCCTACGATGGGGGGCACAACTGAAGACCGCTCATCCAGAGGGGCAGAGGGACACGGCCCGACGAAGCCCCGGCAACCCCGTGCGTACGACCGCGACCTCCGCGGCCCCGGCGCGCGAAAGGTGCCAACTCCGTCCCGCGGACCATCCGGCGGGAAAGATGAGGAGAGAGGCCTCGTACGTGACTGCCACGACCACCCCCCTGCCCACCGCCGTCGAGCCCGACGTCGACCTGGGGCCGGCCACCGGCCTGACCTGCCGCGAGTGCGGGGCGTCCTTCCCCCTCGGCGCGCGCTACGCCTGCGAGGAGTGCTTCGGCCCCCTCGAGGTGGCGTACGACTACCGCGGCGTGACCCGCGCCTCGATCGAGGCCGGTCCGCGCAACATCTGGCGCTACCGCGGCCTGCTGCCCGTGCCCTCGACGGTCACCGAGGTGCCGAACCTCGAGCCCGGCTTCACCAAGCTGGTCCGCGCGGACAACCTCGCCGCCGCGCTGGGCATGCGCCGGCTGTGGGTGAAGGACGACTCGGGCAACCCCACGCACTCGTTCAAGGACCGCGTCGTCGGCGTGGCGCTCGCCGCCGCCCGCGAGCTCGGCTTCCAGGTCCTCGCCTGCCCGTCGACCGGGAACCTCGCCAACGCCGTCGCGGCGGCCGCGGCGCGCGCGGGCATCCGCTCGGTGGTCATGGTCCCGAGCGACCTCGAGCAGCAGAAGATCGTCACGAGCGCCGTGTACGGCGGCACGCTCGTCGCGGTCGAGGGGACGTACGACGACGTCAACCGCCTCGCCTCGGAGATCGCGGGCGAGGAGGAGGACTGGGCGTTCGTCAACGTCAACGTGCGCCCCTACTACGCCGAGGGCTCCAAGACGCTCGGGTACGAGGTCGCCGAGCAGCTCGGCTGGCGCCTGCCGGAGCAGCTCGTGGTCCCCATCGCCTCCGGCTCGCAGCTCACCAAGATCGACAAGGGCTTCCGCGAGCTCGTGCACCTCGGGCTCGTCGACGACGCGCCGTACAAGGTCTTCGGCGCCCAGGCGACCGGCTGCTCGCCCGTCGCGCAGGCCTGGAAGGCCGGGCACGACGTGGTGCGCCCGGTGAAGCCGGACACGATCGCCAAGTCCCTGGCCATCGGCAACCCCGCCGACGGGCCGTACGTGCTCGACGTCTGCCGCCGCACCGGCGGGGCCGTGGAGGACGTCACCGACGCCGAGGTGGTCGAGGGCATCCGCCTGCTCGCCCGCACCGAGGGGATCTTCGCCGAGACCGCCGGCGGCGTCACGGTGGCGACGCTGCGCAAGCTCCTCGCCTCCGGTCAGCTGGACCCCGCGGCCGAGACGGTCGTGTTCAACACCGGCGACGGGCTGAAGACGCTCGACGCCGTGTCCCCCGTCGTCGGCCCGACGGCGACCATCCCCGCCTCGCTCGAGGCCTTCCGGAAGGCGGTCAGCGCGTGAGCGTCAGCGTGCGCATCCCGACGATCCTGCGGACCTACACCAAGGGGGAGTCCGAGGTGAGCGCGGAGGGCTCGACGCTCGCCGAGGTCATCGCCTCGCTCGACGCCTCGTACCCCGGGATCGGCGCGCGCGTCCTCGACGACGCGGGCAAGCTGCGGCGCTTCGTCAACGTGTACGTCGGCGACGAGGACGTGCGCTTCGCCGACGGGCTGCAGACCCCGACGCCCGAGGGGGCGCAGGTCTCGGTCATCCCGGCGGTCGCCGGGGGCTGACGCGGGCGGCGGTACGGTCCCCGCCATGGCCAGGGCGGCGAGCGGCGGGGGCGACCCCGCGCGCACCCTCGCCCTGCTGTGGGACCTCGACCCGCCGAGCCCCCGCGGCCCGCGACAGCGGCTGCGCCCCGCGCAGGTCGGGGACGCGGCCGTGGCGCTCGCCGACGCGCAGGGCCTGGACGCGGTGACGGTGCGCGCGGTCGCCGCGCAGCTGGGTGTCGCGCCGATGACGCTCTACACCTACGTCCCCGGCCGCGACGAGCTGCTCGACCTCATGGTCGACCTGGTGCACCGCGAGGAGCTGCCCGCGCTGCGCGGCGGCTGGCGCGAGCGCGCCGAGCAGGTCGCCCGGGAGCGGCTGGACCGGGCCCGCCGCCACCCGTGGCTGCTCGAGGTGGCGACCCGCCGCCGCCCGCCGCTGGGGCCGGGGACCATCGGCACGTACGAGCGCGAGCTCGTCGCCCTCGACGGCGCCGGGCTGAGCGACGTCGAGCGCGACCTCGTGGTGGTCCTGCTCGGCGACGTCGCGGACGGCGCGGCGCGCGGCGGCACCGCCGCAGGGGCGCAGGACGCGGACTGGTGGGCGGCCAGCGGGCCGCTGCTGGAGCGGGTGCTGGACCCGGCGCGCTACCCGCGGGCGGTGCGGGTGGGCGCGGCGGCCGGCGCGGAGCAGGGGGCGGCGTACGACCCGGGGCGGGCCCTCGCCTTCGCCCTCGACCGGGTCCTCGACGGGGTGGCCGCGCTCGTCGCCGGGCGCCCGCCCGCCTGACCCGGGGTCGCTTGCACTCTCCAGGGTCGAGTGCCAACATGGGCCTAGCACTCTCGTGCAGGGAGTGACAGGAACGACCGGTCGGCGAGGGTCGGCGCAGCGGGGACGTGACCGCGCGCTCCGGCTCGTCCGTCGCGGGCGCTGGACCGGTCGCCATCCACCCCGTCTGGGAGGGACCGGAAACTTCATGGCAAAGATGATCGCTTTCGACGAGGAGGCCCGTCGCGGCCTCGAGCGCGGCATGAACCAGCTCGCCGACGCCGTCAAGGTGACGCTCGGCCCGCGCGGCCGCAACGTCGTCCTGGAGAAGAAGTGGGGCGCCCCCACGATCACCAACGACGGTGTGAGCATCGCGAAGGAGATCGAGCTCGAGGACCCGTACGAGAAGATCGGGGCCGAGCTGGTCAAGGAGGTCGCGAAGAAGACGGACGACGTCGCCGGTGACGGCACGACGACCGCGACCGTCCTGGCCCAGGCGCTGGTCCGCGAGGGCCTGCGCAACGTCGCCGCCGGCGCGAACCCGATGGCGCTCAAGCGCGGCATCGAGAAGGCCGTCGAGGCCGTCTCCGAGCAGCTGCTGAACGTCGCCAAGGACGTCGAGACCAAGGAGCAGATCGCCTCCACGGCCTCGATCTCCGCCGCCGACACCCAGATCGGCGAGATGATCGCCGAGGCGATGGACAAGGTCGGCAAGGAAGGCGTCATCACCGTCGAGGAGAGCAACACCTTCGGGCTCGAGCTCGAGCTCACCGAGGGCATGCGCTTCGACAAGGGCTACATCTCCGGCTACTTCGTGACCGACGCGGAGCGCCAGGAGGCCGTCCTCGAGGACCCGTACGTCCTCGTGGTCAACAGCAAGATCTCGGCGGTCAAGGACCTGCTCCCGCTGCTGGAGAAGGTCATGCAGTCGGGCAAGCCCCTGCTGATCATCGCCGAGGACGTGGAGGGCGAGGCCCTGGCCACGCTCGTCGTCAACAAGATCCGCGGCACCTTCCGCTCGGTCTCGGTCAAGGCCCCGGGCTTCGGCGACCGCCGCAAGGCCATGCTGCAGGACATCGCGATCCTCACCGGCGGCCAGGTCATCAGCGAGGAGGTCGGCCTCAAGCTCGAGAACGCCGGCCTCGAGCTGCTCGGCCGCGCGCGCAAGGTCGTCATCACCAAGGACGAGACGACCATCGTCGAGGGTGCGGGCGACGCGGACCAGATCGCGGGCCGCGTCAACCAGATCCGCGCCGAGATCGAGAAGTCGGACTCGGACTACGACCGCGAGAAGCTCCAGGAGCGCCTCGCCAAGCTCGCCGGCGGCGTCGCCGTCATCAAGGCGGGCGCGGCCACCGAGGTCGAGCTCAAGGAGCGCAAGCACCGCATCGAGGACGCGGTGCGCAACGCCAAGGCCGCCGTCGAGGAGGGCATCGTCGCCGGTGGTGGCGTGGCCCTGCTCCAGGCGTCCGTCTCGGCGTTCGACAAGCTCGAGCTCGAGGGCGACGAGGCCACCGGTGCCGCGATCGTCAAGCTCGCGCTGGAGGCCCCGCTCAAGCAGATCGCGGTGAACGCCGGCCTCGAGGGCGGCGTCGTGGTCGAGCGCGTGCGCAACCTCGAGCCCGGCAACGGCCTCAACGCCGCGACCGGCGAGTACGTCGACATGATCAAGTCCGGGATCATTGACCCGGCCAAGGTCACCCGCTCGGCGCTGCAGAACGCCGCCTCCATCGCGGCGCTCTTCCTCACCACCGAGGCCGTCATCGCCGACAAGCCGGAGAAGGCCGCTGCGGCCCCGGCCGGCGGTGGCGACATGGGCGGCATGGACTTCTGAGCCACGCCGCTCGCACCACCTGAGCACCACCCCGAGGGGCGGTCCCGGCTCGCGCCGGGGCCGCCCCTCGCGGCGTCGCACCCCTAGGCTCCTCGTCGTGGAACGTCCCTGGCTGCCCCACGAGGCGCTGACGGGTGCGGCGGGCACCTTCGGCTGGACCGCCGCCCGGCACTACGACGACCGGCCCCGCCGGCGCCGGGCCGTCCGGGCCGGCGTCCTGGCGGGCCTGCTCGTCGCCGAGGCCACCCGTCCCGCGCGCCACGGGCGACCGGTCGCGCCGGCCCCCGAGCGGCACGCGGGGCCGCACCCCGCGCCGCAGGACCCCGCGCCGGAGGACCCCGCGCCGGAGCACCCCGCGCCGGAGGACCCCGCGCCGGAGGACCCGGCGCCCGGCCTCCGGGACCTCCCGTGGCCGCTGGTCGCGGCCGGGCTCGGCGCCTCGGTCGCCGGCACGGTGCTGTGGCACCGCGCCGAGGACCGCTGGCTGCGCCGGCTCGCCCGTCGCGGGCACCGCAGCCCCGCCGCCTCCCTCGGGCTGGGCCTGGCGGGGGCGCAGCTGCTCATGGCGCTCGGCGCCGGGGCGGTCGCCCGGCGCCGCGACGCCCGCCGCGGCTGAGGGCCCGCGGCGCCCTCAGCCGAAGCTGCGGGCGACCTGCTCCTCGGCGCCGGCGTACGCCGTCCCCGCCTGCGCCAGCAGGTCGGCGATGCCGGTGAGCGCCTGGTTGAGCCCCTCGGCGCTGCGCTGCCACTCGGCCCACAGCTCCTGGAAGCGCGCCTGCGCGACGCCCGCCCAGTCGCCGCCGAGGGGCGCGACGGACGCGGCGAGCCCGCGCAGCTCGCCGTCGATGCTCCCGGCGCCGCCGCGGACCCGTCCGGAGAGGGAGTGCAGCTGCTCGGGGGTGACCCGGAACCCGGTCATGGGGTGCTCCTGTCGTGGCCGGCGGCCCCCGTCGGGCCGCGTCCGGCGCACCGTACGGCCGCGCCGCGGACCCCCGGCCCGGGCCGTCCACAGCCCTGTGGACGGTCGGCTCAGCCCGGCGGGAGCGCGCCCAGCGGCGCGACGACCCCGCACCCCTCGGTGCACACCCAGTGCGGGTCGGGCCCGAGCTCGGGCTCCACGCCCAGCGGCTCGCCGTCGTGCACGCGGCAGGTCGGCCAGCGGCCCTCGGTGTCCATGAGCCGGTCCTGCACGTCCTGGGCGACCTGGCCGGCCACGTACGCCCCGCCCTCGGGCCACTGCCCGACCCACCAGCGCCGCTCGACGACGACGTCCTCGACGAGGTCGACGACGTCGGGGGTGTCGGCGCCGTAGGCCGCGAGGTCGTGCAGCACGAGCGCGCGGGCGCGCAGCAGCGGGTCGGCGGGGGCGTCGCTCATGCCCCCCATGGTGCCCCGGCGGCTAGGCTCGCCCGCTGTGGCGATCCTCGTCGACCCGGCCATCTGGCCCTGGCGCGACAAGCTGTGGTCGCACCTGGTGAGCGACACCGGGTACGACGAGCTGCACGCCTTCGCCGAGCGCCTCGGCGTGCCGCGCCGGGCGTTCCAGGGCGACCACTACGACATCCCGGAGGAGCTGCGGGACCGGGCGATCGCCCTCGGCGCGCAGGACGTGACGGGGCGCGAGCTCGTCACCCGGCTGCTGGCCTCGGGGCTGCGCCGGCGGCCAGCGCGCTGAGCTCGCGCGCGACGTTGTCCCGCGCGGCACGCTCCCCGTGCGCCCCGGTCGGCGTGCGGAAGAGCCGCGGGTGCGCCAGCAGCCCCCGCAGCACCGCGGCGCGGCCGGCGGCGAAGGCGGCGTCGGGCACGTGGGCGTGCTCGCGGCGCACGTCCGCGGCGTACTCCGCGTAGCGGGCCGGGTCGGCGGCGAGCACGCCGAGGTCGGCGTCGGCGAGGACGCACCCGTCCGCGTCGCCGTCCGCGGGGTCGTGCCCCGCGGTGAGCAGCACCAGCCGGGCGACCTCGCCCGCGGCGGGCACCCCGAGGGCGCCGAGGACCGCGGTGGCCAGCCGCGCGGAGCGCTCCTCGCTGCCGGGGCGGTGGACGTCGTACACCGCGTCGTGGAACCACGCGGCCAGCCGCACCGCGCCGGGGTCGCGGGCGTGCCGCGCGAGCGCGTCGACCCGCTCGAGCACCTCCGCGAGGTGCCGGCGGTCGTGGTACGCGCGGTGCGGCTCGTCCCAGCGCGCCAGCAGGTCCCGCCCCGCCGCGTCCAGCGCCGGGCCGGGGCGCGCCCCGGCGCCGACCGCCGCCGCGGCCCACCGCGCGAGCAGGTCCTCGTCCGCCACGACCGTCACGTCCGCCACCCCCGCATCGTCCCGCGGCCGACCGTCAGTCCGCGGGCTCCAGCAGGTCGGAGCGGCGGACCGCCTCGAGGGCGAGGGTGCGGTAGCCGGACTCGTCGAAGAGGACCGTCACCCGGTCGGGGTCGCCCTCGTAGCCCATGACCACCCCCTCGCCGAACTGCTCGTGGCGCACCCGCTCCTGCAGCGCGAAGGGGGCGTCGGCGACGTCGGGCACCTCCTCGGCGGTCCCGGCCCGGCAGGTGTCGCAGTGCCCGCACGGCTCGGGCAGCTCCTCGCCGAAGTACGACAGCATGAACTGGCGGCGGCAGCCGGTCGTCTCGGCGTAGCCGCGCATCATCTCCAGGCGCGAGCGCTCCATGGTCCGCTGCGCCTCCGCGAGCTCCACCGCCCGCTCCGCCGCCGCGTGCGGGTCGCCCCGGCGGTCGTCCTCCACGTCCTCGAGGAGGTTGACGATCCGCCCGAGCTTGCGGGGGCCGAGGCCGGTGCGCTCGCGCAGCTCGGCCCGGTCGTCGCGGTCCGAGGGGTCCGCGCCGGTGCGCTCGATCGCGCGGGCCACCTGCTCGACCTGCTCCTCGTCGGGGGCGCTCGTGGTGAAGAACCGCCGCAGGCCGAGGTCCTCGGGCCGGTAGAAGAGCACCGCGGAGGAGGGCTCGCCGTCGCGCCCGGCGCGCCCGACCTCCTGGTAGTAGCTGTCGGGGGAGTCGGGGACGGTGGCGTGCACGACGGTGCGGATGTCGGCCTTGTCGATGCCCATGCCGAAGGCGTTCGTCGCGACGATGACGTCGAGCTCGCCGGCCATGAACCGCTGCTGGACCTCCTCGCGGTCGCCCGCGCGCATCCCGCCGTGGTAGGCGGCCGCGCGCAGGCCGAGCTCGGCGACCGCCTCGGCGTACTCCTCGGTGTCGCGGCGGGTCGCGGTGTAGAGGATGAGCGGCTTGGCCTCGGCGGCGGTGCGCAGCAGGACCTCGTCGCGCTTCTCGGCGTCCGAGCGCAGCCGGACGACCTGCAGGTCGATGTTGGTGCGGGCGAAGCCCTTCACCACGACCTCGGGGTCGCGCATGCGCAGGTGCTCGACGATGTCGTCGCGCACCTGGGGCGCGGCGGTCGCGGTCAGGGCGATGACCCGGGGGCGCCCGAGCGCGTCGATGAACTCGCCGAGGCGCAGGTAGTCCGGCCTGAAGTCGTGCCCCCAGGAGGACACGGCGTGCGCCTCGTCCACCGCGACGAGGCTCGGGCGCAGGGCGCGGACCCGCTCGAGGACCTCCGGGTTGGCCAGCTGCTCCGGGGCGAGGAAGAGGAACTCCGCGTCGCCCTGGCGCACGGCCTCCCAGGCCTCGCGCCGCTCCCGCGCGCTCGTCGCGGAGCTCACCGCGTACGCCTCGGTCTCGGCGCCGTGCTCGCGCAGCCCCTCGACCTGGTCCTGCTGCAGGGCGATGAGCGGGGAGACCACGAGCGTCGGGCCCTGCATGAGGACCGCGGGCACCTGGTAGACGGCCGACTTGCCGCCGCCGGTGGGCATGACGAGCAGCACGTCGTGCCCGGCGAGCAGCGCCGCCATCGCCTCCTCCTGCCCCTCGCGCAGCTGCTCGTAGCCGAAGACCTCGCGGGCCACCCGCCGGACCTCCGCCAGCGCCTCCTCGCGGGGCAGCGCGGCGTCGCGGGGGACGGTGCTCATGCGGGCGGCCTCCAGGGGCTCGTGGGGGCCCGGCGGGGTGCCCGGGCGACCGCCCAGCGGTACCGCGCGGCGGCCGGCGCGAAACGCGGCCCGCGGCTGTCGGCCCCGGTGGGTAGCGTGCCCGCGTGCCCGAGGAGACCGACGCCACGCCCTTCCACGACCCCGCCGCCCACGTCGCGCTGGCGCGCACGACCGGCCTGGCGCTCTCGCCCGACGGGACGCGCCTCGTCGCGACCGTGGCGAGCCTGGCGCCGGACCGGACGGCCTACCGCAGCGCGCTGTGGGAGGTGGACCCGGCGGGCGGGCGACCGGCCCACCGGCTCACCCGCTCCGCCGAGGGCGAGGCCGGGGCCGCCCCCGCCCCGGGCGGCGACCTGCTCTTCCTCTCCCGCCGCCCGCTGCCGCCGGCGCCGCCCGACGCGGAGGGCCGCGGCGACGGCGACGTGGCCGCGCTCTGGGCGCTGCCCGCGGGCGGCGGCGAGGCGCGCCGGCTCGCCGAGCGCCCCGGCGGGTTCGACGCCGTCGTCGTGGCGCGCGACGCGGGCACGGTCGTCGCGCTCGCGCCCGCGCTGCCGGGCACGAGCGGCGACGCGGAGGACCGCGCGCGGCGCACCGCCCGGGAGGAGGCGGCCGTCACGGCGCTGCTGCACGAGGAGGGGCCCGTCCGCTCCTGGGACCACGACCTCGGCCCCGCGGAGTCGCGCCTGCTCGTCGTCGAGCCGGGCGAGGGCGATGCGCCCGCGGTGCTGCGCGACCTGACGCCCGCGCCGGGCCGCGCCCTCGACGAGCAGTCGCCGGTCCTCACCCCGGACGGGGCCCACGTGGTCACCGGCTGGTCCCGCGCGCAGGGCTGGCGCGAGCGGGTGCAGGACCTCGTCGCGGTGGCCACGGCCGACGGCGCGGTGCGCGTGCTCGCGGCGGCCGAGCCGGACGCGGTGTCCTGGGGAGCGCCCGCGGTGTCCCCGGACGGGCGGCTCGTCGCGTGCCTGCGCGAGGGCCTCAGCGGCTACGACCGCGTCCCCACGCTCGACCTGTGCGTCGTCGACCTCGAGGGCGGCGAGCCGCGGGTCCTCACCGCGGGCTTCGACCTGCGCCCCGGGCGGCCCGTCTTCACCGGCGACGGGGCGGCGCTGCTGTTCACGGCCGACGAGCAGGGGCACCGCCCGGTGTTCCGGCTCGACCTCGCGACCGGCGCCGTCGTGCGGCTGACGCGGTGGGGGGCGTACGACGCGCTGTGCCCCTCGTCGGACGGCCGGCACGTCTTCGCGCTGTCCTCGTCGTACGAGCACCCGGCCGAGCCGGTGCGCCTCGACGCCGCGGCGCCCGACCAGGACCCCGTGCCGCTGCGCGGGCCGGTGCCGCGCCCGCAGGTCCCCGGCCGCCTCGAGGAGGTGCGCACGCGGGCCGAGGACGGCACGCCGCTGCGGGCCTGGCTCGTGCTGCCGCCCGGCGCGTCGCCCGACGCCCCGGCGCCGCTGCTGCTGTGGATCCACGGCGGGCCGCTGGGCAGCTGGAACGACTGGTCGTGGCGGTGGAACCCCCACCTCATGGCGGCGCGCGGCTGGGCGGTGCTGCTGCCCGACCCGGCGCTCTCCACCGGGTACGGCGACGCGTTCGTCCAGCGCGGCTGGGGCCGGTGGGGCGCCGAGCCGTTCACCGACCTCATGGCGGTGACCGACGCCGCGCTCGAGCGCGGCGACCTCGACGCCGGGCGCACCGCGGCCATGGGCGGGTCGTTCGGCGGCTACATGGCGAACTGGGTGGCCACCCGCACGGACCGCTTCCGCGCGATCGTCACGCACGCCAGCCTCTGGGCGCTCGACCAGTTCGTGCCGACGACCGACGTGCCGGCCTACTGGGCCCGCGAGTGGGGAGCCGCGCTGGAGCAGCCGGAGCGCTACGAGGCCTGGTCGCCGCACCGCTACGCCGACCGCATCCGCACGCCGATGCTGGTGGTCCACGGCGACCGCGACTACCGGGTGCCCATCGGCGAGGGGCTGCGCCTGTGGAGCGACCTGCAGCGGCTCGGCGTCCCCTCGAGGTTCCTCTACTACCCGGACGAGAACCACTGGGTGCTCGGGCCCGGCAACGCGCGGGTCTGGTACGAGACGGTCTTCGCCTTCCTCGACCACCACGTGCTCGGCCGGGAGTGGCGGCGGCCCGAGCTGCTCTGAGGCGCCCGCCCGGCCGGCGCGGCAGCCCGGCCCCGCCCGTCCGCTCAGTGCGGCGCGCGGGGCCGGCGCAGCGCCGGGAAGAGGTGGTGCGCCTCGGGCTCGCGGACGGCGAGGCTCCGCGCCCGCTGGTCCGCCGCCGCGTCCGACTCGGTCATGCGCCCCTGGTGCTGGCGCAGGTGCTCCTCCCACGAGCCGACGAGGTACGCCTCGACGAACCGGTGGGGCACCTCGCCGTCGCGGTAGAGCTGCCACCGGTACGCGCCGGTGCGCTGGCGGGCCCGGCGCACCGGCACCATCGCCTCGAGGAACGCCTCCTCGGCCTCCTCGGGGACGTCGTAGGTCGACGTGACGAGGACGGGCCCGACGTCGGGGTCCGGGTCGATGACGAGCTGCGGCTCCTGCCAGTAGATCGCCGGTGCCCGCCCGCCACCCGCGCGGCGCAAGGGCCACCACAGCACCGACGCGCCGCCGAGCGCGAGCAGCGCGGCGGCGGCGAGGAACGTCCGTACGAGCCCGAACCGGTCGGCGGCGAGGCCCCAGGCGAAGGACCCCGCGGCCTGGCTGCCGAAGAAGGTGATCTGGTAGACCGCGAGCCCGCGCGCCCGTACCCAGCCGGGCAGGAAGAGCTGCAGGGTCGCGTTCATCGTCGAGAGCACCCCGACCCAGGCGCCGCCGGCCGGCAGCAGGGCGAGCAGCACGACCGGCAGCGAGTCCACGAGGACCAGCACGGCGGTCGCGACGGCGAACAGCGCCGTGGACAGGCCGATGACGGCGTTCGGGGAGATGCGGGCGCGGATCCGCGGCAGCACGACCACGCCCAGGACCGCGCCGATGCCGAGCGCGGCGAGCAGGACCCCGTACCCGCTGGAGCCGAGGCCGAGCTGCTGAGCGGCCACGACGGGGAGCAGCGCCCAGAGGGCGACGGCGGGGAGGATGAACAGGACGACCCGCAGCAGCAGCCGGCGGGTCACGGGGGAGTGGCGGACGTACCGCCCGCCGGCGCGCAGGGCGGGGACGAACCGCTCGCGCTGGGGCACGTCCTCGACCGGCGGGCGCCGCCAGGCGAGCAGGACCCCGACGAAGACGGTGAAGCTCAGCGCGTTGAGCCCGAACACCGCGGCGGTGCCGATGTGCGTGATGAGCAGCCCGGCCACGGCGGGCCCGACCGCGCGGGCGAGGTTCATGCTCACCGCGCCGAGCGCGGAGGCCGAGGCCAGCATCCCGCGCGGCACGAGCTCGGGGATGAGCGACTGGTACGTCGGCGCGGTGAGGGCCGTGCCCACGCCGAGCGCGAAGGTCAGCAGGAGCAGCGTCGAGGGCCCCATCCGGTCCAGGGCGATCAGGACGGTGAGGGCGATCCCGACGAGCGCCATGTACGCCTGCACCGCGAGGAGCATGCGCCGCCGGTCGAAGCTGTCGGCCAGCACGCCCGCCGGGAGCGCGAGCAGCACCACCGGCAGGGTGCTGGCCGTCTGCACGAGGGCGACGAGCGTGGAGGCGTTGGGCCGGTCGACGAGCAGCAGCTGCGCACCGACCGTCTGCATCCAGGTGCCGACGTTGCTGAAGAGCGTGGCGAGCCAGAGGGCCCGGAACACCGGCTGGGCCAGCGGCGCCCACGGACCGCCGCCGTCGAGCGTCCCGGGGGCCGGGGGCGGCGGGTCGGCGGCGGGCACCGTGGGCGTCGTCATGGCGGCGATGCTCTACCCGCCCACCGCCCCGGTGCACGCAACCGGGCCCCTCGGCCGGGACGACGACGGGGCGGGGACCCTCCGGTCCCCGCCCCGCCGCCCCTCCTGCGGGCCGGCCCGCGCCCCGCGTCAGCTCGGCCGGAAGGTCCCCTGCCGGCCCGGCCGGCGCGCCGTGGTGAGGCGCCCGCTCGCGTGGACGAGGTACGCCCCCGAGCCGGCCACCTGCAGCGCCCAGCCCTTGTCCCGGGCGACCCGGCGGAAGCTCGCCTGCCCGGCGAACGCGGCGCCCTCCTCGACCGGGTCGATGCGGACGACGCCGTCGACGACGCGGACGTACCGGTCCGGGTGGTTGACCGACTGCAGCGACTCGGTGCCCTGGCCGGCGAGGCCGGGGACGAAGCGCCACTGGGTGTCGGCGAGCTCGCGGACGTCGCGGTCGACCCGCACCACGGACTCGGCGTGGCGCACGAACGAGCGCGGCGCGTCGAGCGGGGAGAGCCGGACGATCGGCCCGCCCCGCCCGACCGGGACGCCGAACAGCGGGGTGCCGTCCTCGGCCCAGTAGACCCGCTGCACGCGGGCGTTGCGGTTGGGGTCGAACAGCGGGTCGCCGACGATGTCGCGGTAGTCGCGGGCGTGGTAGACCATCACGTCCGTGCCGTCCTCGGCCACGGTGAACGAGTTGTGCCCGGGGCCCCACTGGCCGGTCTGCTCGTTGCTGACGAAGACCGGCGTCGGCGACTTGCTCCACGACGCGCGGTCGAGCAGGTCCGCGTCCGCGTCGGCGGTGAGCAGGCCGAGGCAGTACCGCGCGTCCGTCGCGCTGGCCGAGTAGGTCATGAAGACGCGGCCGTTGCGGATGAGCACCGCCGCGCCCTCGTTGACCGCGAAGCCCTGCCGCTCCCAGGCCAGGGTCGGGGTGGAGATGCGGGTCGGGGCGGTGGCCAGCTCGTACGGGTTCTTCATCCGCGCGATGTAGAGGCTCGTGTTGACCTGGATCTCCGGCTCGGCCTGCGCCCAGACGTAGTAGCGGCTGCCCCCGTGCTGGAAGGTCGTCGCGTCGAGCTTGAACGAGCCCCACGGCGTCTCGACCTCGCGCGGCGCGCCCCAGCCGGACGCGTCGCGCGGGTCGGCGAGGGAGGACGAGAGGACGTACATCTTGATCGCGAACGGGTTCGGGTCGTCGCCCGCGGCGAAGTAGATGTACCAGCGCCCGCCGATGCGGTGCAGCTCCGGCGCCCAGACGTAGCCGCCCAGGGGGCCCGTCGCCGGCCGGCGCCAGACCACGGTCTCCTCGGCGTCGGTGAGCCCGGCGAGCGTCGGCGCGCCGCGGACGACGAGGCGGTCGTACTCCGGCACGGAGCCGGTGAAGTAGTACATCCCCCCGACCGGGCGGGTGACGAACGGGTCGGCCCGCTGGACGACGAGCGGGTTCACGGTGGTGACGCCGTAGACCTCCGCGTCGCTCGGCGGCGCCCCCGCGGCGGCGGTGGCGGGCGCGGCGCCCGCGGCCCCGGCCCCGGCCAGGCCGAGGGGGAGCGCGGCGCCCGCGCCGAGCCCGGCGCGCAGCAGGGCCCGGCGGCTGATGTCGATGCTCATGCGGGTCGCCCTCACCTGGTCGTGATGCGGAGGAAGGTCACGGAGTTCGGGGCGAACGTCCGCGTGAACCGGCTGGAGATGCCGCGCACGGTGGTGGTCACCGGCCTGATCGGCTGCGCCGAGCGGGTGTTCTGCTCGCCCGGGTCGCCGGTGATGACGGTCATCCGGGCCCGGGGCGCCACGCGCTGGGCGCCGAGGTCGACCCGCGTCACCGCGGGGCGGTCCTGTGCGTTGACGACCTTGACGATGAGCTCGCCGGTCGCCTCGTCCCGCGTCACGACCTGCGCGAAGGGCTCGACGACCCGGTCGTCGCTGAAGGTGTCCCAGACGACGCCGTCCTGCAGCAGCGTCACCTGCGTGCCGCGCACCTGGACCTGGAGCTCGTACTCCTGGCCCGTCACCACCGACTCGCCCTCGTGCGCGACGAGCGTCTCCTTGGCGCCGCCCGTGGCCTTCTCGACGACGCTGCGGGTGTTGCCCCAGCCGCCGATGTTCCACCAGTAGTAGTCGCCCGTGCCCTCGACCCCGAAGCCGAGCAGGAAGCCCTCGCGCCCGGCGGTCTTGGTGGCCTTGACGGTGATGTCGTAGTCCGTCGCGCCCACCGCCGGCGAGACGACCATGGTGTTCTCCGCGGCCGCGTCGGACTGCTCGTAGGCGCCGTCGACGACCGACCAGGAGCCGCGGCCCTCGAGGCTGCGCCACCCGTCGGCCTCGCCGTCCTCGAAGTCGTCGGCGAGGAGGACGCTGCCGTCGGGGGCGGTGACGGTCACGTCGTCGTACCGCGCGGCGGTCGCCCAGGTCGACAGGCCGACGGACCCGGTGATCGGCTCCGGCTGCACCACCGCGCCGCTCGCCCGGCTCGGCACGACGTGGTCCCCGACGTTGTTCATGAACAGCTTCTGGACCTCGTACGAGGTGCTGCCCCACGACTCGTCGTTGTCGAACCAGATCATGTCCGGGCGCCACTGCACGTTGTCCACGTCGGCGAGCAGCGGGGCGTACGACGCGAGCTTGACGACGTCGGCGTTGCGCTCGAGGCCGGTCATGTACGCCGCCTCGGACAGGCTGTTGAACAGCTTGCCGTCCTGCGAGGCGTACTCGCCGAGGAAGACCTTCGGCCCGTTGCGGTCGTACGCGTCGTAGCGGTCGTTGTTCTGGAGGAACCAGGTCGGGCTGTTGTAGTAGTGCTCGTCGACCATGTCGACGTCGTTGGCCCGGTTGTTCGCCCAGTGCTCCTCGAAGACCGGCCCCTGGTCGTCGGGGCCGGAGTTGCTGATGACGACCATGTCCGGGTGCTCCGCCTTGATGGCGTCGCGGAACTGCACGAAGATCGGCGCGTACTCGCGGGGCAGGTTCTCCTCGTTGCCGACGCCGATGTGGGTGAGGCCGAACGGCTCCGGGTGCCCCATGTCGGCGCGCAGCTGCCCCCACGTCGAGGTGGCCGGGCCGTTGGCGAACTCGATCAGGTCGAGGGTGTCCTGGATGTGCCGCTGCAGCAGCGCGGGGTCGTCCGTCGCCCGGTTCTGCCCGCAGCCGGTCAGCAGGGCCGGCACGACCGGCAGCGGCATGGCGCCGATGTCCTCGGCGAACTGGAAGTACTCGAAGTAGCCGAGGCCGTAGGACTGGTTGTAGCCCCAGAAGTTCGCGTTCGTCGCCCGGGTCTCGACCGGCCCGACGGTGTCCTTCCACTGGTACGACCGCGCCCGCTGCCAGCCGGACGCCTCGTCGTAGCCGTAGTGGCTGTTGACGTTGACGATGCAGCCGCCGGGGAAGCGGACGAACCCGGGGTCCAGGGCCGCGATCTTCTCGGCGAGGTCCTTGCGCAGGCCGTTCTCGCGGCCCATGAAGGTGTCCTGCGGGAAGAGGCTCACCATGTCCAGGCGCAGCGTGCCAGTGCCCTTGGCGAGCACCGAGAGGCGCCCCGCGTCGCTCGTCGCGGTGGCGGTGAGCGTGCCCTCGTACTTGACCCAGCCGTCGCCCTCCGCCCGCAGCACGAGCGGCTTGGCAAGCGCCTTCCCGGACGCGGTGGCGAGGCGCACCGTGATCGGTGTCCCCGCCTTGGCCGTGGTGCGGGCCCACACCGAGAAGTCGTACTTCCGGCCCTCGGCCACGGCGACGCCGGTGCCGTACCCGCCGTTGGTGACCCCGTAGGCCCCGCCCGCCGCGTTGCGCAGGTCCAGCCGGAGGTAGGTGCGGTTGCGCTCGTGCAGCCGCGCGTCGTCGTTCGGCGTCGCCGCCGTGCCGGCGCCGCCCGCGAGCGCGGTCTCGCCCCACCCGGTGAGGCCGTTCCAGCCCTCCCGGTCCGCGGGCAGGAACTCGAAGGACCGGTTGCGGACCAGCTCGGCGTAGAGCCCGCCGTCGGCCGCGTCGTTGATGTCCTCGAAGAAGACGCCGTACATGGTGTCGTCGATCGCCGGGCCGGTGGCCGCGGTGTCGACGTCGATGGTGTAGTCGGGCTCGGCCGGTGCGGCGCTCGCCTGGCCGGGCACCAGCGCGGCGGCGAGCAGGGCGCTCACCGCCAGGCCGAGGCCGGCGCGTGCGGGGGTCGTCATCGTCCCTCCTGGGGTCGTCGGTCGTGCGGGGGTTCCGTCGGCCCGGGCCGCGGGGCTCGTCCGGGACCGCCCGGTCGGCGCGCGGCAGCTGCCGCCCGGCGCCACGGGGCGGGGGTCGGGGTGGGGGTGCGGGGGTGCCGCCACCGGCCTCTGCGGGGCAGGGCGTGATGTGCGGCACGTCACGATGTGAGCGCGAACATACGGCCGGTCCCGACGTGTGTCAACCGTGTGACGCGGGCGTGGACGAGTTGCGTCGAAGCCCTTGACGAGCCCGATGTGAACGCTCACTCTTGGCGGACGTGACCGCGGTGACAGCGGTCACAGCGGTCCCCCGCCACGTCCGGGACGCCCGGGGCCCGCTCGACCCGGGGCGTGGCGGGGACCGCCACGAGCCAGCCATCAGGAGGACGACGGTGTTCAAGAAGATGCTCACGGGTGCGGTCGGCGCGGTCGTCCTGACCGCGCTCACGGCGTGCGGCGGCGGCGACGGCGGCAGCACCGCCGCGAGCGGCGGCGACGGCACGATCACCATGGGCTTCGCCCAGGTGGGCGCGGAGAGCGGCTGGCGCACGGCCAACACGAAGTCCGTCCAGGAGGCCGCCGAGGAGGCGGGCATCGAGCTCAAGTTCTCCGACGCGCAGCAGAAGCAGGAGAACCAGATCAAGGCGATCCGGTCCTACATCCAGCAGAAGGTGGACGTCATCGCCTTCAGCCCCGTGGTGGAGACGGGCTGGGACACGGTGCTGCTCGAGGCCAAGCGCGCGGGCATCCCGGTCATCCTCACCGACCGTGCGGTCGACTCCGAGGACGAGAGCCTCTACGAGACCTTCCTCGGCTCGGACTTCGTCGAGGAGGGCAAGAAGGCCGGCGAGTGGCTGGTCGAGGAGGTCGGCAGCGAGCCGACCAGCGTCGTGGAGCTGCAGGGCACGACGGGCGCCGCGCCGGCGATCGACCGGCAGGAGGGCTTCGCCGAGGCCGTCGCGGGCTCGCCGAACATCCAGGTGGTCGCCTCGCAGACCGGCGACTTCACGCGCACCGGCGGCAAGCAGGTCATGGAGGCCTTCCTCAAGAGCCAGCCGGACATCGACGTCGTCTACGCGCACAACGACGACATGGGCCTCGGCGCCATCGAGGCCATCGAGGCCGCCGGCAAGGTGCCCGGGAAGGACATCAAGATCATCACCGTCGACGCGGTGAAGGACGGCATGCAGGCCCTCGCCGACGGCAAGATCAACTTCATCGTCGAGTGCAACCCGCTCCTCGGGGACCAGCTCATGGAGCTCGCGGAGAAGGTCGTCGCCGGCGAGGAGGTCGAGAAGCGGGTCGTCACCGAGGAGACCACCTTCACGCAGGAGCAGGCCGTGGAGGCGCTGCCCACGCGCGAGTACTGACCGGCGCGCGCACCGGGCGCGCCGACCAGCCGCCACCGCGGTCCCCGCCCGTGCCCCGGCCCGGGCGGGGACCGCACCCCACGTCGAAGGAGGCAGGCATGCACCCCGAGCAGGCCAGGACCGCGACCATCCCCGCCGGGGGCAGCCCGCCCGCTCCCGCCCCGCGCACCGCCGCCACCCCGGACCCCGTGGTCCAGATGCGCGGCATCACCATCGGGTTCCCCGGCGTCAAGGCGCTGCAGGACGTGGACTTCCGGCTCTTCCCCGGCGAGGTCCACGCCCTCATGGGCGAGAACGGCGCCGGCAAGTCCACGCTCATCAAGGCGCTGACCGGCGTCTACGCGGTCGACGCGGGCGAGGTCCGCGTCGGCGGGCGCGCGGTGCGCTTCGCCGGCCCGGGCGCCGCCCAGGACGCCGGCGTCAGCACGGTGTACCAGGAGGTCAACCTCTGCCCCAACCTCACGGTGGCGGAGAACATCATGCTCGGGCGCGAGCCGCGCCGGTTCGGGGCGGTCGACGGGCGCGCCATGCGGGCCCGCGCGCGCACCCTGCTCGAGCGCATGGGGCTCGGCATCGACCCGGGGTCCACCCTCGGCAGCCACCCCATCGCGGTGCAGCAGCTCGTCGCGATCGCCCGCGCGGTCGAGGTGGACTGCCGCGTGCTCATCCTCGACGAGCCGACGTCGAGCCTGGACGCGGACGAGGTCGCCGAGCTCTTCCGCGTCATGCGCGGCCTGCGCGACGAGGGGGTGGCGATCCTCTTCGTGTCGCACTTCCTCGACCAGGTCTACGAGATCGCGGACCGCATGACGGTGCTGCGCAACGGCAGGCTCGTCGGCGAGCACCTCACCCGCGACCTCGGCCGGCTCCAGCTCGTCTCGGCGATGGTCGGGCGCGACCTCGACGCCCTCGAGGCGGTCGAGGCCCGCGCCCACGCGGCGGGCGAGGCGGCCGAGTCCGCGCCGCCGCTGCTGCGCGCGGAGCGGCTCGGGCGCAAGGGCTCGATCGAGCCCTTCGACCTCGAGGTCCGCGCCGGCGAGGTGGTGGGGCTGGCGGGCCTGCTCGGCTCGGGCCGCACGGAGATGGCGCGCCTGCTCTTCGGCGCGGACCGGCCCGACACCGGCCGGCTGCTGCTCGACGGCCAGCCGCTGCGCCTGCGCAGCCCCCGGTCCGCGATCGCCGCCGGGATAGCGTTCTCCTCCGAGGACCGCAAGGGCGAGGGCATCGTCGGCGACCTCAGCGTGCGCGACAACCTGGTCCTCGCGATGCAGGCCTCGCGCGGATGGGCGCGCCCCATCCCGCGCCGCACGGCGGACGAGCTCGTCGAGAAGTGGGTCGAGGCGCTGGACATCCGCCCGGCGAACCCCGACGCCCCGGTCCGCAACCTGTCCGGCGGCAACCAGCAGAAGGTCCTGCTGGCGCGCTGGCTCGTCACCGAGCCGCGGCTGCTCGTCCTCGACGAGCCGACCCGCGGCATCGACGTCGGCGCGAAGCTGCAGATCCAGAAGCTCGTCGCGGACCTGGCGGCGCAGGGGATGGCCGTGGTCTACGTGTCCACCGAGCTCGAGGAGGTCGTCCGCCTCGCGCACCGCGTCGTGGTGCTGCGCGACCGCCGCAAGGTCGGGGAGCTGGAGGGCGCCGACGTCAGCGTCGGCGACGTCATGGAGATGATCGCGAGCAGCGGCGCGGCCGGCCTGCTCGCCGAGGAGGCCTCGTGAGCACCGCCGCCGCCGGACGGTCCGGCACCGCAGCGCTGGCCCGCGCCAAGGGCAGCCCGATCGCGTGGGCGGTGCTCGCCCTCCTCGCCCTGCTCGTCGGGAACGTCGTCGTGACGCCCGGCTTCCTGTCGGTGCGCGTGCAGGACGGGCACCTCTACGGCAGCGTCGTCGACATCCTGCGCAACGGCGCCCCGGTGATGATCGTGGCGCTCGGCATGACGCTGGTCATCGCCACCCGCGGCATCGACCTGTCGGTCGGGGCCGTCGCCGCCATCGCGGGCTCGGTGGCGTGCGTGTCCATCGCGGGCGCCGAGGACCCGACGAGCGCGGGGGCGGCCGTCGTCGCGATGACGACCGCGCTCGCGCTGTGCATCGTGCTGGGCCTGTGGAACGGCTTCCTCGTCTCCGTCCTGGGGATCCAGCCGATCATCGCGACGCTGGTGCTCATGACGGCCGGGCGCGGCATCGCGCAGCTGGTCACCGGCGGCAACATCACCACCGTCACGAACAGCGCCTTCCGCCAGCTCGGCGCCGGCTACCTCCTCGTGCCCGTCGCCGTCCTCGTGGTCGCCGCGGCCATCCTCCTCGTCTGGGGCACCACGCGGCGCACCGCGCTGGGCACGTTCGTGGAGTCGGTGGGCATCAACCCGGAGGCGAGCCGCCTCGCCGGCGTGCGCTCGCGCACCATCGTCTTCACGGTGTACGTCTTCTCGGCCTTCTGCGCCGGGCTCGCCGGCCTGATGATCGCGTCGAACGTCAGCTCCGCAGACGCGAACTCCATCGGCCTCTACCTCGAGATGGACGCGATCCTCGCGGTCGTCATCGGCGGCACCTCCCTCGCCGGCGGGCGCTACTCGCTGCCCGGGACCGTGGTCGGCGCGCTGCTCATCCAGACGCTGACGACGACCGTCTACACGGCGGGCATCCCGACCCAGGTGACGCTGGTCTTCAAGGCCGTCGTGGTCATCGCGGTCTGCCTGCTGCAGTCCCCGCGGGCGAGGGCCGTCCTCGTGCGCCGGCGCGCGCCCCGCCCGCTCGTGCCCGAGGCGCGGGCCTCCGGGGACGCACCGGCCCCGTCGGCCGCCCTGCCCGACCCCCTCGACGCCTCCGGCGGTGACGCCGGCGGCCCGTCCTCCTCCTCCGCGCACAAGGTGGCCCAGCCGTGACGACGCCCCAGCTCGCCCCCGAGGGCCCGCGCACCGAGCGCGCGCCCGCCCGACCCCGTACGGCGCCGCGCGGCGCGCGGTTCGTGCCCCCGCAGCGCTTCGTCCCGGTCATCGCGACCTTCGTGCTCTTCGTCGCCATGTTCGGCGCGGGCTCGGCCCGCTACGAGGGCTTCGGCGACCCGCAGGTCTTCCTCACCCTGTTCGTGGACAACGCGTACCTCATCGTCCTCGCGGTGGGGATGACCTTCGTCATCCTCACCGGCGGCATCGACCTGTCGGTGGGGTCGGTCGTCGCGCTCACCGGCATGGTGGCGTCCTGGGCGCTGCAGGAGGGCTGGTCGGCGCCGGTGGTCATCGCCGCCGTCCTGCTCATGGGCACGGCCTTCGGGCTCGTGCAGGGCGCCATCATCGCCGTGTTCGACATCCAGCCGTTCATCGTCACGCTCGCGGGCCTCTTCTTCGCCCGGGGGCTGTGCTACCTCATCAGCACCGAGTCGTTCCCGATCCGCGACGACACCTTCATCAGCCTCGCGTCGGGCTCCCTGGAGCTGCCCGGCGGCTACTACGTCTCGTACACCGCGGTCGCCGCGGTCGCGGTCGTCGCCGTCGCGGCGTTCGTCCTGCACCTGACCCGCTTCGGGCGCACCGTGTACGCGATCGGCGGCAGCGAGGCCTCCGCGGTCCTCATGGGCCTGCAGGTGCGCCGCACGAAGATCGCGGTGTACGCCGTCAGCGGCCTCTGCGCCTCCCTGGGCGGCCTGCTCTTCGCGCTGTACTCGCTCTCCGGCTACCCGCTGGCCGCGCTGGGCATGGAGCTCGACGCGATCGCGGCGGTGGTCATCGGCGGGACGCTGCTCTCCGGCGGCGTCGGGTTCGTCGTGGGCTCGATGCTCGGCGTACTCGTCTTCGGCACGATCCTGACGCTCATCAACTTCGACGGCACCCTCAGCTCCTGGTGGACGAGGATCGTCATCGGGGCCCTGCTGCTCGCCTTCATCGTCATGCAGCGCGCCTTCCTGCGGGCCCGGGCCTAGCCCGGCGCACCGCGGCAGCCGCCGCGCCCCCTGCTGCGCCCACCCCGGCGCACCCCACCACGGACCCTCTGCGAGGAGCACCCATGCCCGACGCCAGCCTGCCCGAGGTCTGGTTCCTCACCGGGAGCCAGGGCCTCTACGGCGAGGACACCCTGCGCCAGGTCGCGGACCAGTCCCGCGACGTCGCCGCCCGGCTCGACGCGAGCCCCGCCGTGCCGCACCGCGTGGTGTGGAAGCCGGTGCTCACCGACGCCGCGGCCATCCACGCCCAGGTCCTCGAGGCCAACGCCGCGCCGCAGTGCGTCGGCCTCGTGGCGTGGATGCACACGTTCTCCCCGGCCAAGATGTGGATCTCCGGGCTCGACGCGCTGCGCAAGCCGCTGCTGCACCTGCACACCCAGGCCGGGGTGGCCCTGCCGTGGGACACCATCGACATGGACTTCATGAACCTCAACCAGGCCGCGCACGGCGACCGGGAGTTCGGGTTCGTCCAGGCCCGCCTCGGCGTGCCGCGCAAGACCGTCGCGGGGCACGTGAGCGACCCGCGGGTCGCCGGGCGGGTCGGGGCGTGGGCCCGCGCCGCGAGCGGCTGGGCCGAGCTGCGCACCCTGCGCCTGGCCCGCTTCGGCGACAACATGCGCGACGTCGCGGTCACCGAGGGGGACAAGGTCGAAGCGCAGCTGCGCTTCGGCGTCTCGGTGAACACGTACGGGGTCAACGACCTCGTCGCCGTCGTCGACGAGGTGCCGGACACCGACGTCGACAAGCTCGTCGCGGAGTACGCCGACGTCTACGACGTCGCCCCGGAGCTGCTTCCCGGAGGGGAGCGGCACGCCGCGCTGCGGTACGGCGCGCGCATCGAGGCCGGTCTGCGCCAGTTCCTCGCCGAGGGCGGCTTCGGGGCCTTCACCACGAACTTCGAGGACCTCGGCGGGCTGCGCCAGCTGCCGGGGCTCGCCGTGCAGCGGCTCATGGCCGACGGCTACGGCTTCGGCGGCGAGGGGGACTGGAAGACCTCGGTCCTGCTGCGCGCGGTGAAGACGATGGGGCGCGGGCTCCCGGGCGGCACCTCGTTCATGGAGGACTACACCTACGACCTCACCCCCGGGCGCGAGGTCGTCCTCGGTGCCCACATGCTGGAGGTCTGCCCGACCATCGCGTCCGGGCGCCCGCGCGTCGAGGTGCACCCGCTCGGCATCGGCGGGCGCGAGGACCCGGTGCGCCTGCGCTTCACCGCCGCGCCCGGTGCGGGCGTCGTCGTGGGCCTCAGCGACGTCGGCGAGCGCTTCCGCCTCACGGCCAACACCATCGACGTCGTCGAGCCGCCGCACGACCTGCCGCGGCTGCCCGTGGCGTGCGCGGTGTGGCAGCCCCACCCGAGCCTCGCCACCTCGGCCGAGTGCTGGCTGGAGGCCGGCGCGCCGCACCACACGGTGCTCTCGACCGCGGTCGGCGTGGAGGAGCTCGACGACTTCGCCGAGATGGTGGCGACCGAGCTCGTCGTCATCGACGCGGCGACGACGCCGCGCCGCCTGCGCCAGGAGCTGCGGTGGAGCGCCGCGTACCACCGGCTCTCGGCCCGGCTCTGAGCGACGGGGCCCGCGGCGCGCAGGCCGCGGGCCCCGCACCCACCACGGAAGGAGGAGCCCCGTGCACCTCGCCCCGGACCCCGCCGGGGCCGACGACGCCGCCGGCGCCGCCCTCGCCGCGGCCCGCGCCGGCGGGGCGGCCACCGTCCCGGCGCCGTCCCGGCCGCCGGTCATGGGCGACGTGGCCCGCCTCGCCGGGGTCTCGCACCAGACGGTCTCGCGGGTCCTCAACGACCCGCAGACCGTGCGGGCGGCGACCCGGGCCCGGGTGGAGCAGGCCATCGCGGCCCTCGGCTACCGCCGCAACCCCGCGGCCCGCTCGCTCGTGACCCGCCGGTCGGAGACCCTGGGCGTGGTCAGCTTCGACACCACGCACTACGGCCCGGCGTCCACGCTGTGGGGCATCGAGCGCAGCGCGCGCGACGCCGGCTACTTCGTCAGCGTCGCGACGCTGTCGGCGCTGTCGCCGCGGGCGGTCCGCAGCGCGGTCGACCGCCTCCTCGCGCAGCAGGTCGAGGGCCTGGTCGTCGTGGCCCCCCAGGACGAGGTCTGCCAGGCGGTGGCGACCCTGCCGCGCGACCTGCCGCTCGTCGTCGTCGAGACCGACGACGTGCAGGGCGTGTCGCGGGTGTCGGTCGACCAGGCGCGCGGCGCCCGCCTCGCGGTGGAGCACCTGCTCGGCCTCGGGCACCGCACGGTCCACCACGTCGCCGGGCCGGCGGACTGGCTCGAGGCGCGGGCCCGCACCGCGGCCTGGGAGCGGGCGCTGCGCGACCGCGGGCGCCCGGTGCCGCGGGTGCTGCAGGGGGACTGGAGCCCGGCGTCGGCGTACCGGGCGGTGCTGGACCTCGACCTCGCCGACGTGACGGCCCTCTTCGTGGGGAACGACCAGATGGCGCTGGGCGCGCTGCGCGCGCTGCACGAGCGCGGGGTGCCGGTGCCCGAGCGGGTGAGCGTGGTCGGGTTCGACGACGTGCCGGAGGCCGCGTACTACTCCCCGCCCCTGACCACCGTGCGCCAGGACTTCCAGGAGGTCGGGCGCCGCTGCATCGGCCTGCTGCTCGAGCGGGTGCGCGAGGGCGCCGGGCCGGCCACCTCGGTCGTACGGCCCGAGCTGGTCGTCCGGGCCAGCGCCGGCCCGCCGCCCTGACCGCGGCGGGTTCGCCCGCCGCGGCGGCGGGAACCGCGGGTGCATGGCTGACTCCACCCGGACCCCCCGCACCGCCATCGTCACCGGCTCCGACTCCGGCATCGGCCGGGCGACCGCCGTCGCCCTCGCCCGCGCCGGCTGCGACGTCGGCGTCACCTGGAACACCGACGAGGCGGGGGCGCAGGCCACCGCGCAGGAGGTCCGCTCCCACGGGCGGCGGGCCGAGGTGGCGCACCTGGACCTCACCCGGCTGCCGGGCGCGGGCGACGTCGTCGACGACCTCGCCGAGCGGCTCGGCGGGGTCGACGTGCTGGTGAACTCCTCCGGCACCGGCACGTCCACGCCGCTGCTCGACCTGGAGTACGAGGACTGGCGCCGGACCGTGGCCACCGACCTGGACGGCGCGTTCGTCTGCCTGCAGCGGGCGGCCCGGCGCATGGTCGCCCAGGGCCGCGGCGGGCGCATCGTCAACATCACGAGCGTGCACGAGCACCAGCCGCGGGTGGGCGCGGCCCCCTACTGCGCGGCCAAGGGCGGGCTGGGGCTGCTCACGCGCACCGCGGCGATCGAGCTGGCCGAGCACGGCATCACGGTGAACGCCGTCGCGCCCGGCGAGATCGCGACGCCGATGACCGGCCAGACCGACACCGAGCCGCGCGAGCGGACCGAGGACGAGAGCCGGCCGGGCGTCCCGCTGGGCCGCCCTGGCGACGCGCGCGAGATCGCCGCCGTCGTGGCGTTCCTCTGCTCGCCCGAGGCGGCCTACGTCACCGGCGCCTCCTGGCCGGTCGACGGCGGCATGCTGCAGATGGGGCCCATGGCCGGCTCGCACCTGACGTCGGACGACTGGCGCCGCCCCTGAGGCCGCCCCCCCCGCGCCGGTCGCGGGGGGACGGGCCGCCGCGCCCCTGTGGACGGCCGGCGCCGCGCCGCCGGCCGGCACGGCATGCTCCCGCTGCACGGGCGGGGAGCCGCAGGGCGCGAGGGGGAGCGGTGGGCGAGGTGCTGGTCGAGCCGGCGGTGCTGGCGGCGGCCGAGGCGGGGGTGGCGCGCGCCGCGGAGGCCGCCGGGGCCGTCGCGCCGCGCGTGCGGGCCGTGGCGCCCGCCTCCGGCGCCCCGCTCGTCGAGGACGCCGCGCGGGTGTTCGCCGAGGAGGCGGCCGGGCGGCTCGCCCTCGCCGCGCAGGGGCTGCACGACGTCGCCCGGGCGCTGTCCGCGGCCCGCGCCGCGTACGGGACCGCCGAGCGCACCGCCACCGGGGTGCCGCGGTGAGCCCGGTCACGACGGGGCTCGCCCCGGCGCTGGCCGCGGCGCCGCGCCCCGAGGGCGACCCGGGGGCCGTACGGGCCGCCGCCCTGGCCTGGGGGTCGGCCGCGGACGCCGTCGACCGGGCGCGCGGTGGCCTGGGCGGGACCGTCGCCGCGGCGGCGGCCGGCTGGCGGGGCGTCGCCGCCACCGCGTGGGAGGGGGCCTGCGCCGAGGCGCTCACCCGCGCGGGCGCCGCCGCGCAGGCGCTCGACGCGGCGGCGGGGGCGCTGGCCCGCTTCGCGGCCGAGCTCGCGGCGGCGCAGGCGGCGTGGGACGCGGCGGAGCGGGCGGCCGCCCGCGACGACGAGCGGCAGGCGCTCGAGCGCGCGCGGGTGCTGGTGGCGGCCGACGCGGCGCTCGCGCAGCACGCGCGGGCGGAGGCGGTCGCGCGGGCCGCCGGCGGCCCCCGGCCCGACCCGCCCGCGCTGCCCTCGTGGTCCCCGGACCCGGCGAGCCCGGCCCGCCGGGCGGCGCTCGACGCCGCGCTCGACGCCCGGGCGCGCGCCGCGGCGGCGGCGCGCGCCTGCGCCGCCGCGCTCGACGCCGCGCGGGCCACGGCCTGGCCGGGGTACGCCGCCGGCCCGCCGGCGCGCGAGCTGCCCGTGCTGGGTGGGCTGAGGGCGGGGGAGCCCGGCGCCTGGGGGCGCGCGGTCTCGGCCGCGCTGCTGCGGACGCTGTGCCTGCCGGCCGCGGGCTACGACGGGGGCGGCTGGCTGCGGGGGCCCGACGGACGGGACTACCCGCTCGTCGTGCCGTTCGTCGTCGAGGACGGGGTGCGCCGCACCGGCGACGAGGCGGCGCACGGGCCGGCCGTCGAGGACCTCGACGGCCAGGACCCGGGGTGGCGGACGGTGGCCACGACGACCGGGCTGGAGCACCTCGGCGGCCGGCCGGGCGCGGGGCTGCTGCTCGCCGGCGCGCTCGCGGGCAGCGCGGGCTGGACGCCCCCGGTCGCGCCGCGCGCCGACGCGCTGCCGCTGCTGCGCGTGGGGCCGACCGGGTGGCCGTCGCTGGGCCGCGCGCCCGCTCCGGCGGCACCGGCGCCGCCGCAGAACCCGCTGGAGGTGCGCCGCGGCACGCCGCCGCGCGTGCTGCGCGACGGGGCGGGGCGCCGGCTCGCCGCGCCCCCGGGGCCGCTGGACCCGGCGGAGCGCTCCGCCGGGCGCGGGCGGGTCGGCCTGGGCGCGGCCGGGGCGTCCGACCTCGCGACGCTCGGGCTCACCGCGGCCGCGGGCGCGCGCCTCGCCGGCGACGCCCGGGCCCGGTGGACGGTCGTGCGCTTCCAGGAGCACGCCGACGGGCGGCGGCGGGCGCTCGCGCGGACGTACCGGGTGGAGGAGGGCCGTGGCGGCCCCGTCGTGCGGGTGGCGAGCCTGCACGCCGACCCGCAGGGGCGGCCGGTCGAGCGGCCGGTCGCCTGGCGGCGCACCTGCGGGCCGGTCCTGCGGCCCGCGGGCTACGCCGTCGGGTGAGCGCTCAGGCGTCCTCGCCGGCGAGCACGTCGTCGGCGTCGACGATGCGGTAGGCGTACCCCTGCTCGGCGAGGAACCGCTGGCGGTGCGCCGCGTACTCCTGGTCCAGGGTGTCGCGCGAGACGACGGCGTAGAACCGCGCGCCGCGCCCGTCGGACTTCGGGCGCAGGACGCGGCCGAGGCGCTGCGCCTCCTCCTGGCGCGACCCGTACGCGCCGCTGACCTGGATCGCCACCGCCGCCTCCGGCAGGTCGATGGAGAAGTTCGCGACCTTGGAGACGACGAGCGTGTGCAGCTCGCCGCTGCGGAAGGCCGCGAAGAGGCGCTCGCGCTCCTTGACCGTGGTGTCGCCCTTGATGACCGGCGCGCCGATGTGCTCGCCGAGGAGGTCGAGCTGGTCGATGTACTGCCCGATGACGAGGGTCTGGTCGCCGCGGTGCTTCTCGACGAGCTTCTCCACCACGCGGTTCTTGGTGTCGGTCGTCGAGCAGAGCCGGTAGCGGTCCTCGGGCTCGGCGGTCGCGTAGAGCATGCGCTCGCGGTCGGTGAGGGTCACGCGGACCTCCACGCAGTCCGCCGGGGCGATGTAGCCCTGCGCCTCGATGTCCTTCCAGGGCGCGTCGTACCGCTTCGGGCCGATGAGGCTGAACACGTCGCCCTCGCGCCCGTCCTCGCGCACCAGGGTGGCGGTGAGGCCGAGCCGGCGGCGGGACTGGATGTCCGCGGTGAACCGGAAGATGGGCGCGGGCAGCAGGTGGACCTCGTCGTACACGATGAGGCCCCAGTCGCGCTCGTCGAAGAGCTCGAGGTGGGCGTAGACGCCCTTGCGGCGGGTCGTCAGCACCTGGTACGTCGCGATGGTGACGGGGCGGATCTCCTTCTTCGCCCCGCTGTACTCGCCGATCTCGTCCTCGGTGAGGCTCGTGCGCTTGAGCAGCTCCGAGCGCCACTGCCGGGCGCTCACCGTGTTGGTGACGAGGATGAGCGTCGTCGCCTTGGCCTCGGCCATCGCCGCCGCGCCGACGAGGGTCTTGCCGGCGCCGCAGGGGAGCACCACGACGCCGGAGCCGCCGTGCCAGAAGCCGTCGACCGCCTCGCGCTGGTACGGCCGCAGCGTCCAGCCGTCCTGGGCGAGCTCGATGGGGTGCGCCTCGCCGTCGACGTAGCCGGCGAGGTCCTCGGCCGGCCAGCCGAGCTTGAGCAGCACCTGCTTGACCGCGCCGCGCTCGCTGGGGTGCACCTGCACGGTGTCGTCGTCGATGCGGTTCCCGACGAGCGGCGCGACCTTCTTGCTGCGCAGGACCTCCTCGAGGACCGCGCGGTCGGTGGACTCCAGGACGAGGCCGTGCACGGGGTGCTGCAGGAGCTTGAGCCGGCCGTAGCGCGCCATCGTCTCGGCGACGTCCACGAGCAGGGCGTGCGGCACGGCGTAGCGGCTGTAGGTCAGCAGGGTGTCGACGACCTGCTCGGCGTCGTGGCCGGCCGCGCGGGCGTTCCACAGGCCGAGGTTCGTCAGCCGGTAGGTGTGGACGTGCTCGGGGGCGCGCTCCAGCTCGGCGAACGGGGCGATCGCCTTGCGGCACGCCTCCGCCTGCTCGTGCTCGACCTCGAGCAGCAGGGTCTTGTCGGACTGGACGATGAGCGGGCCGTCGGTCACGCGGGGCCTTCCTGTCGGCGCGGTACGCAGGCTGCAACGCCGGGACGCACGAGGGCCTTCCCGCCGGCCGGCGGGAAGGCCCTCGGGAGCTGGGGGGCCGGTCGTGCGCGGCACGACCGCGGAGGCGGGCTCCGGCGCGGGCGTCAGCGCACGGCGCGGCGGTTGCCCCCGGTCACCGCCTCGGCGACGCCGATGAGCAGCACGCTGGCGATGACGGCGACGACGAAGCCGATGACGTTGAGCTCGAAGACGTCGCCGGTCCCGATCGCGCTGGCGATGGTGCCGCCGATGACGGAGCCGACGAGGCCGAGCAGCAGGGTCGCGAGCAGGCCGAGGTTCTGCTTGCCGGGCTTGATGAGGCGCGCGAGGGCGCCGATGACGAGTCCGGCGACTATGAAGCCGATCATGGTTCCTCCTGGGGGTCGTTCCTCCTCCCGTGCAACGACGGGGCTGCCCTCCCTGTGCCCGGGCGGCGCGGCGCCCACGCGCACCCGCCCGTGTGACGCGCGTCAGCGGTAGCGTCGCGACGTGCGCGTCCTCAGCCTGCACCGCTACCCGGTGAAGTCGCTCCTCGGCGAGGCGCTCGAGGCCGCGCAGGTGGACGCGCGGGGGCTGTCGGGGGACCGCCGCTGGGCCGTGGTCCACCCCGACGGCAAGCTCGGGAGCGGCAAGTCCTCGCGGCGGTTCCGCCGCACCCCCGGCCTGCTCGACCTCGCTGCCGTGCTGGTGGACGGGCGCCCCGTGGTCCGGCTGCCCGACGGCCGCTCGTTCGGCCCCGGCCCGGGCGCCGACGCGGCGCTGGCCGAGCGCCTCGGCGTGGACGTCGCCCTGCGCGAGGAGGACGGCGAGCCGTTCTTCGACGACGGCCCGGTCCACCTGGTCACGACCTCCTCGCTCGCCCGGCTGCGCGACGAGCTGGGCCACGACGTCCCGGCCGGGCGGTTCCGGGCCAACGTGGTCGTGGAGACCGGGGACAGCGCTTTCGCCGAGGACGCCTGGGTGGGGCGGGGGCTCGCGCTGGGCGAGGTGCGGCTGCGGGTGGCCGAGCGGATGCCCCGGTGCGTCATGGTGGGGATGGAGCAGGGCGCCCTCCCCGACGACCGCGCCGTGCTGCCGGGGGTCCACCGGGTCAACGAGGGGACGTTCGGGGTCTGGGCGACGGTGGTGCGCCCGGGCCGGGTCGCGGTGGGCGACCCGGTCGCGCTCGTGTGACCCACCGGGCCGCGGCAGGGGGCCCCGCGGGCTCCGACGGCTCCCCCGAGCGGGCGCTCGACCGCGACGAGGGGTTCGAGGCGGACGGCGGCGAGGCGCACCGGACCGACCACGGGCCGTGGACGGCACCTGCGCCGCCGCGCCCCTGCGCGGGCTCCTCGGCGAGCCCGCGCCGGAGTCGGCGCTCCGGAGGGGCCCGCCGTACCGGGACGTGCGGTCCGGCGAGGACGAGCCGCCGTGCGGGACGCACCGGGGGCCGGGCGCTGCGCCCGCTGTGCGCCCGGCTCGACCGGCACGTCCTGGCCCGCTGGGGGCGCCCTCAGTCGAGGGCGCGCCGCAGGAACCCGCGCACCCCGAGCGCGCCGAAGGCGCCGGTCGCGGCGGCGAGGACGAGCAGGCAGACCCAGGCGGGGATGTGCGGCACCGACGGCACCAGCGCGCCGCGCAGGGCCTCGGAGACGTAGGTCAGCGGGTTGAGCGCGGTCACCACCTGGAACCAGCGCAGCGTCTCCAGCGAGCGCCACGGGTACTGGCTGCACCCGGTGAACAGCAGCGGGGTGAGCACGAGGGCGAACACGACGTTGATCCGGTTGGGGGTCACGGAGGTGCCGAGGACCAGCCCCAGCGCGGAGCCGGCGAGGGCGCCGAGCACGAGGACGGCGGCCACCAGCGGCAGCGCCCCGGCGCGCCAGGGGACCTCGCCGAGCACGAGCACGCCGACGGGGAACATCACCACCGACGCGACGAGCGCCCGCAGCGACGCGAAGACCATCTTCTCCAGCGCGACCCAGGCGACGGGCAGCGGCGCCAGCAGGCGGTCCTCGATCTCCTTGGTGAACGAGAAGTCGATGACGAGCGGCAGCGCGGTGCTCTGCAGCGCGGTGAGGAACGCGGTGAGGGCGACCACGCCGGGGAACAGCAGGTCGGCGTACGCCTGCTGCGCGTAGCCCAGCTCGGTGAGCACCCGGCCGAAGACGAACAGCAGGAACAGCGGCTGGAGCACCACCTGGGCCAGGAAGCTGGGCAGCTCGCGCCCGGTGACCCGCACGTCCCGCCACAGGACCGCGCGGAAAGCGGTTGCGGAGGTGCCGGTCACCGCAGCGCCCGTCCCGTCAGCTCGATGAACACGTCCTCGAGGTCCTTCCGTCCGAGGGAGACGTCGGTCAGCGTGGCGCCCCCGGCGGCCACGGCCGCGGCGGCGGGGGCGAGCAGCTCGGTCGCGGGGCCGTCGACCCACAGCCGCACGGCGCCGTCGCGCGGCTCCACCCGCATGACCCGGGCCAGCGCCGCGAGGTCGTCGACGAGGTGCGGCGGGGGGTCGTCGACGGCCAGGTCCAGCGTCTCCTCGCCGGGCAGGGCCCTGACCAGCGCGTCGGGGGCGTCGAGCGCGAGCAGGCGGCCCCGGTCCATGATCCCGACCCGGTCGGCGAGCTCGGTGGCCTCGGCCATGTCGTGCGTGGTCAGCAGGACCGTGACGCCCCGCTCGCGCAGCGCCCGCACCCGCTCCCACACGAAGAGCCGGGCCGCGGGGTCGAGCCCGGTCGACGGCTCGTCGAGGAAGAGCACGCGCGGGTCGTGCATGAGGGCGCGCGCGATCATCATCCGCTGCGCCTGGCCCCCGGAGAACCGGTCGGGCTTGTCGCCGGCCCGCTCGGCGAGGCCGAACTCGTCGAGCAGGGCGTCGGCCCGCCGGCGCGCCTCGGCGCGCGGCACCCCGTGGTACGCCGCGTGGAACAGCAGGTTCTCGCGCACGGTGAGCGAGCGGTCGAGGTTGTTGCGCTGCGGGACCACGGCGAGCACCCCGCGGGCGCGGACCGGGTCGCGCACCACGTCGACCCCCGCCACCCGGGCCGTGCCGGCCGTCGGCCGCGCCCGCGTCGTGAGCACGCCGACGGTCGTCGTCTTGCCGGCGCCGTTGGGCCCCAGCAGGCCGAAGACCTCACCGGCGGCCACGGTGAAGGAGACGCCGGCCACGGCGTCCTGCTCGGCCTTGGGGTAGCGCTTGCGGAGGTCGGCCACCTCGACCTGCGGCACGTCGGGCACGGGCGGACGCTAGCGCCCCGCGCGCATGATCGCCGCGGGGGAGCGGGTCAGTCGGCGAGGGCGGCGACGCCGGTGATGCGGTGCACGGCGAAGGTGCGCACCTCGTCGCGCAGGTGGTCGAACGCCGTCACGTGGCCGCCCTCGACCCGTACGGGGTCGATGACCCGCTCGCTGGCGTGCCCGTCGTTGTTGACGTAGCCGATCCACAGCGACGCCCCCTCCTCCGCGGCCGAGCGCAGCGCGGCGAGGGTGTCCCCGACCGCGCTGCGCGGCACGAGGGCGGCGGGGGCCGGTGCCGGGCGCCGCTCGGCGCGCACCGCGCGGTCGCCCGCCCGCACGGCCCGCACGGCGGCGGTGAGCAGGCGGTCGTCGGGGGCGGCCGGCTCGGAGCGCAGGCGCGGCGGGCGGGCCACCTCCGGCGTGCGGTGCACCCCCGGGCGGCGCACGAGCACGTCGCCGTCCGGCGTCTCGGCCATCGGCGCGTAGCCCAGCGCCCGCAGCTCCTCGAGCACCTGCTCCACCGGGGCCTGCGCCGCGAGCACCGTGGGCGCGAGCCGGCGCAGCCGCAGCCTGCCCGCGCGGCGGTGCGCGGCGAGCTCGGCGAGGACCGAGGCGTCGTCGCAGCGCACGTACGCGCTCGCGGTCCCGACCCGGATGCGCCCGTGCCGGCGGGCGACGTCGTCGACGAGGTACGTCAGCGGCTGCGGCACCGGGGTGCGCGAGCGCTCGGCGAGCACCCGGTGCACGTCGTCGGCGGTGCGCCCGGCGTCCAGGGCGCGCCGCACCGAGGACTCGCTGAACCGGTAGACCGTCGCCCCGCCGCGGCTCTCCACGTCCGCGAGCAGCGCGATCTCCTGGGCCAGCGCGGGCTCGAGGGGACCCGGCGCCACCGCCGTCAGGTCGGCCTGCAGCAGGACGTGGTCGAGCGGCTCGGGCAGCAGCCGCCCGAGCGCCCCGCCCGCCGTCTCGTCGTCGCCGGCGACGAGGAGCCGGCCGGGCCCGGACAGCGCGCCGCGCCCGGTCAGCCCCAGCAGCTCCGCCTCGCGCAGCGCGCCCGCGACGAGGTCGCTGCGCACCCGCCCGGCGCGGCGGGGGCGGCGCCACACCACGCGCTCGTCGAGGCTCGCGGGCGTGGCCGCGGCGCCCGGCGGCAGGGCGGCCAGCTCGCCGAGCACCTGCGCGCGCACCTCCGGCGCGGCGCCGTGCGTCAGCTCGTGGGACAGCGCGTTGCGCGGCTTGTCGCGCTCGTCGCGGCTGCCGACCAGGCCCGCCACCCGCGTCGACTCCACCCACGAGCGGGCCAGCCGGGCCCAGCGCGCGCCCGGCGGCTCCTCGAGCCAGGCGTCGTACGCGGGGGTCGGCCACCAGCGCTCGTCGACCTCGGTGCTGCGCCCCACGAGCCCGGCGGCGTACGCCAGCTCGGCGACGAACGCCGCGTGCTGCTCGTCGACGTCGAGGGCGGCGGCGGTGCGGCGCAGGTCGCGCACGCCGAGCCCGCCGGTGCGCAGGACCGCCGGGCCGTCGGCGCTCCACGCCTCGAGCAGCTCCTCGACGTGGCGCAGCAGCTCCGACGCGGCGCCGCCCGCGGTGCGGTCGACGAGCGCCGGGTCGAGCTCGCGGACCTCCGGCGCCGGCGGCTCGGCCTCGTGGCGGGCGTGCACGTGGCCCCCGCGCAGGTGCACCGCGACCTCGCGGGGGAGCACGACCGCGTCGCGCTCGGTCGCGACGAGCAGGCCGCGGGCGAGCAGCTGCTCGACGGGGGTGGACGCGGAGGCGAGGGTGACGTCGCGCTGGGCGTCGCCCACCCGGCCGTACGCCGGCCCCCACAGCAGCCGGTCGAGCACGGGGCGCGCCGCCCCCGGCACCTCGGCGAGGAGCCGGTCGAGCACGGCCGGGTCGGACAGGTGGGGGGCGATCCGCTCGGTGGCCCGCGCCGGGTCGCCGGTCGCCGGCAGCCCGAGGTCGGCGAGGAGGGCGGCGGTGCGCCGCGGGCCGTACGTGCCCAGCGCCTCGCGCAGCGGCGGGCCCAGCCCGGCCGGGCTGCCCACGACCTGGCGCACCGTGCGCACCAGGCGCAGCGCGTCGTCGGGCCCCCACAGCAGGCCGAGCAGGCGCAGGCGTTGCACGCCGGGGCGCGGGTCGGCGCCGAGCCAGGCGCCGGCCTGCTCGAGCGTCGCCGGGTCCGGCAGGGCAGCGAGGACCTCGGCGACCTGCAGCACGCCCCGGTCGAGCCGGTCGAGGGCCCGGGCCACGGACGCCTGCGTGGTGGCGCGCGCGGCGAGCTGCCCGAGGTCGCCCGGCACCGGCGCGAGCAGGTCGGGGCGCTCGCGCAGGAGCGCGGCGAGGTCGGCGTCGTCCCGGGCGCGCAGGTCGTCGGACAGGCTGCGCGGCGGGTCCACCGCGGGGCTGGACATCCTCTCCACGGTAGTGGGAGCCCTCCCCGGCCCGCGAACGCGACCGTACGCTGGCCCGCGTGGCGCCCCTCACCGTCGGCTTCGACCTCGACATGACCCTCATCGACAGCCGCCCCGGCATCGCCGCCACGTGGGCGCGGGTGTCCGAGGAGACCGGCGTGCGGGTCGACGGCGAGCTCGCGACGAGCCGGCTCGGCCCGCCGGTGGAGCTCGAGGTGGCGCAGTGGTTCCCGCCCGAGCGGGTGCAGGAGGTGGCCGACCTCTACCGGGCGCTCTACCCGTCCACGGCGGTCGCGCGGGTCGGCGCGCTCCCGGGCGCGGTGGAGTCGGTGGCGGCGGTGCGCCGCCACGGCGGGCGGGTCCTCGTCGTCACCGGCAAGCACGCGCCGAGCGCCCGCCTGCACCTGGACCACCTCGGCATGGCCGTCGACGAGGTCGTCGGGCAGTCCTTCGCGGCGGTCAAGGGCGAGCGGCTGCTCGAGCGCGGCGCGCACGTCTACGTCGGCGACCACCTCGGCGACCTCGAGGCCGCGCGGGGGGCCGGCGCGGTCGCGGTCGGCGTCGCCACGGGGCCGTACGACGCCGCGGCCCTGCGCGCCGCCGGCTTCGACGTCGTCCTCGACGACCTCACCGGCTTCCCCGCCTGGCTCGACGAGCACGTCCTGCAGCGGCGGCTCGCGGACCTCGAGGAGCGGCTGCGGGGGCTCGGGTCGGTGCTCGTCGCGCTCTCCGGCGGTGCCGACTCGGCCTTCCTGCTCGCCGCGGCCGTGCGCGCCCTCGGCCCGGAGCGGGTCGCCGCGGCCACGGGGGAGTCCGCGTCGCTCGCCACCGGCGAGCTCGACGGGGCCCGCGCGCTCGCCGCCTCGCTCGGCGTGCGCCACCTCGCGCCGGCGACCGCGGAGCAGGAGCGCCCCGGCTACCGCGCCAACGGGCCGGACCGCTGCGCGCACTGCAAGGCCGAGCTGCTCGACGTGCTGCGCCCGCTCGCCGAGGCCGAGGGGCTCGCCGCCGTCGCCACCGGCACCAACGCGGACGACGCGGCGAGCGGCCTGCGCCCGGGCATCGCCGCGGCGCAGGACCGGGGCGCCGTCGCCCCGCTGCGCGACGCGGGCCTGACCAAGGCGCAGGTGCGCGAGGCGTCGCGCCGCTGGGGGGTCCCGACGTGGGACAAGCCGGCGGCCGCCTGCCTGGCCTCGCGGGTGGCGTACGGCCTCGAGGTCACCCCCGAGCGGCTGGCCCGCGTCGACCGCGCGGAGGCGGCCCTGCGCTCGGCGCTCGTCGCCGCGGGCGTGCCGGTGCGCGACCTGCGGGTGCGCGACCTCGGCGACCGCGCCCGCGTGGAGGTGGACGCCGCGGCCGTGGCGCGGGTTGCGGCTCTGCCCGCGGCGGCCGAGGCCGTCACCGGCGCCGGCTTCGCGGCCGTCGAGGTGGACCCCCGGGGCTTCCGCTCCGGGTCGATGCACGAGCTGCTGCCCGACCCGCGCCCGCGCGCCTGAGGCGGCTCGGGCGGCTCAGGCGTCCAGGTCGTCGGCGACGGCCCGCAGCACGGCGGAGACCTTCTTGGCCTGCCCGCGCTCGGGGTAGCGGCCCCGGCGCAGCCCCGCCGAAACGCCGTCGAGCAGGCTGATGAGGTCCTCGACGATGACGACCATGTCCTCGGCCGGGGTGCGGGTGTTGCGGACCACGCTGGGCGGCGGGTCGAGCAGGCGCACCTGCAGCGCCTGCGCGCCGCGGCGGCCCTGGGCCACGCCGAACTCCACCCGGGTGCCGGGCTTGACCGTGCTCACGCCGCTGGGCAGCGCGCCCTTGTGCAGGAAGACGTCCTCGCCCTCCTCGCTGGTGAGGAAGCCGAAGCCCTTCTCCGTGTCGTACCACTTGACCTTGCCGGTGGGCACGTGGACCTCTCTCGCACGTTCGGGGTGGACCGCCGGGACGCCGGCGCCAGCCTGCCAATGTAACCGCCGCCGCGGCGGCGCGTAGGGTCGAGCGCGTGAGCTCAGCCCGTTCCGCCGACCGCCTCGTGACCGCCGGCGGCGCGCTGTTCCTCGTGGGGGCCGTTGCCACGCTGGCGACCGTGGCCCCGCTGCTGCTCGGCGCCGACCGGCTGCCGACCGTCGTGTACGTCGTCGCCGTCGTCGGGACGGCCCTGGGCTTCCTGCTCGCCCTCGTCGGGATGCTGCGCGGCAACCGCGCCCGCCGTCGCGCGCGGGGGCGCTGAGCGGGTCAGTCCGCGGGGCGCAGGGTGAAGAGCCAGGCGCCGCGGGTGCCGGTCTCCTCGCCCTCACCGGTCACCGCGACGACCCGCAGGGTCACCGTGGCCTGCTCCGCCGACAGCTCCGGCAGGGCGAAGCGGTAGTACGTCGACTCGAGCGGGTCCGCGACGAGCGGCTGCTCCTGGGCGCCGGCGCCGGTCGCGACGTAGGGGATCCAGCCGCCCTCGGCGACGTCGACGTCGACGCTGATGCCGACGGTCTCCGACGCCTGGTACTCGATCGAGGGCACCTCGTCGCCGGGGGTGCAGGTCGACGGGTCGACCGGCTCCTCGTCGAAGCTCCAGCACACCGCGTGGGCGTTGACCGAGGTGGTGCCGGTGAAGACCGTCACGAGCGGCGTCGGCGCCTCGCACCCGGTGAGCACGAGCGCCCCGGCACCGGCGAGGGCCGCGGCGCGGACCGCGGGGCGGGGGCGGGGTGCGCGGGCGCGCAGGGACATGCGGTCTCCAGCGGAAGCGGGTGCGGGGCGTCGTGCGAAGGCTACCCGGCGGTGCCGGGGGACCGCCCGCGCAGGGGCCGCTCGCGCAGGACGAGGACCAGGCCCGCGCCCAGCAGGACCGCCGCGAGGAGCAGGCCCTGCCCGCCGCCGAGGGGCACGAGGATGCCGAGGCCGCCGCCGAGCACCCAGGCGAGCTGCAGCACCGTCTCGGTGCGCGCGAACGCGGACGTGCGGACCTCCTCGGGCACCTCGCGCTGCACGATGGCGTCGAGCGAGAGCTTGCCCATCGACTGGGCCGCGCCGGCCGCGCAGGCCACCAGGGCGAGCACGAGCGCCCCGCTGCGGTCGCGCTCGTACGTCCACGCCCCCAGCAGGCTCGCCGCCGCCGCGACGCCGACGACGACCACGACGACGACCTCGGGCCGGCGCTCGCGCAGGAGGGTGCCCAGCGACGTGCCGAGCCCCGCGCCGGCCGCCGCGCCGACGACGACCAGGCCCAGCGCGAGGGTCGCCGGCAGCCCGTCGAGCGGCTCCTCGCGCACGAGGAAGGCGACCCACAGGGTGAGGAAGCCGGAGAAGGCGCGCAGCGCGGCGTTGGCCCGCACGCCCCTGATCACCGAGCGCCCGACGTTCCACCCGCGGCGCCCGTCGGGCTCGGGCCGCGCGCTCCACCGCGCGCCCACCTCGCCCTCGTCGGAGTCCACCGTGGGCGGCAGGCGCAGGCTCTGCACGGCGCCCAGCGCCATGACGGCCGCGCAGGCCCAGAGCACCGCACCCGGCCCCAGCAGCGCCGCCACGCCCGCCCCCAGCCCGCCGGCCACGCTGAGGGCGGCGGTGCCGGCGAGCTGCGCGCGGCCGTTGGCCGAGACCAGCCCGATGCCGGGCGGCAGCAGGCGCGGCATGACCGTGGCGCGGGTGACGCCGTACGCCCGCGACAGCACGAGCACGCCGAAGGCCGCCGGGTAGAGCCGCAGCGGGTCCTGGGTGCCGGAGACCGCGGAGGCCATGACGAGCGCCAGGACGGCGCGCAGCGCGAAGGTGCCGGCGAGCGCCCAGCGCCTGCCGCTGCGCACCCGGTCGAGCAGCGGCCCGACGACGGGGGCGAGCAGCGCGAAGGGCGCCATCGTCACGAGGAGGTAGAGGGCCACGCTGCCGCGGGCCTCGCCGACGGGCACCGAGAAGAAGAGGGTGCCGGCGAGGGCGACGGTGACGAGCGCGTCGCCGGCGTGGTTGAGGCCCTGGAGCTCGATGAGCCGGCCGAGGCCCGTCGCGCCGGCGCCCTGCGCGTGCGTGGCGCGGCGCACCCGGCGCGCACCGGCCCGGGCCCCGCGCGCGGTGGCCCCGGCGGCGCGGGCCCCGTGGCGCCCGGCGGTGCGCAGCGCGCGCCCGGCCGCCTGGGCGCCCCCGCCGGGGGCGCGGTGCGCCCCCGGCCGCCGCGCGCCCTCGTCCGCGCGCGGCCCGCCGGCGGTGGTGCCCTCGTGCGCCGCCCCGTCCTCCACGCGCCCATCCTGCCGCGGCGGGCCGACAGCCGGGCGGGGTCCGTGCGCGTCCGTGCGGGTCCGTGCGGCTCCGGACGGGCGGCGCGCCGGCGCCGCGGCGGAGCCGGTCGCGCGCGGCGGTCCCGGCGTGCGACGATCGGTCACCGTGCCTCCCTCAGCGACGCAGGACGCCCCGACCGCGCCGAAGCGCGCGCGCCGCCGTGCGCCCGTGCTCGACCAGCAGTGCGCCGACGCCGTCGACCTCGCCCGCGCCGCGGCCGAGGAGCTCGCGGCGCCGGACCCGGTCGGCGAGCACCTCGGCGTCGTGGCCGAGGGCGACCGCATCGTGACCCACCGGTTCGCCTGCACCTCGCGCGCGTACGTCGGCTGGTACTGGGCCGTCACCGTGGCCCGCGCCTCGCGGTCCCGGGTCGTGACCGTCGACGAGGCCGTCCTGCTCCCCGGGGAGGGTGCCGTGCGCGCCCCCGAGTGGCTGCCGTGGTCCGAGCGGCTGCGCCCCGGCGACCTCGGCGTCGGCGACCTGCTGCCCACGGCGGCCGACGACCCGCGCCTGGTGCCCGGGTGGGGCGAGGCGCTCGCGCCGGGCCTGGAGGAGGCCGGCGAGGACGACGCCCTGGACCGGGCGCTCGGCTGGCAGCTGGGCCTCGGCCGGGCCCGGGTGCTCTCGCAGGTCGGGCGCGACGACGCCGCGGACCGCTGGTACGCCGGGGACCGCGGCCCCGACGCCCCGATCGCGAAGGCCGCGCCGGGGCAGTGCTCGACCTGCGGCTTCCTCGTGCCGCTGACCGGCGTGCTGCGCCGCGCCTTCGGCGTCTGCGCCAACGAGTACAGCCCGGCCGACGGCGGGGTCGTCGCCGTCGACCACGGCTGCGGCGCCCACTCCGAGGCCGAGGTGCTGCCGCCGGCCCCCGCCGCCGCGCCCGTCGTCGACGAGCTCGGCTACGACGAGGTCGACGCGCGGCCCGCGCCGCACGAGCCGGGCTCGGTCGACGACGCCTCGCCGGGCGAGGACCTCGGGCACAGCTGACGGTGGCCGACCCGTTCGGCACCGCGGGCCTGCGCGAGCGCGTGCTCGCGGCCTGGTCCGCGTCCCCCGCCCGCCTGCGCGAGGACGCGAACGCCGAGGAGGACCTCGCGCTCGGCGGCTACCGGGACCGCCTCGTCGTCGAGCTCGCGCAGAACGCGGCCGACGCCGCGGCCCGGGCCGGCGTCCCCGGCCGACTGCTGCTGCGCCTCGACGGGAACCGGCTCGTCGCCGCCAACACCGGCGCCCCCCTCGACGCCGCCGGCGTGCAGGGGCTCGCGACGTTGCGCGCCTCGGCCAAGGACGCCTCCGGCGCCAGCGTCGGGCGCTTCGGCGTCGGCTTCGCGGCGGTGCTCGCCGCCTCCGACGAGCCGGCCGTGGCCTCCCGGGCCACGGGCGGCGTGCGCTTCTCCAGGGCCCGCACCCGCGGGGCCGCCGGCGCCGAGCACGTGCCGGTGCTGCGCCTGCCCTGGCCCGCGGACGTCGCGGTGCCCCACGGCTACGACACGGTCGTCGACCTCCCGCTGCGCCCGGGGGCCGACCCCGGTCCGCTCCTCGACGCGGTCGGCGGCTGGCTGCTGCTCGTCCTGCCGGGCCTCGCCGAGGTGGCCGTCGAGCGGGACGGGCGCCGGCGGGTGCTGGCGGCGCGGCACGAGGGGCCGTACGCCCTGCTCGACGACGACGGCGCCACCACGCGCTGGCGGGTGCACCGCGCGTCCGGGCGGCTCGACCCGGCGCTGCTCGCGGACCGCCCGACCGAGGAGCGGGCGCGCCGGGACTGGTCGCTCGCCTGGGCGGTCGCGCTGGAGGGCGCGCAGCCCGTGGTGCCCCCGCCGGGGGTCGCGCCGGTCCTGCACGCGCCGACGCCCTCGGACGAGCCGCTCGGGCTGCCGGCGCTGCTCGTCGCGCCGTTCCCGCTGGACCCGTCGCGGCGCCACGTCGCGCCGGGGCCGCTGGCCGACCACCTCGTGGAGCGGGCCGGGGCCGCGTACGGCGACCTGGCGCGCGCCCTCGCCGCGGACGGCGCCGACCCCGCGCCGCTGGTCCCGTCCCCGGCCGCCGTGCTCGGCGCGCTCGACACCGCCCTGCGCCGCGCGGTGCTGCGCCGGCTCGAGGACGTGCCGCTGCTGGCGTCGGCCGAGGACCCCGGGGCGCTCGTGGCGCCGTCCGCCGCCGTGGTGGTCGAGGGCGCCGGGCCCGACCTCGTGGCCGCCCTCGCCCCCGTGCTGGGCGGGCTGGTCCGCACGTCGTGGCCGCGCGCGGCGCTCGCGGCGGTGGGCGTGCGGCCGGTCGCGCTCGCCGACGTCGTCGACCAGCTCGCCGGCCTGCAGCGCCCGCCGGGGTGGTGGCACGACCTCTACGCCGCGCTGGCCGCCGGGGGAGCGCGCCCGGACGACCTCGGCGCCCTGCCGGTGCCCCTCGCCGACGGCCGCCTCGTGCGCGGCCCCGCCGGGACCCTGCTGCCCGACCCCGACGGCGCGCCCGCCGAGGCGCTGCGGGGCCTGCCGCTGCGGGTCGTCGACCCCGGCGCCGCCCACCCCCTCCTCGAGCGGCTCGGCGCCCGGCGCGCGACGGTCGCCGCCGTGCTCGACGACCCGGCCCTCGCCGGGGCCCTGCGCGCCGCCGCCGACGACGGGGACACCGGGCCGGGCGAGGCCGTGCTGGGCCTGCTCGCGGCCGACCCGTCGGCGGCGGGCCCCTGGCCCTGGACCGGGGAGCCGCTGCTGCCGGGCGAGGACGGGCCTGCCCGCGCGGACGAGCTCGTCGTGCCCGGCAGCGCCGCGGACGGCCTGCTGACCGGGCTCGGGCGGGCGGCGGCGGGGCTCGTGGCGGCGTACGGCGAGGACACGCTCGCCCGCGCCGGCGCGGTCACCGGCCTCGGCCTGCTCGCGCTGGAGGACGTGGAGCTCGGCGACGCCCTCGAGGACGCGGTGGGCGACCCGGGGGTGGACGGCCTGCTCGACTGGGTGGACGACGCGCGCGACGCCGCCGGCGTCGCCGACGGCGACCTGCCGCCCCTCGTGCCCGGGCTGGTGCTCGTGCGCGACCTCGACCTCGTCGACCCGGCCCGCTGGGGCGGCGCGCTCGACCTGCTCGCCCGGCCGCCGCTGCGCGCCGCCGTGCTCGACCCGGTGCGGGTCGTGCTGCCCGGCGGGCGGGTGCGGGAGGTGCCCCCGTACGCCGCCTGGTGGGTCCGCGAGCACGCCCTCGTCGGGGGGCGGCCGACCGCGGCGCTGCGCCTCGCCGGCTCGGACCCGCTGCTCGAGGGCCTCTACGAGGACGTCCCCGCCGGCGCCGACGAGGAGCTGCTGAGGGCGGTCGGCGTACGGACCTCGCTGGCCGCCCTCCTCGCCGAACCGGGCGGGCCGGACGACCTGCTGCGCCGGGTCCTCGACGCTGACCTGACCGCCGCGCGGGTCCGGGCGCTGCACGCCGCCCTCGCCGCCGCCGGGGCGCGGGTCGAGGACCCGCCGGCGCGGGTGCGGGTGCCCGACGGCGACGGCAGCCGCGCCGTCGACGCCGACGACGTCGTCGTGGCGGACGGCCCGCAGTGGCTCCAGCTGCGGTGGGCGGTCCCGCCGCTGGCCGCGCCGCGGGCCGCCGCGCTCGCCGACGCCCTCGACGTCGACCTGTGCTCGGAGCGGCGCGAGGGGCGGGTGACCTCGACCGGGACCCCGGCGGACGTGCCCCCGGTCGTGGCGCGCGTGCTGCCCGGGGCGCCCGGGCGCTGGACCGCGCACGACGACCTCGAGGTCGACGGCGAGCCCGTGGACTGGTGGGTGGACGGCGCCGGGGTGCACGCCGCGACGACCGAGGGCCTGGCCGCCGGGCTCGCGTGGGCGGCCGCCGCCTGGCCGCGCCGGCACCTGGTCGCCGCGGCGCTCGCCGACCCGGCGCGCGCCGACGCGCTGCTCGCCGACGCCGCCTGGGACTGACGCCGCCGGGGACCGGCCGCGCCGGGGACCGACGCCGGGGACCGGCGCCGCCGGGTCAGGCCCCGTCGTCGTGGGGGCGCTCCAGGCCCGCGCGCAGCCGGGCCCGGCGGCGCAGGAGGAAGGCGGTGCCGCAGAGCCCGAGGCCGGTGCCGGCGAGCGCGGTCCAGGGCCACAGGCCGTACCCGGCCTCCGCGAGGCGGTCGCGCAGCACGAGCAGGACGACGGCGGCCAGGGCCCACACGAGCGTGCCCCCGGCGACCACCGGCACCGGGTCGACCTCGAACGGCTCCAGGTCGGCGGGCTGCGGGCGCCGGTCCGGAGGGGTCACGGCGCCAGGCTAGCGGCGGGGACGGTTGCCGAGGCGCGTCCCGCGTCTGGCACCCTTCCTGCGTCGCGGGGCCGCGCCCCCGCCGGCCCCCCACGTCTCGCGAGAGGGTCCCCGTGTCCACTGCCGCCCCCGCCACGCGCGCCGGCTCCCGCCTCGACCGCTACTTCTCGATCTCCGCGCGCGGCTCGACCGTGCAGCGCGAGGTGCGCGGCGGGCTCGCCACCTTCTTCACGATGGCGTACATCGTCGTGCTGAACCCGCTCATCATCGGCACGGCGCCCGACGTCGACGGCCGCGTCCTCGGCGTGCCGCAGGTCGCCGCGGTGACGGCGCTCGTCGCGGGCGTCATGACGATCGCCATGGGGCTCGTGGCGCGCTACCCCTTCGCCATCGCGACGGGGCTCGGGCTCAACGCCTTCCTCGCGGTGACGGTCGCCTCGGACATGACGTGGGCCGACGCCATGGGGCTCGTCGTGCTCGAGGGCCTCGTCATCACCGTGCTGGTCCTCACCGGCTTCCGCACCGCGGTCTTCCACGCCATCCCCGGCGAGCTGAAGACCGCGATCGCGGTGGGCATCGGGCTGTTCATCGCGCTCATCGGCTTCGTCGACGCGGGGGTCGTACGGCGCCTGCCCGACGCGGCGCAGACCACCGTGCCGGTCGGCCTCGGCGTGGGGGGTCAGCTGCAGGGCTGGCCGGTCGCGGTGTTCTGCTTCGGCCTGCTCGTCACCGCCGTGCTGCTCGCGCGGCGCACCCGCGGCGCGATCCTCCTGGGCATCCTGGCCACCACGGTCCTCGCCGTCGTCGTCGAGGCCGTCGCCGACGTCGGCCCCTCGGTCGGCGCGGACGGCACGCCGAACCCGACCGGCTGGAGCCTCGTCGTCCCGGGCGTCCCCGACAGCGTCGTCGACCTGCCCGACCTCGGCCTGCTCGGCGAGTTCAGCCTGCTCGGCTCCTTCGAGGCCGTCGGCGCCACGGCGGCGCTGCTGCTCGTCTTCACGCTCCTCATCACCGACTTCTTCGACACCATGGGCTCGGCCGTCGGCCTCGGCGCCGAGGCGGGGCTGCTCGACCGCGACGGACAGCTGCCCGACGTCGACAAGGTCCTGCTCGTCGACAGCCTCGCGGCGGTCGCCGGCGGCGGCGCGTCCAGCTCGTCCAACACGACGTACATCGAGTCGGCTGCCGGCATCGGCGAGGGCGCCCGCACCGGGCTCGCCAGCGTCGTCACGGGCGCGCTCTTCCTGCTCGCCACGTTCCTCACGCCGCTCGTGCAGGTCGTGCCGTTCGAGGCCGCCACCCCGGCCCTCGTCATCGTCGGCTTCCTCATGGCCAGCCAGGTGCGCTCGCTGCGCTGGGACGACCACGGCATCGCGATCCCCGCGTTCCTCATCATCACGGTGATGCCGTTCACCTACTCCATCGCCACCGGCATCGGCGCCGGCTTCGTCACGCACGTCGTCATCCGCGCCGCCCAGGGCCGCGCCCGCGACGTCCACCCGCTCCTGTGGGTCGTCGCCGCCCTCTTCGCGCTGTTCTTCGCCATCGAGCCGCTGCAGCAGGCGCTCGGGGTGCGCTGACGGGTACGGCCCGGGCTCCCGGCAGGCGGGCGCGACCCATGAGGGGCACCCTCAGGCGCTGATCGACCGTGAGGGGCACCCTCAGCAGACTCGACTCTGCTGAGGGTGCCCCTCATCCGTCGTGGACGCCTCGGGGTGCCCCTCACGGGTGTCGCTGCGTCCAGGTCCGCGTACGGGGCGCACCGTCCACAGGACCGCCACGGCCGTCGTCCACAGCCCCGGAGCGCGCAGACCTCGATGCGCACGATGCTGCGCGCATGCCTGCCGCACACCACGCGTACGTCCCCGCCGTCGCTGCGCTGCTCGCCTCGGGCCAGCACGTCGTGACCCGGTCCAGGCTGCTCGCGCTCGGCATGAGCTCCGACACGATCAGGCACCACGTCACCACCGCCGACGACTGGCAGTGGCTCCTTCCGGGGACGTACCTGCTGCGCCGGGGGACGCCGACGTGGCACGAGCGGGCGACGGCCGCGCTCGCGTACGCCGGGCCGGGGGCCCTGCTCTCCGGCGGTGCCGCGGCGCACCTGCACGGCGCGGGGGACCGGCCCGAGGCGCTCCACGTGCTGGTGCCGCACGCTCGCCGCCGCAAGGACTGCCGCTTCGTCCGGGTCGAGCGCACGCGCCGGCTCCCGGACCCCGTCGACCGCTCCGGGCTCGCCGTCGCGCCCCTCGCGCGCGCCCTCGCCGACGCCTGCCGCGCGAGCACGGCGCCCAGGTCGACGCGGGCCCTCGTCGTGGCGGCCGTGCAGCGGGGGTGCCCGCTGGACGCGCTGCGGCGCGAGCTCGAGGAGGGCCCGATCAAGCACAGCGCCCTCCTGCGCTCGGTCCTCGAGGAGGTGGGCGCGGGGGTGCGCTCCATCGCGGAGGTGGACGCCCGGCGCCTGGTCCGGCGGGCACGCCTGCCCGAGCCGCTGTGGAACGCGGACCTGCTCGACCTGCAAGGCCGCTTCCTGGCCAGGCCCGACGGCTACTGGCCGGAGGTGGGCGTCGCCTGGCAGATCGACTCGCGCGAGTGGCACACGAGCGCCGAGGACTGGGAGCGGACGCTGCGCCGGCACGCCGCGCTCGCGAGCCGTGGCGTGCTGGTGCTGCACACCCTGCCGAGCCAGGTGCGCACGGACGAGGCTGCGGTGCTCGCCGAGCTCGCCCGCACGCTCGAGAGCGGGCGCGGCAGGCCCGTGCCGGCGGTCGTGGTCGCCGGGCTGCAGAGCGCGGGCTGACGCCGGTCGGAGCGGCTGCCCGTACGAGCGCGGTGGCCTTGGGTGATGCATGAGGGTGCCCCTCAGGCGGCCACGACCCATGAGGGTGGCCCCGAGCAGAGTCGAGTCTGCTGAGGGTGCCCCTCAGGCGCGCACGCCGCCTGAGGGTGCCCCTCATGGGTCCACCGGGCGCCTGAGGGTGCCCCTCAGCGGGGGCGACGCCCAGCGCCCACCCGCACCCGCCCCCGCAGGACGGGCACCCCGGGCAACCATGACCTACCCTCGCCGGGTGGCGGTGGAGCGCGGGGCGGGGCGGGTCGCGGCCGCGCGGCGCCCGCCGGCGGGGGCGGCGCGCGCGTGAGCCCGATGTTCCGCGCGCTGCGGGCGTACAACTACCGCGTCTACTTCCTCGGCGGCCTCGTCTCCAACACGGGCACCTGGGTGCAGCGCATCGCGCAGGACTGGCTGGTGCTGCAGCTCACCGGGGGCAGCGGGACCGCGCTGGGCGTCACGACGGCGCTGCAGTTCCTGCCGATGCCGCTGTTCGGGCTGTGGGCGGGCACGCTCGCCGACCGCTACCCCAAGCGCCGGGTCCTCGCCGTGGCGAACGCCGCGATGGGCCTGGTGGCGCTCGTGCTCGGCGTCCTCGTGCTCACCGGTGCGGTGCAGGTCTGGCACGTGTTCGTGCTGGCGTTCCTGCTGGGCACGGGCTCGGCGGTGGAGAACCCGACCCGCCAGTCGTTCGTGGTGGAGATGGTGGGGCGCGACGACCTCACGAACGCCGTGGGCCTCAACAGCGCGTCGTTCAACAGCGCGCGGGTCGTCGGCCCCGCGGCCGCCGGCGTCCTCATCGCCGCGCTGGGCGACGAGACGGGCCCGCTGTTCCTGCTCAACGCGGCCTCGTACGCCGCCGTGATCCTCGCCCTGCGCGCCATGCGCCCGGGGGAGCTGCAGCCGGCGCCGCGCACGCCGCGGGGGCCGGGGCAGGTGCGCGAGGGCCTGCGCTACGTCGCCGGGCGCCCGGACCTGCTGCTCGTCCTGCTCGTCGTGTTCTTCGTCGGCACCTTCGGGCTGAACTTCCAGATCACCAACGCCCTCATGGCGACGCAGGAGTTCGGCCGGGGGTCGGAGGCGTACGGCCTGCTCGGGTCGGTCATGGCGGTCGGCTCGCTGTCCGGCGCCCTGCTGGCCGCGCGCCGCCGGGCGCCGAGCCTCGCCCTGCTCGTCGGGGGCTCGCTCGTGTTCGCGCTGCTCGTGGTCGCGAGCGGGCTCATGCCGACGTACGCGCTGTTCGCCGTCTCGCTGGTGCCGGTGGGGGTCGTCAGCCTCACGGTCATCACGACGGCGAACGCGTCGCTGCAGCTGGGGGTCGACCCGCTGGTGCGGGGCCGGGTCATGGCGCTCTACATGGTCGTGTTCTTCGGCGGCACCCCGGTGGGCGCGCCGCTCGTGGGCGCGCTGGCCGAGGCCGTCGGGCCCCGCGCGAGCCTGGTGCTCGGCGGCGTCGCGGTGCTCGTCGGCGTGCTCGGCTCGCTGCTGGTCCTGGCCCGGCGCCCGGGCGTGGCCGTCGCCGCGCGCCTCGGGCGGCACCCGGCGCTGACGGTGAGCGCGGCGCCCGAGCGCGCCCGTCCGGGGCCCGCGCGCGCCTGACCGCGTCCGCGCGGGCGTGGGAGGCTGGCCGCATGACGGTCCCGCCGGCCCCGGACGCCCCCTCCACCCGGCTCGCGCCGGAGCGCTACCTCGCGCTGCTGCGCGCCGACGCCGCGCGCGCGGCGGCGCTGGCCGTGCCCGGCGCCCTCGACGGCCCGGTGCCGCACTGCCCGGGCTGGAGCGTGCGCGACGTCCTCGTGCACACCGGGCGGGTCTACCTCGACAAGGCCGCCGTCCTGCGCACGGGCGCCCCGGCCGGGGAGCCGGACGAGCGGCCCGGCGACGACGAGGTGGTGCCCTGGTTCCTGGGCGCGCTCGGCACCGTCGTCGGCGAGCTCGAGCGGCGGGACCCCGCCGCGCCGGCGTGGAGCTGGTGGCCGCAGGAGCCGACCGTCGGCTTCTGGTACCGGCGCATGGCCCAGGAGACGGCGGTGCACCGCGTCGACGTCGAGGGGGCGGTCGACGCGCTGACGCCCGTGGCCGCCGACCTCGCGGTGGACGGCGTCGACGAGGTCCTCACCCGGTTCCTCGTCGACCCGCGCACCCCCGCGCCGGAGGGCGTGGAGCCGGGGATCATCGCGGTGCGCACCGCGGGGCGCACCTGGCGGGTCGCGCTCGACGCCGACGGCGTGCAGGTGGCGCACGGCCCCGGCTCGTCCGACGCCACCGTGACCGGCGACCCGTCCGAGCTGCTCCTGTGGCTGTGGCGCCGCCGCGGCGAGGAGGCCGTCGACGCCTCCGGCGAGGCCGGGGTCGTCGCCGCGCTGCGGACCTGGATGGGCGCCGCGACGCAGTGAGGCTGTTCGTCGCCCTCGTCCCGCCGGCGGCGGTCGTCGCGCAGGTGCGCGCCGGTACGGCGGCCGCCCGGGCGGCGGCGCCGGGGCTGCGGTGGGTGCCCCCCGACCGGCTGCACCTGACCCTGGCGTTCCTCGGCGAGGTCCCCGACGACCGGGTCCCCGAGCTGACGGCGGCGCTGGCGCGCGCCTGCGCCCCTCTGCCCCGGCCGCGGCTCGCGCTGCACAGCGCCGGGCGCTTCGGCGGGCGCGTCCTGTGGGCCGGCGTGCAGGGCGCCACCGCGGACCTCGAGCGGCTCGCGGCGGCCTGCGGCGCGGCGGCCGCCCGCTGCGGGGTGCCGCTGGAGGACCGGCCCTACCGGGCGCACCTCACGCTGGCGCGGGCGCGGGAGCCGTACGACCTCGCGCCGCTCGTCGCGCTCCTCGACGGGCTGCGGGCCGGGCCGTGGACCGCCCGCTCGGCGACCCTGGTCCGCAGCCGGCCGGGGCGGCTGCCCGCGTACGAGCCGCTCGCCGCCCTGCCGCTGGCCGCCCCGGGCGGCGGATAGCCTCGCCCGGTGGACTACCGGACCCGCAGGATCGTGGCGCTGGTCGCGCTCGTCGCGCTGGTGCTCGTGGTGGCGGCCGGCAGCCTCCTCTGAACGCCAGCGCGCCCCGGCCCGCCGTGCGGACCGGGGCGCGCTGCTGCCGCCCGGGGGGTCAGGCGCCCGCGGCGGAGCGCCCGGGGTGGTCGACGCGGTACAGCGACTGCACGGCCGCGCCGCGCACGGTCGCCCGCACCTGGAGCGTCGCGCTGCCCGGGGGCAGGTCGGCGAGGCCGGTGCTGCGCGTCAGGTAGACCGCGGCGCCCGGCTGCACGGTCCGCGCCGTGGTGTCGCCGTAGGCCGTCAGCATCCGCACCGACACCGGCGCCCGCCCGGTGTTGACGAGGTGGCCGGCGACGTACGCGACGCGCTCCTGCGGGTGGACCCAGCTGCCGCCGCTCGCGCGGCCGGTCGGCAGGGCCCGCGCCGGGCCGCCCTGCAGGTCGACCCCGACCACGAGCGGGTCGTGGTCGCTGGAGCGGTACGGGTCCGGCGCGAAGAGCGCCTCGTCGCCGGAGTACTGGTAGGCGGAGGACTCGACCGAGTTGATGTTCCAGTGCGTCGCGCCCGTCACCTTCGCGGCCATCGCGCGCGTCGCGAGCGCGTGGTCGAGGGAGCCGGACAGCGCCTCGAAGACGTAGCTGTAGCGGCCCGGGTCGAGCGCGCTGCCGAGGTCGACGAGGCCCTCGCGCTCCAGCAGGTCGATCGGGTCCTCGCGGGTGTAGGCGTTGTAGTCGCCGAGCGAGACGACGTCCGGGTCGCCGGTGCTGCGCACGAGCCGGTCGAGGAAGGCGTCCAGCGACGCGGCCTGGCGGACCCGGTCGCCGTTGTACGCGCCCTGGCCGTTGTCGGCGTTGTCGCCGGTGCCGGTGCCGCCCTTGGACTTGAAGTGGTTCGCGACGACCGTGAACGTGTCGCCCCGGGCCTTGAAGGTCTGCGCGACCGGCTCGCGCGCGTTGGACCAGACGGTCTCGTCGACGAGCCCGACCGGGGCGCCGACCGGCCTGACGGCCGCGCGCTTGTAGATGATCGCGTTGCGGATCACGTCGCGCTCGACGCCGTAGAGCTCCTGCGGGAAGGGCGAGTACGCCCACACCCGCCCGCCGGCCGCGGCGTTGAGGCGGGCGACGAGGTCGGCCACCGCGGTGTCCGCGTCGCCCGGGGTCAGCCCGGTGGAGTCGGTGTCCTCGATCTCCATGAGCGTCACGACCTCCGCGTCGAGGCCGCCCAGGGCGCTCACGACCTTCGCGGCCTGCTGCTCGAACTCCGCGTCGGTGCGGGCGCCGCGGCCCGGCTCCTCCCGGGTGAGGAAGTAGTTGAGCACGTTGAAGGCGCCGACCCGCAGGTCGCCGCCCACCGGCTCCGGCGCCTCCGGGCGGGTGTCCTGCGGGGCGAAGGTGCCCTCGGCGGTGCCGTCGGCCGGCTGCAGGCGCCAGGCGTCGAAGCCGTACCCGAGCACGAGCGGCGCCGTGAACCGCAGGGCGTCGCCGACCCGCACGGGGGTCTGCGGGGTGAGGTACGGCAGCGTGGTCACGCTGACCCGCGAGCTCACGGCGTCGTCGAGCACGATGCTGCGCAGCGCGCCCTGCGCCGCGACGGCCTCGGCGGCCTCGCCCGGGCGGGCGACCTCGGTCGGCTGCACGAGGAGGCCGCCCTCGGAGAGGGTCAGCTCGCCGAAGGAGGTGAGGTCGTACACCTCGCTGACGGTCAGCGCGTCGGCGGGCGCGACGAGCATGCCCTCGAGGCGCTCGCGCTCCGCGTCCCCGGCGGGCAGGTCGAGCGCGGCGGGCGCGGGCAGGTCCGCGGCGGTGCCGTCGGCGCACACCTCGACCCGGTCCGCGGAGACCTGGGTCTGCGCGAAGTACTCCTCGGCCTCGCCGGTGACCGCGACCTCGTCGCCGAGGTCCACCTGCGCGCCGGGCTCGAACACGAAGACGCCGTCGGAGGTCGCCGGGTCGCCGTCGCCGTCCGCGTCCTGCAGGTAGAACCCGGACAGGCCCTCGACGTCGCCGACGACGGTGCCGCGCACCCTGACGGTGCTGCCGGCGAGCGGGGTGGCGTCGCCGCTGCCCTGCACCGCGCCGACCTGGTGGGTCGGGGTCGCCGCGCAGGGGTCGCCGACCGGCGGCTCCTCCGGACCGGTGCCGCCGCCGGGGTTGACGGCGCCCCGCGTGGCGGGGGCCGGGCCGGACCAGACGAGGGCGTCCGCGGCGGCGTCGTACGTCCGCGACAGCGACTGCCCGGCGGGCTCGCTGCCGGCCTCGGCGACGCCGATGTCGGTGCTGGTCCTGCCGGCGGCCGGGCCGTTCGTGGCGGTGAGGACGCCCTCGTAGGACAGGAGCTCGAGGACCTCGCTGCCGCGGACCAGGGCGATCCCGTCCGGGCTGCCGTTCTGCACGCCGTTGGCCGGGTAGTCGACCACGGCGACCGCGGGCGCGTCGGCCGGGGCGGTCACCAGGGGCAGCGCGTCGGTGTCGTACACCGCCCCGCCGCTGCCGTTGTAGAGGACCACCGAGAGGCCGGCGGAGCTGGTGCCGGGCGGCAGCTGGACCTCGACGAACTCGCCGGTGTCGGCCCCGTCGTTGTCGTAGTGGACCTCGGAGACGAACGGCGCGGCGGGCGGGGCGGCGGCGGCGGGCAGCGCGCCGACCGCGCCGAGCGCCGTCGCGGCGAGCGCGCTCAGCGCGGTCGCGCCGGCGAGCGCGGCGCGCCGGGCCGGGGAGGGGGTGGTGGGGAGCACCTGGTTCCTTCGTGTCGTGCGGTGTGTACGTGCTGTGACGCCCCATGGTGCGGGTTCGTCCCCTCCGGGCGCCATCGCCCGGGTGAACCCGGGATGACGGGCTCGTCGAGGGGAGTGCCGGCCCGTCGTGGGTAGCCTCCCGGGCGACCTGCGGCCGGCCGGCGGTGGGACGGGGCCGGACGCGAGGAGCGACGTGCTGGGGCTGCCCGAGGGCGTGACGGCGTGCCTGTTCGACCTGGACGGGGTGCTCACGGACACTGCGGCCGTGCACGACGCCGCGTGGACGGAGGTCTTCGACGCGTTCCTGCGCGAGCGCGCGGAGCGGACGGGCGGGCGCTTCGTGCCCTTCGACCCGGTGCAGGACTACGCCGACCACGTCGACGGCAAGCCGCGGGCCGACGGGGTGCGCGACTTCCTGGCCAGCCGGGGCGTGCACCTGCCGGAGGGGTCCCCCGACGACGGGCCCGCGGAGCCGACGGTGCACGGGCTCGGGAACCGCAAGAACGAGGCCCTGCTGCGGCGGGTGCGCGAGGACGGCGTCGAGGTGTTCGCGGGCTCCCGGCGCTACCTCGAGGAGGCGGCGGCGCTCGGGCTGCGCCGCGCGGTGGTGTCGAGCAGCGCCAACACCCGGGAGGTGCTCGAGGTGACCGGCCTCGCCGCGCTCGTGGAGGAGCGGGTGGACGGCGTGGTGCTGCGCGAGACCGGGCTGCGGGGCAAGCCGGCGCCCGACACGTTCCTCGAGGGGGCGCGCCGGCTCGGCGTCGCGCCGGCCGCGGCCGCGGTCTTCGAGGACGCCCTGGCGGGGGTCGAGGCGGGCCGGGCGGGCGGCTTCGGGGCGGTCGTGGGGGTGGACCGGGTGGGCGGCGGGCACGCGGACGACCTGCGCGTGCACGGGGCGAGCGTCGTCGTCCGCGACCTCGCCGAGCTGCTGGGGGAGGGCGCGTGAACGGCGGCACCCCCTTCCCGGTCGACCCGTGGCAGGTGCGCGAGACGCACCTCGACCTCGGGCTGCTCGACCGGTCCGAGTCGCTCTTCGCGCTGTCCAACGGGCACATCGGCCTGCGGGGCAACCTCGACGAGGGCGAGCCGCACGGGCTGCCGGGGACGTACCTCGGGTCCTTCTTCGAGCTGCGCCCCCTGCCCTACGCCGAGGCCGGCTACGGCTACCCGGAGGAGGGCCAGACCGTCGTCAACGTCACGAACGGCAAGGTCCTGCGGCTGCTCGTGGACGACGAGCCGTTCGACGTGCGCTACGGCGTGCTGCACGCGCACGAGCGAGCGCTCGACCTGCGCGCCGGCACGCTCGTGCGCGACGTCGACTGGGAGTCGCCCGCGGGACGGCGCGTCCGGGTCCGCTCGACCCGCCTCGTCTCGTTCACCCAGCGCGCGGTCGCCGCGGTCGAGTACGTCGTCGAGGCCGTCGACCGCCCGGTGCGGCTCATCGTGCAGTCCGAGCTCGTCGCCAACGAGGAGCTGCCGCAGCAGGCGGCCGACCCCCGCGTCGCGGCGGTGCTCGAGCGCCCGCTCGAGGCGCTGGAGCAGGGGCACCTCGAGCGCGGCGCGGTGCTGCTGCACCGCACCCGGCGCAGCGACCTGCAGATGGCCGCCGCGATGGACCACGACGTCGAGGCGCCGGGGAGGGTGGAGACCGAGACGCGGGTGCACGAGGACTGGGCCCGCACGACCATCGTCTGCTCGCTGCAGCCGGGCGAGCGGCTGCGCGTCCTCAAGCTCCTCGCGTACGGCTGGTCGAGCGTGCGCTCGCGCCCCGCCCTGCGCGACCAGGTGGCCGCGGCCCTCACGGGCGCCCGCTACAGCGGCTGGGACGGGCTGCTGCGCGAGCAGCGCGACTACCTCGACGACTACTGGGTGGGGGCCGACGTCCAGGTCGACGGCGACCCGGAGGTGCAGCAGGCCGTCCGGTTCGCGATGTTCCACGTCCTGCAGGCCGGGGCGCGCTCCGAGGGCCGGTGCATCCCGGGCAAGGGCCTGACCGGCCCGGGCTACGACGGCCACACCTTCTGGGACACCGAGGCGTACGTCCTGCCCGTGCTCTCGCACGTCGCCCCCGCCGCGGCCGCGGACGCGCTGCACTGGCGCTACACGACGCTGCCGCTGGCCAAGGAGCGGGCCGAGACGCTGGGGCTGCACGGCGCGGCGTTCCCGTGGCGGACGATCCGCGGGCAGGAGTGCTCCGGCTACTGGCCGGCGGGCACCGCGGCGTTCCACGTGAACGCCGACGTCGCCATCGCCGTCGAGCACTACCGCGACGTCACCGGCGACGACGGGGTCGAGCTGCGCGGCGGGCTCGAGCTGCTCGTCGAGACCGCGCGGCTGTGGATGTCGCTGGGGCACCACGACCGCGAGGGGCGCTGGCACGTCGTCGGGGTCACCGGCCCCGACGAGTACAGCGCCGTCACCGAGGACAACGTCTTCACCAACCTCGCCGCGGCGCGCAACCTCCGCGCCGCGGTGCAGGCGGTGCACCGGCACCCCGACATGGCCCGCGGGCTCGGCGTGGACCTCGAGGAGACGGCCCGCTGGCGCGCGGCCGCGGAGCACGTCGTCGTCCCCTACGACGAGGACCTGCGGGTGCACCAGCAGTCGGCGGGCTGGACGCGGCTGCCGGAGTTCGACTTCGAGGGCAAGCGCTTCCCCCTGCTGCTGAGCACGCCGTACTTCGACCTCTACCGCAAGCAGGTCGTCAAGCAGGCCGACCTCGTCATGGCGATGCTGTGGTTCGGCGACCTGTTCACCCCGGAGGACAAGGCCCGCAACGTCGACTACTACGAGCGGCGCACCGTCCGCGACTCGTCCCTGTCGGCGTGCGTGCAGGCGGTGATGGCCGCCGAGGTGGGCCACCTCGAGCTGGCGCACGACTACCTGCACGAGGCCGCGCTCGTCGACCTGCGCGACCTGCACGGGAACAGCCGCGACGGCCTGCACATCGCCTCGCTGGCCGGCACCTGGACGGCGCTCGTCGCCGGCTTCGGCGGCCTGCGCGACCGCTGCGGGCACCTCGCGCTCGACCCGCAGCTGCCGGACGGGATCACCGGCCTGCGCTTCCGGGTGCGCTGGCGCGGCCTGTCGCTCGTCGTCGCGGTCGAGCCGGAGCAGGTGACGTACGAGCTCCTCGACGGCGAGGGCTCCTCGCTCGCCTTCCGCCACGCCGGCGAGGACGTCGTCGTGACCGTCGGCGAGCCGCTCGTGCGCCCGCTGCGCCGGCGGGCGCCGCTGCTGGACCGGCCGCGCCAGCCCCCGGGCCGGGCGCCGGTGGAGCGCCGCGACCGGCGCTGAGGCGCGCAGCCGGCGCTGCGGCCCGGGGGTCAGCGCACCGCGAGCCCGGCGACGACCGCCCGGTGGTCGGTGCCCGGCAGGGCGACGGTGCGCGAGCCCGTCGGCACGGCCGCGCCCTCGCGGACGAGGACGTGGTCGATCCGCACGAGCGGCGGCACGCCGAGGTCGGCCGGCCAGGTCGGGCGCACCAGCGCGCCCGGACCGCCCTCGGCGGCGTCGACGAGCCCCGTGCCCAGCAGGGCCCGGAAGGGGCCGTGGTCGCGGGTGGCGTTGAGGTCCCCGGCCACGACGACGCGCTCCCCGGCGCCGCGCGACCAGGCGGCGAGCCGGCGCAGGTCGCCCCGCCAGGCGCCCTCCGTCTCGGGCCGGGGCGAGACCGGGTGCACCGCCGCGACGAGCAGCGGTGCGCGGCCGGGCAGCTCGAGGGCCGCGACGGGGGCCGGGAAGGTCGTGCCGCCGACCAGCCCCGCCGGGCGCAGCGGCGTCCGCGCGTACACCGCCGCGCCCGCGGCCCCCTCGCGCGCCTCGACCACGCGCTCCGGCAGCTCGCGCGCGAGGCCCGCCGCGTCGAGCCGGTCCGCCAGGCCGGTCGTCAGCTCGACGAGCACCAGCACGTCGACGGCGTGGTCCCGCACGGCGGCCACCACCGCGTCGGGGTCGGCCCGGCCGACCTCGACGTTCGCGGTCATCACCGTGAGGTCCGCGGCCCCCCTGGGCGGCGCCGGGTGCGGTGCGACCTGCGGCGCCGCCCAGGCCACCTGCAGCAGGAGGAGCGCGGCCGCGGCGGCCGCGAGCGGGCGCGCGCGCAGCAGGCCGGCCGCCAGGAGGACGAGCAGCAGCCCCGGGGCCAGCAGGGGGACGAACGCGACCACCTGGGGGAGCGGGGCCGAGCCGTCGAGGCGCAGCAGGCTCACCAGCGCCGCGGCCGCGACCGCGGCCCACAGCCCGCCCCGCAGCACCCGCCTCAGGGCAGGACCCCGTCGAGCAGCTCGGCCACGGGCTCGGGGTGCTCCCACGCCGCGAAGTGCCCGAGGAGCAGGCGGTGCACGGGCAGGCCGCGCCCCCGCGCCTCGTCGGCCACGGCGTCGTACGCCGCCGACAGCTGGACGTAGGAGGCGGGCGCGTCCGGCCAGCCCGGCGTGGCGGGGACGGGCTCGTCGAAGAAGGCGAGGTCCCGCGGCCGCAGCGTCGCCGCCAGCGCCGGGTCCCCCAGGGCGTCGCCGTAGTCCGGGAAGCGCCTGCCCTCGCGGAGGACCTCCTCCACCGCCGCGGCCGCGACCGGGTCCTCCGCGCGCAGCAGCGCGAGCCGCGTCGCGGGCACCGCGGGGGGCAGCACCGCGTCGAGCAGGACGTGCGCCTCGACGTCCGTACCGCCCTCGCGCAGCAGCGCCGCCACGAGCCCGGCCAGGGCGCCCGCGCCGGAGTGCGCGACGAGCACCGCGGAGCCGGCGGCGGCGCACTGGCGGGCGGCGGACGCCGCGTACGCGGTCGCGAAGGGCGGGTCGAGGTCGTCGCCGACGTCGGGCGCGTGGACGCGCCGGCCCCGCTCGAGCAGCGCCGCGGGCAGCCCGCCCCAGACGGCGGCGCTCGTCAGCGGGCTGTGCAGCAGGACGACCGTCGGGCCCCTCACCGGCTCACCACGCGTACGCCTCGGGCGCGGGCCCGCCGGGGCCGGGGAAGACCGCGTCGAGCCGCTCGAGCACGTCCTCGCCGAGGTCGAGCTCGAGCGCGCGCAGCGACCCGTCGAGCTGCTCCAGCGTCCGCGGGCCGACCAGCGGGGCCGTGACGCCCGGCCGGCCGAGCAGCCACGCGAGGGCGACGTCGGCCGGCTGCTCGCCCAGCTCGCGGCACAGGTCCTCGTACGCCTGCACCGTGCTGCGGTGCCTGCCCAGCAGCTCGCGCAGGCGCGGCGAGGCCCGCCGGCCCTCCTCCGCCCTGCCGAGGGCGCCCGCGAGCAGGCCCTGCATGAGCGGGGACCACGGGACGACGCCGATGCCGTAGTCCTGCGCGGCCGGCAGCACCTCCAGCTCCACGTCGCGCACGAGCAGGTTGTAGATCGACTGCTCGCTCACCAGCCCGAAGGAGCCGCGCCGCCGGGCGGCCTCCTGCGCCTTGGCCAGGTGCCAGCCCGCGAAGTTCGACGAGCCGACGTACACGACCTTGCCCTGGTGGCGCAGCACGTCCATCGCCTCCCACACCTCGTCGAAGGGCGTGGAGCGGTCGACGTGGTGCATCTGGTACACGTCGACGTAGTCGGTCCGCAGCCGGCGGAGGGAGGCGTCGCACGCATGGCGGATGTTCCGGGCCGACAGGAAGGTGTCGTTGGGCCAGTCGCTCATCGACCCGTAGAGCTTGGTGGCGAGCACGGTGCGCTCGCGCCGGCCGCCGCCCTGGGCGAACCAGCGCCCGATGATCTGCTCGGTGACGCCCTCGCCCTGCACCCACCCGTAGACGTTCGCGGTGTCGAAGAAGTTGATGCCGTGCTCGTGCGCCCGGTCCATGATCGCGTGGGAGTCCTCCTCGGAGGTCTCCGGCCCGAAGTTCATCGTGCCGAGGCACAGCCGGCTCACGCAGAGGCCGCTGCGCCCGAGGTGGGTGTGCTCCATGCGCCCACGCTGCCACAGCCCGCCCCCGGCCGCGCCGGGCGCAGGACCGCGGCGGTGGCCGCCGGCGTGCTCGCGGTGCTCCCGTCGGCGGCCGCCGCGGCCGCCGCGGCCTCCCCGGACGTCGTGCTGCGCATCGAGGACCCGGGCATCACCGAGTCCAGCGGCCTCGCGGTCGGGGTGCGCCACCCCGACGTGCTGTGGACGGTGGACGACAGCGGCGGCGGCCCCGTCGTGCACGGCGTCGGGCGCGACGGCAGCACGGTCGCCGAGCTCGAGCTCGAGGGGGTCGAGCCGCGGGACTGGGAGGCCCTCGCTCCGGCCCGGACGCCCGACGGGCGCCCCGCCCTGCTCGTCGGCGACATCGGCGACAACTCCGCGAGCCGCGACCGCGGCATCCTCCTGCACCTCGTCGAGGAGCCGCGCGACCTGGGCAGGACGAGCGCGCCGGTCGTCGCGTCGTACCGGCTGCGCTACCCCGACGGGCCGCGCGACGCCGAGGGCCTGGCGGTCGACCCGCGCGACGGCAGGGTCCTCGTGGTGAGCAAGGAGCTGCTCGGCGGCGGGGTGTACGCGGCCGCGGCGCCGGACCCCGACGGCCCGACGGTCCTCGAGCGGGTCGCGGACGCGCCGTCGCTGGTCACCGACGCGGCCTTCCTGCCGGACGGCCGGCTCGTGCTCCGCGGCTACCAGGGCGCCCGCGTGCTGGGCCCGGACCTCGCGACGCTGGGCTCGTTCGACCTGCCCAGCCAGCCGCAGGGCGAGACGCTGGCGGTGGACGGGGACGGCACGCTGCTCATCGGCAGCGAGGGGGAGCGCAGCGAGGTGCTGCGGGTGCGCCTGCCGGAGGAGCTCGCCGCCGCCGCGGCGGGGCCGTCGCCGTCCGCGTCCCCGCCACCCGGCGACGACGGGCCCGACGAGGAGCTGCCGTGGCCGGGAGGCGGCGAGCCGTCCCGGCTGGTCCTGCTCGCCCTCACCGCGGGCGCCGTGGGGGCGCTCGTGCTGCGGGTGCGGGCCCTGCGCCGGCGCCGCTGACCCGGGGCCGCCCACGGCCCCCGGGCGGGGCCCTCAGCCGGCGGTGCTGGGCACGGCCGCCGGCGGCTCCTCGGCGGGCCAGTCGCGCACCCGCCAGCGGTGGCCGACCGGTCCCGCGCCGGCCCCGGCGGGGTAGGCGTCCACGACCGCGGCGGTGACGTACTGCTTGCCCCGGCGGACCGCCTCGACGACGTCGAGGCCCTGCGCGAGCCAGGCCGTCGTCGCCGCGGCCAGGCAGTCGCCCGTGCCGTGGGTGTGCGGGGTGGCGACGCGCGGGGCACGCAGCTCCAGCACGCGCTCGCCGTCGAAGAGCACGTCGACGGCCGGCTCGCCCTCGGCGACGTGACCGCCCTTGACCAGCACCCACCGCGGCCCGAGCGCGTGCAGGGCGCGCGCCGCCTCGACCTGCCCCGCCCGGTCGGTGACCGGCAGGCCGGTGAGCAGGCGCGCCTCGGGGGCGTTGGGGGTGACGAGGGTGGCGAGCGGGAGCAGCCGGGTGCGCAGGGCGTCGAGCGCGTCGGGCCGCAGCAGCCGCGAGCCGTGCATCGACGCGCAGACCGGGTCGACGACGAACGGCCCGACGTCCAGCCGCTCCACGACGTCCGCGACCGCCTCGATGATGGGGGCCGAGGCGAGCATGCCGGTCTTCGTCGCACCGACCCCGATGTCGCCGACGACGGCCTCGACCTGGGCCGCCACGACGTCGGCCGGGACCTCGTGCACGCCGGTGACGCCGCGGGAGTCCTGCACGGTGACGGCCGTCACCGCGGTGGCGCCGTGCACCCCGCAGCACAGGAACGTGCGCAGGTCGCACTGCAGCCCGGCGCCGCCGCCGGAGTCCGAGCCGGCGACGGTCAGCGCCCGCGGCGGGACCCCGCCGCTCACAGCGGCCACCCCTCGAGCCGCCAGGAGGCGTCCCAGAACATCCACTCGTACCGGGTCGAGGTGCGGAAGGCGCTCTCCATGAGCGCCTGCTCCCGCGGGCCGGGCGCGAGCCGGTCGGTGAGGTCGAGGACCGCGTCGACGACCGCGGAGAAGTCGTCGCCGCCGTACGCCGCCACCCAGCGCGCGTAGAGCGGGTCGGGCGACGACCGCGGCAGCAGCTCGCGGCCCACCTCGCGGTAGACCCAGTAGCAGGGCAGCACGGCCGCCACCCCCTCCGCCCACGAGCCGGTGTGCACGGCGGTGAGGAGGTGGTCGACGTACGCCCGCGTGGTCGGCCCCGGCGGGACCGCGTCGACCGGCGCCCCGTCGAGGTCGTCGAGGAACTCCTCGTGCAGGCCCTGCTCGACGGCCACCGCGCCCACCGCGTGCTCGGCGAACATCGCCGCGGACGGCTCGTCGGGCGCCCGGGCGGCGAGGGCGCGCAGGGCGCGGGCGTACCCGCGCAGGTAGTGCGTGTCCTGCACGACGTAGTGCCGGAAGGCGTCGCGCGGCAGCGTCCCGTCGGTGAGGCCCGCGAGGAACGGGTGCTCCAGGACCGCGGCGTACAGGTCCTCGCTGCCGGCCCACAGCAGGCCGCTCGTGCTCGTCCGGACGTCCGTCATCGTCTCCCTCTCCCTCCGCCGGCATGACCCGGAGCAGGTTCGACGGTCGGCGGCCCCAGCCGCCCTCTCAGCCCGCTCGGTGCGGGCTCCCGTGGTGCGCCACGGACGCTACACCGCGGCGCGCCCCCGCACCCGCCGGGCCAGCTCGGCGGCCGCGGCGCCCGGGTCCTCCGCCCCGGTGAGCGCGCGCACCACCACGACGCGGCGCGCGCCGGCGTCGAGCACCTCGTCGAGGGTCCCCAGGTCGACGCCGCCGATGGCGAACCACGGCTTCGCGGTGCCGAGGGCGGCGGCGTGCCGGACGAGCCCGAGCCCGGCGGCCGGCCGGCCCGGCTTGGTCGGGGTCGCCCACGTCGGCCCGACGCAGAAGTAGTCGACGGCGGGGTCCGCGGCGGCGGCGTCGGTCTCCGCCGGCCGGTGCGTCGAGCGCCCGAGCACGGGCCCCGCGCCGAGCAGGGCGCGGGCGGCGGGCACCGGCAGGTCGTCCTGGCCGAGGTGGAGCACGTCGGCCCCCGCGGCGTGCGCCACGTCGGCCCGGTCGTTCACCGCGAGCAGCGCGCCGTGGCGCCGCGCGGCGTCGGCGACGACCTCGAGCAGCGCCAGCTCCTCGCGGGCCTCGAGCCCCTTCTCGCGCAGCTGCACGACGTCGACGCCCGCCCCGAGCACCGCGTCGAGGAAGGCGGGCAGGTCGCCCTGGCGGCGCCGGCCGTCGGTGCAGAGGTAGACGCGGGCGTCCTGGAGCCGGTCGCGGAGCGGGTCACGGGGGGAGGTCGTCACGGGGACGAGCGTGCCACGGCGGCCGGGGCTAGCCTGGGGCGGAGCACGGGAGCCCGGCAGCGGGCTGAGAGGGCGGGCAGGCCGCCGACCGTCGAACCTGATCCGGGTCATGCCGGCGAAGGGAGCGCACGTGGAGGGCTCGTACGACGCCGTCGTCGTCGGCGCCGGCGTCATCGGCGCGGCGGTCGCCTGGCGGCTCGCCGGGCGGGGGCTGTCCGTGGCCCTCGTCGACCCCGCACCCGGCGCCGGGGCGTCGCGGGTGGCCGCGGGGATGCTCGCGCCGGTCACCGAGGTGCACTACGGCGAGGAGCCGCTGCTGCGCCTGAACCTCGCGGCCGCGGAGCGCTACCCGTCCTTCGTCGCCGAGCTGCGCGAGGCGGGCGGCGACCCGGCGTACCGGGAGAGCGGCACCCTCGCGGTCGCGCTCGACCGGGGAGACCGGGACGCGCTCGCCGAAGTACGCGCTTTCCAGCGCTCGCTCGGGCTCGAGGTCACCGAGCTGAGCGGGCGGGAGTGCCGGCGGCTCGAGCCGATGCTCGACCCCGCCGTGCGCGGCGGGACGCTCGTCGCGGGCGACCACTCCGTCGACCCGCGGCGGCTGCACGCGGCCCTCGTGGCGGCGGGCGGGCGCGCCGGGGTGCAGGTCGTGCCGCGGGCGGTGGCCGAGGTGCGGGTGGTCGACGGGGCGGTGCGGGGCGCGGTCCTCGACGACGGTGCGCACCTCGCCGCCCCGGTCGTCGTGGTGGCGGCCGGCAGCCGCAGCGGGCTGCTGCCGGGGCTGCCGGGGGCGGCGCGCCCCGACGTGCGCCCGGTGAAGGGCCAGGTGCTGCGGCTGCGGGTGCCACCGGCGTACCGGCCGCTGCTCAGCCGCACCGTGCGCGCGACGGTTCACGGCGCGGACGTCTACCTCGTGCCGCGCGAGGACGGGGAGCTCGTGGTCGGCGCCACCGTGGAGGAGCTCGGCTGGGACGAGCAGGTCACCGCGGGCGGGGTGTGGCAGCTGCTGCGCGACGCCCGCGCCCTGCTGCCGGCCGTCACCGAGCTGGCCTTCGTCGAGGCGAGCGCGGGGCTGCGGCCCGGGTCGCGGGACAACGCCCCCGTGATCGGCCCGGCCGGCGTCGAGGGGCTCGTCGTGGCCACGGGGCACTACCGCAACGGGATCCTCCTGGCGCCGGTGACCGCCGACGCGGTCGCCGCCCTCGTCGTCGACGGCGCGCTGCCGCCGGTCGCGGCGCCCTTCGCCCCCGCGGCGCGCGAGGGGGTGCCGGCGTGAGCGTCCTCGTCAACGGCGCCCCGCGCGACGTACCGCCCGGTGCGACGGTCGCGGACGTCGTCGCCGCCCTCACCACCGCGCCCACCGGCGTCGCGGTGGCCCGCAACGACGAGGTCGTGCCGCGCGGCGCGTGGGCGACGACCGCGGTGTCCGACGGGGACCGCCTGGAGGTCCTCACCGCCGTGCAGGGGGGCTGACGTGGACGACCCGCTCGTCATCGCCGGGGAGGCGTTCTCCTCCCGGCTCATCACGGGCACCGGCGGCGCGCCGAGCCTGGACGTGCTCGAACGCGCGCTGCGCGCCAGCGGCACCGAGCTGACGACGGTGGCGATGCGGCGCGTCGACCCGGGGTCCCGCGGCTCGCTGCTCGACGTGCTCGCGCGGTGCGGCGTGCGGCTGCTCCCCAACACCGCGGGCTGCGCGACCGCGGGGGAGGCGGTGCTCACCGCGCGGCTCGCCCGCGAGGCCCTGGGCACGCACTGGGTCAAGCTCGAGGTCGTCGCCGACGAGACCACGCTGCTCCCCGACCCCGTGGAGACGCTCGACGCGGCCGAGCGGCTCGTCGACGACGGGTTCGCCGTGCTGGCGTACACCAGCGACGACCCGGTGCTCGCGCGCCGCCTCGAGCAGGCCGGCTGCGCGGCGGTGATGCCGCTCGGGGCCCCGATCGGCACCGGGCTGGGCGTGCTCAACCCGCACAACGTCGAGCTCATCGCCGCGACGCTCTCGGTGCCGGTCGTCCTCGACGCCGGCATCGGCACCGCCTCGGACGCCGCGCTCGCGATGGAGCTGGGCTGCGACGCGCTCCTGCTCGCCACCGCGGTGACCCGCGCCCGCGACCCCGAGCTCATGGCGACCGCGATGCGCCACGCCGTCGAGGCCGGCCGGCTCGCCCGCCGCGCCGGGCGGATCCCGCGCCGCCGCCACGCGCAGGCGTCCTCGCCGGTGGACGGGCGCGCCGACCTCGCCTGAGCCGGGGGGACCCCCGCTCAGGCGGGGACCGCGGGCGGCGGATCCTCGGCCGGCCAGTCCCGCACCCGCCACCGGTGCCCGACCGGCCCGACGCCCGACCCGACCGGGTACGCGTCCGCGACGGCGGCGGTGACGTACTGCTTGCCGCGCCGCAGCGCCTCGACGAGGTCGAGGCCGCGGGCGAGCCACGCGGTGGTGGCGGCGCCCAGGGCGTCGCCGGTGCCGTGCACGTGCCGGGTCGGGATGCGCTCCGCGCTGAGCTCGAGGACGTCGGTCCCGTCGTAGAGCACGTCGACCGCGGGCTGGTCCGGCGGCAGGTGCCCGCCCTTGACGAGCACCCAGCGCGGGCCGAGGTCGTGCAGCGCGCGGGCCGCCTCGACCTGGCCCGCGCGGTCGCGCACCGGCAGCCCGGTGAGCAGGCGCGCCTCGAGCACGTTGGGGGTCACGAGCGTGGCGAGCGGGAACAGCCGCCCGGTCATCGCCGTCAGCGCGTCGGGGTGCAGCAGCGGCTCGCCGTGCATCGAGGCGCTCACCGGGTCGACGACGAACGGGGCCACCCCGAGCCGCGCCACGACGTCGGCGACGGCGTCGATGATGGCGCGCGAGGCGAGCATGCCGGTCTTCGCCGCGCCCACGCCGATGTCGGTGACCACGGCCTCGACCTGCGCGGCGACGACCTCGGCCGGCACCTCGTGCACGCCGGTGACCCCGAGCGAGTTCTGCACCGTGACCGCCGTGACGGCCGCGGTGCCGTGCACCCCGCAGCACAGGAAGGTGCGCAGGTCGCACTGCAGGCCGGCGGCGCCGCCGCTGTCCGAGCCCGCGATGGTGAGGGCCCGCGGCGGCACCCCGCCGCTCAGGACCGCCCCACGACGTGGTCGATGCACGCGGTGAGCGCCTCGACGTCGGCCGGCTCCACCGCGGGGAACATGCCGACCCGCAGCTGGTTGCGCCCCAGCTTGCGGTAGGGCTCGACGTCGACCACGCCGTGCGCGCGCAGCACCTTCGCCACCGCCGCCGCGTCGACCGCGTCGTCGAAGTCGACGGTGCCCACGACCTGCGAGCGCTGCGCGGGGTCGGCGACGAAGGGGGTCGCGAAGGACGAGCGCTCGGCCCACCCGTACAGCCGGGAGCTGGAGTCGGCGGTGCGGGCGACGGCCCAGTCGAGCCCGCCCTGCCCGTTCATCCAGTCGAGCTGGTCGGCGAGGAGGAAGAGGGTCGCCACGGCCGGGGTGTTGTACGTCTGGTCCTTGCGGCTGTTGTCGACCGCCGTCGGCAGGTCGTAGAACGGCGGGACCCAGCGGTCGGAGGCCGCGATCTCCTCGATGCGCGCGAGCGCGGCCGGCGAGAGCACGGCGATCCAGAGGCCGCCGTCGGAGGCGAAGACCTTCTGCGGCGCGAAGTAGTAGGCGTCGGCCTGCGCGATGTCGACGGGCAGGCCGCCGGCCCCGGACGTCGCGTCGACGAGCACCAGCGCGCCCTCGTCCGCGCCCTCGACGCGGGCGATCGGCATCGCGACGCCGGTGGAGGTCTCGTTGTGGGTGAGCGCGTACGCGTCCACCCCCGCCTCGGCCCGCGGCAGCGGGTGGGTGCCGGGGTCGCTCTTCACGACGCTCGGCTCGGCGAGGAACGGCGCGCCCCCCGTCACCGCGGCGAACTTGGAGGAGAACTCGCCGAAGTGCAGGTGCTGCGACTTCTCGCGCACGAGGCCGAACGCCGCGATGTCCCAGAAGGCGGTGGAGCCGCCGTTGCCGAGCACGACCTCGTACCCGTCGGGGAGGCCGAAGAGGGCCGAGACGCCCTCGCGCACCCGGCGCACGAGCCCCTTGACCGGCGCCTGGCGGTGGCTCGTCCCCATGAGGCCCGCCCCCTCGGAGGCGAGCGCGGCGAGCGCCTCGGGCCGCACCTTGGACGGGCCGCAGCCGAAGCGCCCGTCGCGCGGCAGGAGGTCCTCGGGGATGGTGGTCTGCGCCAGGTCGCTCACGTGCTGCCTCTTCCGGGGGAGACGAGGGAGGGCCGGCGGGCCGTCTCGCGACGGCCCGCCGGCCCCAGTCTGTCAGCCCCCGCTCAGCCAGCGGACGCGGTCCGCTCGCGCGCGGCCTGGCGCAGCACGCGGGCGTCCTCGTCGGCCTCCTCGGCCGAGCCGATGCTCGGCCCGCGCTCGGGGATGGCGTCGTACACGGCGGGGTCGAGCTGCTCGACCCGGCCCGAGGCGACCGAGGACAGGATGCCGTCGAGCCCGATGTACGCGGTGCGGGTCAGCACGGCGCGGTACTGCTGCCCGAGCGTCTGCGTCTGGCCGCGGATCTCGAACAGGACGGTGCCGCTGCCGTTGAGGCCGAAGGCCCCGAGGGCCGTGCCGGGCAGGTTCGTGTCCTGCGGGTAGAGCGTGATGTTGCCGAAGACCGGCCGCTGGTTCGCCTTGCCCTGCAGGGCGTTCCAGGCCGCCACGTTGAGCTGCTTGGAGTACTCGAGGTCGTACGTGTCCGCGTACTCCTCCAGCTCGGGGTCGCTCGCCGGGTCGTCGATGAACTTGCCCGAGATCGACATCGTCACGAACTCGTCCGGGTCGTCCGGCATGACGTAGCACGCGCCCTGGTGGTGCAGGTCGACGTACGTGTCGACCTCGCCGAACTCCGCCTGCAGCCCCCGGTAGAGGTCACGGACCGTCTGCGCCTCGGGCGTGATGAACCAGCCGGTCTCGGCCGAGCTGCCGGGGAAGTCCTCGGGCTGCGGGAAGTACGACAGGTCGGGGTTGTAGTCGCGGTTCACGTCGAAGCCCGGGCGCGAGGCGTAGTCGTCGCCCTGGATCTCGCGGGTGTAGTAGTTCCACGCCGGCTCGCTGCCGCGCAGCTGCGGGAACCGCGCCGTGACCTGGTCCCACGTCATGTCGTTGCCGCGCCGGTCGAGCTCGGCGGCGTCGGGGTTCATCTTGGGCACCGCGACGATGGTCAGCTCGCTGCGCCACTGCCGCGCCTTGCGGGTGTCGGAGGTGCCGACCCAGTCGAGCAGGTCGAGCACGGCCTCCGTGCCGACCTTCTCGTTGCCGTGGATCTCGCTGGTGAGCAGGACGACCTTGTCGCCCTCGCCGACCCGCGCCGTCCAGATCTCCCGGCCCTGGTTGCTGCGCCCCGCGACCTCGACCTCGACGCGGCCCTCGCTGACCCGCTCGATGCGGGCCAGCTCGTCGCGCAGCTCCTCGTGGTCGGTGAACTCGTTGATCGGCAGGTCGCGCGGCTGGTCGCTGCACGTCGGCGCGGCCGCCATGAAGGCGCGGTCCGAGGGCTGCGCGCGGTCGAGGGCGGCGGAGGACGCGGGCGGCGCGGCGGCGGGCGCCGGGGCGGCGCTGGCCTGGGCGCCGGTGAGGGTGGCGCCGAGCGCCAGGGCGGTGGCCGCCGCGGCGAACGTACGGCGGCTGCGCAGCAGCGGGGAGGGGGCGGGGGACGGCACGAGCGCCTCCAGGAGGGGGTCGGCCGGGGCGGATCAGCCCACGGTGAGCAAGACCTACCAGAGCGCAGCGAGCCGGGACAAGGGTCGCGGAGCGGGCTGAGCACCCGGCGGGTGCGGGCCCGCGTGCCAGCATGGGCCCGTGACCGACCCCGCCGCCCTCGCGGCCCTGCGCCGCGACTACGCCCTCGCCGGGCTGTCCGAGCAGGACCTCGCCGGCGACCCGTACGCGCAGTTCGCCCGCTGGTTCGACGACGCGGTCCGCGCCGGGCTCCCCGAGCCCAACGCGGTGGTCCTCGCGACGGCGGCGCCGGACGGGCAGCCGTCCGGGCGGACCGTGCTGCTCAAGGCGTACGACGCGCGCGGCTTCGTCGTCTTCACGAACCACCGCTCCCGCAAGGGCCGGGAGGTCGAGGCCAACCCGCGCGCCTCCCTGGTCTTCCCGTGGTTCCCGGTCGAGCGCCAGGTGGTCGTCGTCGGCGCGGTGGAGCACGTGGCGCGCGAGGAGACCGAGGCGTACTTCCGGACGAGGCCGCGCGGCTCGCAGCTGGGGGCCTGGGCCAGCGAGCAGTCCGCGGTGGTGGCCTCGCGGGCGGTGCTGGAGGAGCGCTACGCCGAGCTCGAGCGGCGGTTCCCCGAGGGCGAGCCGGTGCCGGTGCCGCCGCACTGGGGCGGGCTGCGCGTGGTGCCCGCGACGGTGGAGTTCTGGCAGGGCCGCTCGTCGCGGCTGCACGACCGGCTGCGCTACCGCCGCGACGCCGGCGCGTGGGTCGTCGAGCGCCTCGCGCCCTGACGCGCGCGCCGATCACCGGGAGGGGCGCGGAGGGGGAGCGGGCCCGGGACGCAGACGACCCGCGGGCTGCCCCCTCGTGCGAGGGAGGCTGCTGGGAGGAACGACTCCCCAGCGCCCGCGGGTCGGGTGACTGCCTCGTCCTCGCCGGCCGCTACGCGCGCGGTGCGCGCGGACCAGTCGGCGTCGGCCCCGGAGGGGCCTTCTCTGCGGTCGTGCGGCTAGCGGACAGCCACCTCACGCGTTCCCGAAGTACTCAAAGCTCCGGACCACCTCCTTTCCCGTGTACGACGAGCGTACGTCGCGCTCCGGCGCTGCACAACGCGGTTCCCCGTCCGGTCCGTGGTGGTTCGCCAGGAGCGCACGCAGGGGTCAGCAGGCGGCCTGCGGCGCGAGGTCGAGCCGGGCCGCCGGCACGGGGCGCCCGAAGTAGTAGCCCTGGCCCTCGTCGCAGCCCAGCTCGCGCAGCAGCGCGCACGCGGCCCGGTCCTCGACGCCCTCGCCGACCACCCTCAGGTCGAACGAGTGCCCGAGGTCGATGACGGTGCGCACCAGCCCGTGGTCGGTGCCCGGGCGCCCGGCGTCGCGCAGGAACGAGCGGTCGATCTTCAGCTCGTGCACGGGCAGGTCGCGCAGGTACGCCAGCGAGGAGTAGCCGGTGCCGAAGTCGTCGAGGGACAGGCGCACCCCCGCCTCGCGCAGGCGGGCGACGACGTCGAGGGCGCCGGCCGGGCTCTGCATGACGGCGCTCTCGGTGAGCTCGAGCTCGAGCGCGGAGGCCGGCAGCCCCACCCGGTCGAGCTCCTCGAGGACGCGGGCGACCAGGTCGCCGTCGTGCAGGACGCGCGCGCTGAGGTTGACCGCGACGGCCCGGGGCGTCCCCGCGTCCTGCCAGGCGCGGGCCTGGTCGAGGGCGAGCCCGAGGACCCGCCACGTGAGCGGCGCGATGAGCCCGGTGCGCTCGGCGAGGGGGATGAACGCGTCGGGCGGCACGAGCCCGTGCCCCGGGCGCTCCCAGCGCACGAGCACCTCCACCGAGGTCGTGGCGCCGCTGCACAGGTCGACCTTGGGCTGGTAGTGCAGCACGAGCTGGTCCCCGGCGATGGCCTCGCGCAGGGCCGCGGACCGGGCGAGGCGGTCGGGGCCGGCCGGGCTCCCGTCCGGCTCCTCGCCGCGGTGCACGGCCACCCCGCCGGCGAGCCCCTTGGCCCGGTACATCGCCAGGTCGGCGCGCTTGAGCAGCGCGTCGGCGTCCTCGCCGTGCTCGGGGGCCAGGGCGATGCCGACGCTGGCGTCCACGTGCAGCGCGAGCGAGCCCGCGTGCACCGGGTCGGCCAGCCGCTCGCGCACCGCGGCGGCCACGGTGACCGCCTCGTCCGGCGAGGGCAGCCCGGGCAGGACGACCGCGAACTCGTCGCCGCCGAGGCGCGCCACGGTGTCCCCCGCCCGCGTGGCGGTGCGCAGCCGCCCGCCCACGACGCGCAGGACCTCGTCGCCGGCGTCGTGCCCGAGCGTGTCGTTGACCTCCTTGAAGCCGTCGAGGTCGAGCAGCAGCAGGGCGACCGCGCCGCCGGCGCGCCGGCGCTGGCGCAGGGCCTGCTCGAGGCGGTCCACGAGCAGGACCCGGTTCCCCAGCCCGGTCAGCGGGTCGTGCAGCGCCTGGTGGCGCACCTCCTCCTCGGCCCGCAGCCGGGTGACCGCGGTCGCGAGGACGGTCGCCACCGCCTGCAGGAAGGCGACCTCCTCCTCGCCGAGCCGCCGCTCGGCGGGGGCCTGGGCCACGAGGACCCCGAAGGGGGCGGCGCCCGCCGCGCTCGGGCGCACCACCGGCACGACGGCGCTGCCGCCGGCGTCGCGCAGCGCCCGCGCGAGGCGGTCGCGGCCCGGCAGCAGCGAGGCGTCCGCGGCGAGCGCGGGTTCGCCCGTGGTGAGCGGCGGGCCCAGCAGGGGGTCCGCGCGGTCGTACGGGACCCGGGCGAGGCCCCGCACCCCGCCGGGCCAGCCGGCCGTGGCGCGCGCGAGGAGCCCGTCGCCGCGGGGGAGCAGCTCCAGCACGGCGGCCCGCTCCACCTCGAGCGCGCCGACCACCGCGGACGCCGCCTCGTCGAGCAGGTCGTCCAGGCCGCCGCCGGCGAGCGCGTGCTGGCCGAGCCGGGCCACGGCGGCCTGGCGCTCCTCGGCCCGCCGCAGGCCGGTCACGTCGTGCAGGACGAGGGCGAGGCCGCGGTCGGCGCGGTCCGCGCGGCCGGCGCCGGCGCCGCCGTCGGGGTGCGCCGCGGTGCCGGACGGCAGGACCGAGACGTGCAGGGCGCCGCGGCGCCCGTGCGCCGCCCGCCGCAGGCGCACCGAGCCGTACTGGGGCCGTCCGGTCCGCAGCGCCGTGGCGAGCAGGCCGTGCGGTCCGTGCAGGACGCTGCCGGAGGACTGCTCGGCGAGCAGCGCCTCGAGCCGGCCCAGCGGGGCGCCGGGGGCGGCGGCGGCCCCGAGCAGGCGCTCGGCGGCGGGCGAGGTGGTCCGGACCAGCAGGTCGGCGTCGTACTCGAGCGCGCCGACCGGCAGGTCCTCGTGGACCGCGCCGTGCGCGCCGAGCTCGAGCAGCGGCGCGTGCTCGCGCACCGACCGCTCCGCCGCGCGCCGCTCGGTGACGTCGGTGAGGGTGCCGACGTTGGCGACGGGGGCGCCGTCGGGCCCGCGCAGCAGGCGCGAGTGGAGCTGCACGAGGCGGTGCCCGCCGTCGCGGGTGAGGTAGCGGCCCTCGTGGTGGCAGACGTCGGCCCCGCCCTCGACGACGGCGAGGAAGAGCGCCAGGGTGGCGGGCACCTCGTCGGGGTGGACCCAGTCGAGGAACGGCCGGCCGAGGCTCTCCGCGACGGGCCAGCCGGTGAGCGCGGTCCAGGCCGGGTTGAGGTACGTCCACCGCCCCTCGGCGTCGGTCCGGAACACCACGACGTCGAGCGCGTCGACGAGGTCCTCCGGCAGGGCAGGGGTGTCGTCCGCGACGCCCGCAGCCCTGCGTAGCGGTTCCATGACGGGATATGAAACCACCGCCGGAGCGGGGTGGCGTGGCGGCGTAGCGGCGTGGAGGTGGTCCCGGTGGCTCGTGGTGCGGCTCGTGGTGCGGCTCGTGGTGCGGCGGCTCGTGGCGCGGCGGGTGCGGTGCGGCGGTGGACGGCGGTGGCGGCCGCGTCGGCGGTCCTGGTCACCGGCGCGGGGGCGGGCGGTGCGTCGGCGTCCCTCGTCGCCGGCGGCGACGGGCGGGACCCGCTCATGCTGGGCTGGACGAGCGTGCTGCCGCCGGCCGTGGGGACGTACGACCCCGGCAGCGAGGACGCCTGCCGCAGCGGCCGGCCGCAGTGCCTCGAGCGCACGCTGCGCTGGATGCGCGCGGACCTCGACCGGCTGGCCGCGGCGTGCCACCACTCGTCGGTCTTCGCCCTGTCCTACCTGCGCACCACCGAGGAGTACGGCCGCGCCGTCGCGACGCCCGGCTTCTTCGAGGACCCGCGGTTCCTCAACCACTACGACGCGGTGTTCGCCGAGTTCTACGTTCGGGCCCGCGAGGACTGGGACGCCGGCCGGCGCGGCGACGTGCCGCCCGCCTGGCGGGTCGCCTTCGAGGCCGCGGAGCAGCGCCGGGTGCCGGCCGCGGCGGACCTGCTGCTGGGGATCAACGCGCACGTCAACCGCGACCTGCCGTTCGTCCTCGCCGGCATCGGCCTGCGCGCGCCGGACGGCACGAGCCGCAAGCGCGACCACGACGCGGTGAACGTCTTCCTCAACCGGGTGACCGAGGACCTCATCGACGAGGCGGCGCGGCGCTTCGACCCGAGCATCGACGACGCGGAGCTCCCGCTCGGGCTGACCTGGACGACGCTCATGCAGCTGCTGCTGACCTGGCGCGAGACGGCCTGGCGCAACGCGGAGCGGCTCGTGGCCGCGCCCGACGAGGCGGCCCGCGCGCGGGTGGCGGCGCAGGTCGAGGCGACCGCGGAGGCGTACGCCCGCTCGGTGGTCCTGCTGACGTCGTACCTGCCGCCGCTCACCTCCCCCGCCGCCCGCGAGCGGCACTGCGCGGTGCACGGGCGGGGCTGAGCCGCTGCCGGCGCCGCTCCCTCAGGCGGCGGGGGACCGCCGCGCGAACTCGGCGAGGTCGACGGCCACCCACACGGCGTGGGCGCGGCCGAGGACGCGGCCGTCGCCGTCGTACAGGGTGGTGGCGCTGAACGAGCGCCGCCCCTGCTCGCCGAGCAGCGCCCCCATGACGACGCAGCGCTCGCCCGCCCGCGGCAGGGCGTCGACCTGCGCCGTCATGCGCCCGAGGACCGACGGGCGGCCCGGCAGGTCGACGGTCCAGCCGCCGGGGCAGTCCAGCGCGGCCCACGCGACCTCGGCCGGCACCTCCCCGTCGGGGCCGGCGTGCTCCGGCCGAGGGGTCCACGCGGCCGCCGTGGTGCCGGGCCGCGCGGGCAGCGGGCCGGGGCGCAGGCCGAGCCCGTCGGGGCGCCCGGTGCCGCACACCCAGCAGCGCGGGAAGGGGTGCCGGGCGAGGCCGGGGAAGCGCGCGCCCGCGGCCAGCGCCTCCTCGTACGGCACCGGCTCGACGCAGTCGACGTCGAGCTCGGTGGCCAGCGCCTCGGCCACCAGCTCGCCCGCGGCCTCCAGGCGCAGGCCGGGCCCGTCGGCGACGACGTCGAGGGGGGCCGCCAGCGGCGGGGGGCGCCGCAGCGCCACCTGCGCCGCGGGGGCCCCGCCGCGGGGCAGCCGGGCCGCCAGCAGGCCCGCGAGGTAGCCGCCGTTCGCGGACCCGTCGGGACCGCAGCGCTCGGGCTCGACGACGAGCCGCCCCGCCTCCGGGGCGGCGCCGGGATGGTGCTCGATCACCCGCGCAAGCCTAGGCGCCGCCCGCCGCGAGCAGGTCCGCCCCCACGCGCAGGTCGGCGACGAGGGCCGCGTACGCGCCGTCCCGGTCGTCCGCCCGCAGCACCGAGCTCGGGTGCACGGTGACGAGGAAGCGGCGCTCGCCGCGGGAGGTCTCCCGCTCGAGCACCTGGCCGCGGTCGCGCAGGACCCGCACCTGCGTGCCGAGCAGCGCCCGCACCGCCGTGGCGCCGAGGCAGACGGTGAGCTCGGGGTCGACGTCGCGCAGCTCGGCCGTGAGCCAGGGCTTGCAGGCCTCGAGGTGCACCCGGTCGGGGGTGGCGTGGATGCGCCGCTTGCCGGGGCCGGCCTGGGTGAAGCGGAAGTGCTTGACCGCGTTCGTCACGTAGACGGCGGTCCGGTCGACGCCCGCGTCGTCCAGCGCCCGCTGCAGCAGCCGTCCCGCCGGGCCGACGAACGGCACGCCCTTGCGGTCCTCCTCGTCGCCCGGCTGCTCCCCGACGAGCGCCATCCGCGCGCTCGTCGACCCCGCCGAGAAGACCACCTGCGTGGCCGGCTCCCACAGCTCGCAGCCCCGGCACTGCGGCGCCGCCGCCCGCAGCGCCTCCACCGGCCCGTCCTCGGGCACCCACTCCTGCGCGCCGGGGCGCTCCACCCCGTCCTTCGCCGTCGCCATGCCCCCTGGCCTTCCCCGGGCGTGCCCGGCGACCCCTCCTCGCCCTGCCCGGGCGGCGGACAGCTCCTGCTCGCCCTCGTCCGGCTGGTGCTCGCCGAGCCCGTGCTGCGAGAGCCTGCCGTGATCATGCTCGGAGGGCGCGGCGGGTCCGGGTGGCGTCTCCGCCGCTGCCTCGCCGTGGTCGCCGCCAGCGCCGTCCGAGCATGGTCGCTGCGGGCCGCCGGTGGTGCTGTCGAGGGCCCGGCGCCGGTCAGGGGCCGACGACGACGGTCCAGGGGCGGACGGTCCACGAGGAGACGGCGCCGTGCAGGACGTACGGGTCCTCGCGCGCGAACCGCTCGACGACGGCCGGGTCGTCGACGGACCACACGAGGACGGCCCGGTCGGGCGGGTCCGCGAGGGCGCCGGCGAGGAGCACCTCGCCGCGCTCGTGGGCGGCGCGGACCAGGCGGAGGTGCTCGTCGCGCAGCGGGGCGCGGCGCTCGAGGTAGTCGTCGGGGAGGGCGTACTCGAGCAGGTAGAGGGCCACGGGCGCCATCCTGCACCGGGTCCCGGGCGACCAGCGCTCAGCCGAGGGCGGGGCGGCCGTACGCCCGCCGGGCGTGCCCGGCGATCCCGATGCCCCAGCCGAGGGCCGGCCAGACCGGCCAGGGGTACCAGGCGCCGGCGCTGAGCCCGACGGCGAGCCAGATGCCGACGAGCAGGGCCATGACGGCGGCGTACGCGCGGACCTGGGGGCGCAGGCACGCCTGCGCGGAGGCGCGCTCGCGCAGCGCCCGCTCCCGGCGCTCGCGCTCCTGGCGGAGGCTGGCCGGCAGGTCCGCGACGAGCGCGTCGAGCTCGCCGGTGGTGCGGGCGGCGAGCGCCCGGTCGAGCCGCTCGTCGAGCTCGTCGAGGCGCAGGTACCCGGCCCCGGCGGCGTCGCCGAGCAGGGCGCTGGTGCGCTCGCGGTCCGCGTCGCCGGCGCGGGCGCGGGCGCTGCCGGTGCGGGCGGGCTGCTGGTCGGTCATCTCGGGCTCCTCGTGTCCACAGTGGACGGTCACCCCAGCGTGTACCGTCCACAGAGGACGGTCAACCCCCGGGAGGCAGGGTGAACGCGACGTCGGCCTCGCTGCTGGGGCTGCTCGACGTGTGCGGCGGCGAGCTCACCGGGGGCGAGCTCGTGCGGACCGCGCAGGAGCGCCTCGGGGAGTTCTGGACGCTGACGCGCAGCCAGGTGTACCGGGAGCTGGCGGTGCTGGAGCGCGACGGGCACGTCGCCCCCGGCACCCCGGGGCCGCGGGACGCGCGGCCGTACCGCGTGACGCCGGAGGGGGTCGCGGCGTACCGCGCTTGGATGAGCGGGGCGCCGCGGGCCGACACCATCCGCATCCCCCTGCTGCTCACCGTCGCCTTCGGGCGCCTCCTGCCGCCGGACCGGTACGCCGCCGTCCTCGACGCCGCCCGCGAGGAGCACGCCCAGCGGCTGGCGGGCTACCGCGCCCTGGACGAGCGGCTCGAGGCCGAGGCTGCCGACGCGTTCGCCCGGGCGACGCTGTCGTTCGGCCTGCACTACGAGGAGGCCGTGCTGCGCTGGTTCGACGCGCTGCCGACCGAGGTCCGCCGGGGGGTTGACCCGCCCCGAGCGTAAGCGCAGACTTACGCATGTGCTCGCCCACCGGGTCGTCGAAGCCCTCGGCGACCCCACGCGCCGGGCGGTCTGGGAGCGCCTGGTCCGGGGACCGGCGTCGGTCGGCGAGCTCGCGGCGGGCCTGCCGGTGAGCCGGCCCGCTGTGTCGCAGCACCTGCGGGTGCTCGCGGCGGCGCGCCTCGTCGCGGCCACCCCGCAGGGCGCCCGCCGGGTCTACCGCGCGACGCCCGACGGCGTCGACGCTCTGCGCGCCTGGCTCGACGACCTCCAGCGCTTCTGGGACGACGCGCTCGCCGCGTACGCCCGCGACCCCGCCCTCCAGCCCGACCGACCCGCCGAGGAGCCCCGTGATGACCCCTGAGACCGCACTGCCGGCCGTGGCCAGCAGCGTCCATGTCCCCGTGGACCCGACGGCCGCCTTCGACGCCTTCACCGCCGGGATCGACCGCTGGTGGCCGCGCAGCCACTCCGTCGGCTCGGCGCCGCTCGCCCGCGCCGTGGTCGAGCCCCGCGCCGGCGGGCGCTGGTACGAGGTCGGCGAGGACGGCTCCGAGTGCACCTGGGGCGAGGTGCTCGCGTGGGAGCCCGGCGCGCGCCTCGCCCTGTCGTGGCGCATCGACGGCTCGTGGCAGGCCGACCCCGACCCCGCGCGGGCCAGCACCGTCACCGTGACGTTCACCGCGGCCGACGGCCCCGACGGCCGCCCCGGCACGCGCGTGGACCTCGTCCACGACGGCTTCGAGCGCCACGCCCGCGCCGCCGACGAGCTGCGCAGCAGCGTCGCCGCGGACGACGGCTGGCCGGGGCTGCTCGCGCGTTACGCCGCGACGGCCTGAGCCCGGCCCTCCGCCGGCCGTCCCGGGGACTCAGCCGTCGAGCCAGACCCGCAGCAGGTGGAAGGCGGCCTCCTCGGGCGTGTACCCGAGCTCGGCGGCGCGCGCCTTGAGCTGCTTGCGCATCGCCTTGGGCAGCGGCACGACGAGGTCGACGGCCTTGTCGCCGTCGCCGGGGAACGGCACGTGCGACGCGCCCTTGGCGCCCTTGCCCTTGGGCTTCGGCGGCAGCTCGGCGCGCAGCGCGGCGAGGTGCGGCGCGGCGGGGTGCACCGTCGCGTCGGCGGCCCGGCGCAGGGCGGGGCGCGGCTCGGGGTTGCTCATCGGGACCTCCTCGTGGCGCCGGCCCGCCCGCCGAGCGGCCCGGACGCGCCGTCGATGCCGAGCAGCCGCTCCAGGTAGCCGCCGAGCACCTGCCCCACCTCGCGGGCGCCGGGGGAGCGGTAGGCCTGGACGGGGACGTACGCGCCGGCGGCCTGCTGCACGGCGGCCCGGTCGGGCAGCGCGGGGGTCAGGAGCAGGTCGTCGTACGCGTCCTCGAGCTCCCGCAAGCGGTAAGCGTGTTCCGCCGAGCGCGCCCGGACCCGGTTGACCACGACCCCGGCCGGGCGCAGCCTGAGGTTGGAGCTGCGCCGCACGACGTCGACCGCGTCGAGCGCCTGCTGGGCGCCGTGCAGCGCGAACAGGGTCGGCTCGGTCACGACGAGCGCCCGGTGGCTCGCAGCAAGCGCGTTCCTCGTCAGGTCGCCGAGGGACGGCGGCGAGTCCACGAGCACGAGGTCGTAGCCGTCGAGGCCGTCCATGGCGATGCGCAGCCGCAGGGTGCCGTCACGCCCGGCCGAGGGCAGGTCGCGGTTGCGGTGCTCGAGCGCCCGCTCGGCGACGACGACGTCCACCAGGTCGCCCCAGCCGGAGCGGCTGACCGCCTGGCGCAAGACCCCGGCGCGCGCGTCGGCGAGGACGTCGTTGCTCGTGTACGTCACCTCGCGCGGGTCGAGGACCGTGGAGGCGTTGGCCTGCGGGTCGAGGTCGACGACGAGCGTGCGCACCCCGCGCTCCAGGGCGGCGCCGGCGAGGCCCAGGACGACGGACGTCTTGCCCACGCCGCCCTTGAGGCTCACCACGCTCACGACCAGCACGGGCGGACCCTACCGGTTCAGCCGGCCACCTCCTGGTAGCGGCGCAGCGCCTCCTTGCGCTCCTCGCCGTGGTCCACCACCCGCTCGGGGTAGCCCGTGGGCAGCCCGCCGGGCAGGGTCCACGGCTCGTGCACCGCGCCGCCCGGGACGTCGCGCAGCTCCTCGACGTACCGCCGGACGTAGTCGCCGTCGGGGTCGTGCTGGCGCCCCTGGGTCACGGGGTTGAAGACGCGGAAGTACGGCGCCGCGTCGGTGCCGGTGCCCGCGACCCACTGCCAGCCGTGGTTGTTCGACGCGAGGTCGCCGTCGACGAGGTGCTGCATGAAGTGCCGCGCGCCCAGGCGCCAGTCGAGGTGCAGGTCCTTGCAGAGGAACGAGGCGACGACCATCCGCACCCGGTTGTGCACCCAGCCCTCGGTGAGGAGCTGGCGCATCCCCGCGTCGACGAAGGGGAAGCCCGTGCGGCCCGCCCGCCAGGCGTCGAGCAGCGCGCCGGCCTCGTCCTGGCGCATGCGGGCCATCTCGGGCCGGTACGCCTCGCGCGCCGTGCGGGGCTCCTCCCACAGCACGTCGGCGTAGAAGTCGCGCCAGGCGAGCTCCTTGCGGTACGACTCCGCGCCCTCGCCCTCGTCGTCCCCGAGGTCCGCGAGGACCGTGCGCGGGTGCAGCTCGCCGTACTTCAGGTGCACGGACAGCCGGGACGTGCCGGACAGGTCGGGGCGGTTGCGCGTCCCGGCGTAGCCGTGCAGCCGCTCGTCGCGGAAGGCGCGCCAGCGGCGGCGCGCGGCCTCCTCGCCGGCGGGCGGCAGGTGCGTGGCCCCGAGGTCGGGCACGTCCGGCACGCCCTGGTCCTCCAGCGGCCGCACCCAGCGCACGTCGCGCGGCGACCCGGCCGGGGCGTGCCAGCCGACCTGGCGCCACGCGCGGTAGAAGGGGGAGTAGACCCGGTACGGCGAGCCGTCGGGCTTGCGCACCCGTCCGGGGGCGACGGCGTACGGGGACCCGGTGCGCACGAGCGGCACGCCCGCGTCGGCGAGCGCGCGCTCGACCCGCCCGTCGCGCTCGCGGCCGTACACGCCGGTGTCCGCGGCGGCGTGCACCGACTCGGCCCCGGCGGCGCGCGCGGCCCGCACGACCTCCTCGGCGGGGTCGCCCCGCCGGACGACCAGCCCGGTCCGCTCGCGCAGCGCGTCGAGGCTCCGCGCGAGGTACGCCCGCCGCGGCGCCCCGCTCGTGCCCCACAGCCGGGGGTCGACGACGAAGAGGGGGACGACCTCGTCGGCCTCGGCCGCCGCCAGCAGGGCGGGGTTGTCGGCGAGGCGCAGGTCGCGGCGGAACCACATGATCCGGGTCGTCACGGGGGAAGGGTCCCCGCAACCGGGCGGGTCCGCACGCCGGACCGCCGGCTCGCGGGGCCGCGGAGGTGAGGGTAGCCTTCCCTTCGTGCTCGACCAGCCCGTCGCCGACCTGCCCGGCTGCGCCCTCGCGGCCCTGCGCAGCGGCGAGCCGCCCGCGGGCACCGCCACCCCGATCCGGTCCTGGGTCGCCCTCGAGCACGACGGCCCGTGGGGCCGCGACGTGCTCGCCCGGGTCCTGGCGGACGTCCTCGAGCCCGGTCCGCGGGCCCGGCTGCTCGCCGCGCAGCGGGAGGCCGGGCTGCGCCCCCTCCTCGTACGGCGCCCCGCGCCCGAGGGTCGGCGGGTCGGCCCGTCCGGCCCGCCCACGGTCCTCGTCGGCAGCGCCCGGCGCGGCGCGGCCTGGCTCGAGCGGCTCCCGCTCACGGACCTGCGCGAGCTCAACGACCTCGACCCGGCCGCCGTGGCCCACGGCGCGGGCGGCCTGGGCGAGCCCGTCGACGGGCCGGTCTTCCTCGTCTGCACGCACGGGGCGAAGGACCTGTGCTGCGCGGTGCGGGGCCGTCCGGTCGCGTCGGCCGTCGCCCGGGACCACCCCGGGGCCACGTGGGAGTGCACCCACCTCGGCGGCGACCGGTTCGCCGGGAACCTGCTCGTCCTGCCCGACGGCTACCTGCACGGGCAGCTGGACCCGCAGGGCGCCCGCGAGGTGGCCGCCCAGGCGGCGGCCGGCCGGGTCGTCGTCGGCTCGCTGCGGGGCCACACCCGCGCCAGCCGCTGGGAGCAGGTCGCGGAGGTCGAGGTGCGTCGGCGCACCGGGCTCACCGGCACCGCGGACGTGGCCCCGGTGCGCCAGGTGCTCCGCCCCGGCGAGGGCGCCGACGTCGTCGTGCGCGGCGGGGGCCGGCTGTTCACCGTCGCGGTGCGCCTGCGCGACCTGGGCCCGCGCTCCAGCCGGTGCACCGGCCTGCAGGAGCCGTCCCGGGTCCCCGTGGCCGTCGCGGTCGTCGAGGGCGTCCGCGCGGCGGAGGTGCTCCCGGGGCGCGGAAGCGCACGCCGGGCCGCTCTGTTGCAACAATCTGCGTAGCGCCCAGCGGGTGGGTGCGGCCGCGGACGGAGCAGCGCTTGAGCCACGACCTGATCGACACGACCGAGATGTACCTCCGCACGATCTTCGAGCTGGAGGAGGAGGGGATCATCCCCCTGCGCGCGCGCATCGCCGAGCGCCTCCACCAGAGCGGGCCCACGGTCAGCCAGACGGTGGCCCGGATGGAGCGCGACGGGCTCGTGACGGTGCAGGGCGACCGCCAGCTCGTGCTCTCCGAGCAGGGGCGGGCCCTGGCCACGCGGGTCATGCGCAAGCACCGGCTGGCCGAGTGCCTCCTCGTCGACGTGATCGGCCTCGGCTGGGAGGACGTGCACGCGGAGGCGTGCCGTTGGGAGCACGTCATGAGCGAGCAGGTGGAGCGCAAGCTGCTCGACCTGCTCAAGCACCCGAAGGAGTCCCCGTTCGGCAACCCGATCCCGGGCCTCGAGGAGCTGGGGGAGGGCGTCGACCCGACGCAGGAGCAGGACGTGCGCGCGCTGCGCACCGTCGCCGGCCCCTCGCGGGCCCAGGTGGTCGTGCGCCGCATCGGCGAGCCGATCCAGACCGACCACGACCTCATGACGACGCTGCGCCGCGCGGGCGTCGTCCCCGGCGGGTCGGTGACGGTCCAGGAGTCGCCCGGCGGGGTCCTCGTCGGCTCGCACGGCGAGACCGCCGAGCTGACCACCGACGTCGCCGCCCACGTCTTCGTCAGCGCCTGAGCCCGGCTCCGGGGCGCCCGGTCCGTCCCGGAGCGCCCCGGTCCGCCCCGCACGCTGCGTGGGCGCGTCCTGCGGGTCCCCGCATCTCGTGGACGCGGTCCCGCGCGCTGCCCTAGGTTCGCGACCGGCGCAGGGCCCCCGGGGTCTCCCCCCCATCCCGCGGGGCCCTGCGCTGCCCGCGGCGGGCGGGCGGGCGGCCGCCCGCCCTCAGGTGCTGACGGGCGCGTTCCAGACGAGCACCACCCGCCGGTCGTGCTCGTACCCGAGCAGCGACAGCGTCGCCGGGTCGAGCCGCAGCAGCGCGCCCGCGGCCGCGTCGAGGCCGAGCCAGCGCGCGGCGAGCACGCGCAGCAGGTGCCCGTGAGCGACGAGCGCCACCGTGGGGTGCTCGCCCTCCAGGCCCTCGGTCACCCGGGCGAGCACCCGGTCGGCGCGGGCGCCCACCTCGTCCGCCGACTCCCCGCCGGGCGCCCCCCGCTCCCACACCGACCAGCCGGGGTCGCGCCGCTGCCAGTCCTTGGTCGTGATGCCCTCGACCTCGCCGTAGTCCCACTCGCGCAGGTCGTCGTCGGTGCGGTCCACCCGCAGCCCGGCCAGGTCCGCCGTGCGCCGCGCCCGCTCCAGCGGGCTCGCGACGACGAGCGAGGGCTCGTACGAGGCCACCACCGGCGCCGCCGCCCGCGCCTGCTCCTCGCCCCGCTCGGTGAGTGGCACGTCGGTGGTGCCGGTGTGCCGGCCGGTGCGGCTCCACTCGGTCTCGCCGTGGCGCAGCAGGAGCAGGCGGGGGCGCTGCGGCGGCGCCTGGTCGGGGCGGGCCTCGCCGGAGGCGGGGACGCCGGGGGAGCCGGGGGAGCCGGGGGAGCCGGGGGTCGTGTCCGTCACACGACCGACCCTAGGACGTGACCGCAGCGGCGCTCGAGGTCGCGCACACTGGGAGCACCATGCCGATCGATCCCTGGGGCTTCACCAAGCACCCCCGCGTCGAGCCGCCCAAGCGCCCCGTGCAGGAGCGCCTGGCGGACTGGGACGTGGTCTACCGCCGCCCGTCCCTGCCGCTCGTGCGCGAGCAGGCCCGCCGCTGCATGGGCTGCGGCGTGCCGTTCTGCCACGGCGGCTGCCCCCTGGGCAACCTCATCCCGGACTGGAACGAGCTCGTCGGCGACGACCGGTGGGCCGACGCCATCGAGCGGCTGCACGCCACCAACAACTTCCCGGAGTTCACCGGGTGGCTGTGCCCCGCGCCCTGCGAGGCCGCCTGCGTGCTGTCCATCAGCGACCAGCCGGTGACCATCAAGCAGGTCGAGCTGTCGATCATCGACGAGGCGTGGGACCGCGGCCTCGTGGGCCCCAGGCCGCCGGAGCGGCTCAGCGAGGCCTCGGTCGCGGTCGTCGGCTCGGGCCCGGCCGGCCTCGCCGCGGCCCAGCAGCTCACCCGGGCGGGGCACACGGTCGTGGTGTACGAGCGCAGCGACGCCCTCGGCGGCCTGCTGCGGTACGGCATCCCCGACTTCAAGATGCCCAAGGGGCACATCGACCGGCGCATCGAGCAGATGCGCGCCGAGGGCACCCGCTTCTGCACCGGCCACGACGTCGGCGGCGCGGGCCTGTCCGTGCGCGACCTGCGCGCCCGCTTCGACGCGGTCGTCCTCGCCGTCGGCGCGCTCGAGCCGCGCGACGTCGCGTACGAGGGCCGTGACCTCGAGGGCGTGCTCCAGGCGATGGACTACCTCCCCGAGGCCAACCGGGTCCTCGCCGGGAAGCGGCCGGCGCCGCCGGTCGACGCGAAGGGCCGGCACGTGGTCGTCATCGGCGGCGGCGACACCGCCGCCGACTGCCTCGGCACCGCCAACCGGCAGGGCGCCGCCTCGGTCACCCTCGTCGACCACAACCCGCGCCCGGCGCCCCTGCGGGACTGGATCGCGAACCCGTGGCCGCAGTGGCCGCGCATCGCCCGCCGCTCCCCGGCCCACGAGGAGGGCGTGCAGGAGGAGTGGGCCACCGAGGTGCTCTCCTTCGTCGGCGACCTCGGCGGGCACGTCCGGGGGGTCCGGGTGCACGAGGTGCGCCGGACGTACGTCGACGGCCGGCGCGTGTTCGAGCCGGTCGAGGGCACCGAGCGCGAACTGCCGGCCGACCTGGTCCTGCTCGCGGCCGGCTTCGTCGGCACCGGCGCGGACGAGCTGCTCGGCGGGCTGGGCGTGGGCGTGACCCCCGAGCGGGGCACCGTGCGCGTGGACGGGCGCTGGGCCACCGACGTGCCCGGCGTCTTCTCCTGCGGCGACGCCTCGCGCGGTGCCTCGCTCGTCGTCTGGGCGATCGCCGACGGGCGCGCCTGCGCCGCCGCCGTCGACGAGCACCTCACCGGCGAGCGGCGCCTGCCCGCCCCCGTCACCCCGTCCGACCGCCCCCTCTGAGCGCGGCCGCCCCGGCCCCGGGGGGCGGCCCTCAGGGCCGGCGGCGCAGGGCGGGCAGCCGGGTCCGGGTGAGCCGCACGCCCGCGAGCCGGGGCCCGGCGAGGCTCGGCCCGGCGATGCGGCGCTCGAAGCGCGCGACCTCGCGGGCGGCCGGCTGGCCGAGGAAGCTGCCGAGCACCACGCCGGCCGCGAGCGCGAGGCCGACCGACGTCGCCTGGGTGAGGGTCAGCAGCCCGCCGACCGTGTCGCCCTGGCTCAGCCGCAGCATGCCGCGGAAGAGGGTGAGCCCCGGCAGCAGCGGGATGATGCCCGCGGCCACGTGCAGCAGCGGCGGCACCCGCTGCAGGTGGGCGAGGGCGTAGCTGCCCGCGCCGACGACCACCGCGCCGCCCGCGGAGGCGAGGGCCGCCCCCAGCGCGGCCTCCTGCAGCAGGGCCAGCACGAGCCAGCCCGCGGCCCCCGCGACGCCGGCCGCGGGCAGGGTCCGTCGCGGCGCGTGGTTGGCGCAGGCGAAGGCGGCGGCCGCGACGCCGGCGCTGAGCACCTGCAGCGGCAGGTCGCCGAGCGAGGGGCTCGTGGAGGTGAGCAGCACCCGCACGCCCGCCCGGCTGCCCACCGCGAGCGCGACCGCGACGCCCGCGATGATCCCGGCGGTGGACACGAAGACCTCGAGGGCGCGCCCCGCCGCGGTCACCGGGAAGCCGGTGATGGCGTCCTGCACGCAGCCGACGAGCGCCGAGCCGGGCAGCAGCACGATGATCCCGCCCGCCACGACGAGCGACGGGCGCACGTCGACGTCGACGCCGGCCAGCACGAGCGCCGCGGCGGTCGCGATGGCCGCGCCGACCGCGTTGCGGAAGAACTCCGGCAGGTGGCGCCGGGCGAGCGCGCGGATGACGCGGTCCACCACCGCCGAGGTCAGCAGGGCCACGCCGGCGACGAGCGGGCCGCCGCCCAGGAGCACCGCCACCGCGGCGGCGAGCAGCGCGGAGGCTGCGGTGACGGTCCAGCTGCCGTACGGGTGCCGGCGGTGCCGGACGTCGTCGAGGCGCTCGGACGCCTCGGCGGGCGTGAGCCGGCCGTGCACCAGGTCGTCGACGAGGTTGTCGACCTCCGTCACCCGCGTGTAGTCGAGCAGGCGCGCCCGCACCAGCCGCATGCTCGTCACGGGCGCGACGTCCGGGGCGCGGACGTACGAGACCGTGATCGTCGTGTTGGTGACGTCGACCTCGACCCGGCGCAGGCCGCACGCGCCGGCGACGGCCATGACCGTCGCGGTGACGTCGGCGGCGCCGGCGCCGCCGCTCAGGACGATCTCGGCGGCGCGCAGGGCGATGTCCAGGGCGCGGTACGCCTCGCGCTCGTCCGGCTCGGGCAGGTGCACGGGCTCGACGGGCGCCCGGCGGGCGCGCCGCTCGCGGGCGCGACGGTCCTCCTCGCGCTGCCCGGCCCTCCGCACCCCGCCATGATGGCGGACCGGCCCCCGCGCCCCGCGGGGCGGGGAGAGGGGCGGCGGGTGGCCGAGCGGCCGGGGGTGCTGTGCGTCGGGCTGGCCACGCTCGACGTCGTGCAGCGGGTGGACCGGCTGCCCGGGCCGGACGAGAAGGTGGTCGCGCAGGGCCTCGACGTGGCCGCCGGCGGCCCCGCGGCGGGTGCCGCCGTCACGGCCGCGGCGCTCGGCGCCCGGGCGGTGCTCGTCACCGCGCTCGGCGGGTCGCCGCTGGCTCGGCTCGTCGCGGAGGACCTGCGGGCCGCCGGCGTGCGCCTCGTCGACGCCGAGCCGGGCAGCGAGCGGCTCCCCGCGGTGTCCTCGGCGACGGTCCTCACGACCACCGGCGAGCGCTCGGTCGTCTCGGTCAACGCCGAGGGCGTCGCCGCCGCGCCGCCGGACGGCCTGGCGGGTCTCGTCGCCGGCACCGGTGCGGTCCTGCTCGACGGGCACCACCCGGCGCTGGCCCTGGCGGCCGCCCGGGCGGCCCGCGCGGCCGGCGTCCCGGTCGTCCTCGACGGCGGCAGCTGGAAGCCGCACCTGCCCGACCTGCTCCCCCTGGTGGACGTCGCCGCCTGCTCCTCCGCGTTCCGGCTGCCGGCGGGGGAGCCGCTCACGGCGCTGCTCGGCGACGGCGCGCGGGGGCCGCGCTGCGTCGCGGTCACCCGGGGCGGGGGCCCGGTGGGCTGGTGGGCGCGCACGCCGGGCGGGACCCGCTCGGGCGAGGTCCCCGTCGCGCGGGTGCGGGCGGTCGACACGCTGGGCGCCGGGGACGCCTTCCACGGCGCCCTGGCCGCGGCGCTGGCGGTGGCGCCGCCCGGCCCCGACCCCGTGCCCGGGCTCGTCGCTGCCCTCGGCCTCGCGGCGCGGGTCGCGTCGGTCCGGGTGGAGCACGCGGGGCCCCGCGCCTGGCTCGCCGACCCGCGCGTGGCGGGGGCGCTCGGCTCGGGGTGGCGGGGCGTCGGACCCCGCCCCTAGGCTCGCCGCGACCTGGCGGGGGCGAGCGCAGGAGGCGCTGTGACGGGTGCTGCGACGGGCAGGACGAGCGGTGGGAGCGGACCGGCCCGGTGGGCGCGGCTGCGGCGCGGCCTCGTCGCGGGGGTCGGTACGGCGCTCGCCGCCGCGCTCGTCCCGGCGCCGGCCGGCGCCGCGCCCGTCCCCGCCCCCCGGGCCGAGGCGGCCGCCGAGGCCCCGCCCCCGGCGTGGGAGCCGTGCCCCGAGGGCGTCGGCCAGGAGGGGCTCCCCCCGCTGGAGTGCTCGAGCGTGGCGGTGCCGCTCGACCACGGCGACCCGGCGCGCGGCAGCATCGACCTGGCGCTCTACCGCGCGGCGCTGCCCGCCGGGGCGCCCCGCCCGCCGCGCGTGCTGTTCGTCAACAGCGGCGGCCCCGGCGGCGAGGCGTCGCTGCTCACCAGCCTGGTGAGCGCGACGTACCCCGCGCCCGTGCGGGCGCGCTACGACGTCGTGGGCGTCGACCCGCGCGGCGTCGGGCGCAGCGTCCCCGTGTCGTGCCTGCCGCCGGTGACCGGCGGGCCCGTGCCGACGCCGGACCAGCGCCTCGTGACCCCCGCCCAGCGCCGGGCCGCGGTGGCGGCCGGCGCCGCCGTCGCGGCGGGCTGCTTCGCCCGCTCCGGCGACCTCGTGCCGTACCTCTCGACCGAGCAGACGGCCCGCGACTTCGACGTCGTGCGAGCGGCGCTGGGGCAGCGGACCGCGGCCTTCGTCGGCTACAGCTACGGCACCCTGCTCTTCGCGCGCTACGCCACGCTCTTCCCGACGCGGGTCGAGCGCCTCGTCCTGGACAGCGCCGTCGACCCGGCCACCTGGGGGCAGCGCTTCTTCGCCGAGCGGGTGCAGCCCTTCGAGGACCGCCTCGTGGACTGGGCCGGCTGGGCGGCGCGGTACGACGACCGGCTCGGCCTGGGCGCGCAGCGGTGGCGGGTGCTGCGGACCTACGACGCGGCGGTCGCCGGGCTGGCCCGCCGGCCGGTGGTCGTCGACGGCACCCCCGTCGGCGCGGGCGACCTGCAGGGCGTGCTGGGCCAGGCGATGTACAGCGACGCCCTGTGGCCCGCCGCCGCGCAGGCCCTCGGGCTCGTCCGCGCCCTGCAGACCGGTGCGGCCGCCTCGGCGGCCCAGCGCGCGGCGGGCGCCCTGCTGCCGGGGGCGGCCGCGGCGCTGCCGACCCCGGGCCCGGACAACCAGCCCTCCGCGCTCTACAGCGTGCTCTGCAACGACGGCGCCTTCCCCGACCGCCCGGGCCCGGTGCTGCGCGACGTCGACCGCGCGCTGCGCACCGCGCCGCGCCTCGGCGCGATCCAGGCCTCGGCGGGGCTGCCGTGCGTGTCGTGGCCGCTCGACCCGGTGCGACCGGTGGTGCGCGACGTCCCGGGCGGCCCGGTGCCGCTCGTGGTGCAGGCCCGGCGCGAGGCGGTGACGCCGTACCCGATGGGGCCGGCGATGGCCGCGGCGACGGGCGGGCGGCTGCTCACGGTGACCGGGGGCAACCACACGCACGTCGGGCTGGCCCTCGAGCCGTGCACCGACCGGGTGGTCACGGCCTACTTGCTGCGCGGGCGGCTGCCCCGGGAGGGCGCGGTCTGCGGCGGCGCGCCGCTGCCCGTGCCGCCGGCCCCGACCGCGGCCACCGCGCCGTCCCCGGTCGAGGCCGCCCGGTCCGCGCTGCTGCGGCGGGGCTGAGCACCCCGGGCTGCTGCACCCGGGCTGCTGCGGCCGGGACTCAGCGGCGGGGGCTCAGCGGCGGGGGCTCAGCGGCGGGGGCCGCGGTCCCGCCGGACCGTCGCCTTGCGCCCCTTGAGGGTGGTCGCGCGCAGCGCCGTCACGACCTCGTCGGCCCGGGCGTCGGGCACCTCGACGAGGGAGAACCGGTCGGCGATCTCGATGGCCCCGATGTCGCGGCCCTTGAGCGAGGTCTCGCCGGCGATCGCGCCGACGAGGTCCTGCGGGCGCACGCCCGCGGCGCGCCCCGCGCCGACGAAGAGCTTGACCATGCCGGCGGCGGGGCCGCGGGGCGGGCGGCCGGCGCCGCGCTCGGCCCCGCCCGCGCGCGGGCGCGTGTCGCGCTCGGGGACGTCGGGGATCTCCTCCTCGTCGGCGGCGGCGCCCGTGGCCTCGTGGGCCAGCTTCACGGCGGCGAGCGCGACGTCCATGAGGTCGAAGTCGTCGGTGAGCGTCTCGACGACGACGCGGAAGCGGTCGAGGTCGTCCTCGACGAGGCTCTCGTGCAGCGCGGCGCGGGTCATCTCCAGCCGCCGGGTGCGCAGGTCCGCCACCGTCGGCAGCTTCTCGACCGGGATCTTGCGGCCGGTGGAGCGCTCGATGGTCTGCAGCATGCGCAGCTCGCGCGGCTCCGCGAGCGTGAGCGCGACGCCCTGGCGCCCGGCGCGGCCGACCCGGCCGACCCGGTGGACGTACGACTCGGGGGCGCTCGGGACGTCGTAGTTGACGACGTGGGTGAGCTGCTCGACGTCGAGGCCGCGGGCGGCGACGTCGGTGGCGACGAGCAGGTCGGCGGTGCCGCTCTTGAGCCGGCCCATGACCCGCTCGCGCTGGTCCTGGCTCATGCCGCCGTGCAGCGCCTCCGCCCGGTAGCCCCGCCCGTTGAGCGTCTCGGTCACGGTGTCGACCTGCTCGCGCGTGCGGCAGAAGACGATCGCCGACGCGGGGGCCTCCACGTCGAGCACGCGCCCGAGCGCGGCGGTCTTGTGCCCGCGCGGCACGACGTACGCCCCCTGGCGCACCAGCGGCGCCCCGCTCTCGACCGTGGCGGGGCGCTGGATGCGGATGCGGACCGGCTCGCGCAGGTGCGCCCGGGCCAGGCCCTCGATGCGGGCGGGCATCGTCGCGGAGAACAGCACCGTCTGCCGCTCGGGCGGGCACGCCTCGAGGATCGCGTCGATGTCCTCGGCGAAGCCCATGTCGAGCATCTCGTCGGCCTCGTCGAGCACGACGGTGCGCAGGTCGCCGAGCGGCAGCGTCCCGCGCCCGAGGTGGTCGAGGGCGCGCCCCGGCGTCGCCACGACGACGTCCACCCCGCGGTCGAGCTCGCGCAGCTGCCGGCCGATGGGGGCGCCGCCGTAGACCGGCAGCACCCGCGCGCCGAGCTCCTTGCCGTAGCGGTGCATCGCCTCGCACACCTGCACGGCGAGCTCGCGGGTCGGCACGAGCACCAGCGTGGACAGGCGGTGCTCGTCCGGTTGCAGCGCGTGCAGGGCGGGCAGCGCGAAGGCGGCCGTCTTGCCGGTGCCGGTGGCCGCCTGGCCCAGCAGGTCGCGCCCCGCGAGCAGCGGCGGGACGGCCTCGCGCTGGATGGGGGTGGGCTCCTCGTAGCCCAGCGCGGCGAGCGCGCCCAGGAGCTCCGGGCGCAGGCCCAGGTCCTCGAAGCCGCCGCTCTCCGGGGCCGCCGCGGGGGCGCCCTCCCCGGCGGTGCCGGCCTCGTCCACGCTCATCCGCCTACTGCCCCTCGTCCGCCGGTCCTGGGTGCCCCCGAGAGGATTCGAACCTCCGACACACGGTTTAGGAAACCGTTGCTCTATCCCCTGAGCTACGAGGGCGCGGGCGCTGCGGCCCCCCGGGAGGGTACCGGAGCCGGCTGCCGGCCCCCGGCCGAGCGGGGTGGTCGAGCCCCGGTCCTCGACCCGGGCGGTTGAGCCACCGCCCCCGGGGAAGATCACGCACCAGCAGGCGACCCCAGCACCAGGGGTCGCACCGTCATCAGCAGCCGCAGGAGGACAGCGTGGAGATCATCGGGCTCATCGTGGTGGGTGCCGTCATCGGCCTGCTCGGCAAGCTCGTCGCACCGGGGGACAAGGACAACGTCCCGATCCTGCTGACGATCGTGCTCGGCGTCGTCGGCGTCGTCGCGGGCTTCTACCTCGCAGCGGCGCTCGGCGTCGAGGCGACGAGCGGCATCGACTGGATCCGCTGGATCATCAGCATCGCCGTGGCGGCCGTGCTCGTCGTGGCGGCCAGCACGATCATGGGGCGCAACACCTCGCAGCGCCGCATCTGACGGCGCCCGCACCGCGACGACGACGGCCCGCCCCCTGCAGGGGGCGGGCCGTCGTCGTGCCGGGCCGCGAGGCGCGGCGTCGTGGGCTCAGGACGGGCGGTTCATCATCCCGCCGAAGGACAGCAGCGCCTGCGAGACGTCGATGAGGTTCGCGCCCTCGGGGGCGGTCACCGGCTCGGCGCCGGTGTCGACGGCCACGTCCACCACGGCGTCGGACTCGACCGGGCCGTCCTCCGCGAACTGCCCGAGCGGCAGGACCATGCCGGTCAGCTCGCCGTCCTCGACGAAGACGTCGACCGTCACGTCGCGGTCGGGGACCTGCTGGAGGTCCTCGGTGAGGTCCGCGCCCTGCGTGCCGCCGAGGCGCTGCAGGTCGTCCGCCAGCTCGCCGGCGACCTCGCGCAGCGGCGCGGTGAGGCGGTAGCCGTCGCCGCGGTCGCCGCCGTCGACCTCCTCGACCGTCACGTGCTCGTCGTACGCGGTGCGCAGCGACTGCAGGAGGCCGGCGGCCGCCGTCGGGTCCGGGGTCGGGGCGCCGGCGGCGCCCTGCTGCAGCTGCTGGAAGAGGCCGAGGTTGGCGGCCGCGTCGATGGTCTCGTCGAGGTCGACGCCCACCCACTCGCCCTGCAGGCCCTTCTGCAGCGGCGCGAGCGCCGGGGGCAGCTGGGCGGCCATCGCCTCGAGCTGGGCGGTGTCCTCGCCGGCGAGCTCGGCGATGCGCGGCACGTCGGCCTGGGCGAAGAGCGTGGCGTCGACGAAGCGCAGCTCCCCGAGGGCGCTGCCGTCGAGGTTGACCGCCATCGAGAACGACCCGGTCTGCGCCAGGGCGGCCTTGAGCTTCTCGGGGTCGGCGAGGTCCGCCGCGCCGAGCTGCTGCGCCTGCGCGGTGTCGGCCAGGGTCTTGCCCTCGGGCGCGGTGACCGCGTAGACGACGTCGCCGGCGAGGACCTGCTCGAGGACCCGGCGGTCCTCGGCGTCCATCGGGCTCTCCGGGTCGAGCGCGGTGAAGTCCTCGACGGTGCCGTCGAGCTTCATCGTCATGCTCATCGAGGTCGCGTCGTAGACGCCGGTGAGCGCCTGCTCGACGGTGGCCTTCGCGTCGCCGGTCGGCGCGGCCTCCTCGCCGGCGGCCCCGCCGCTCTCGTCCGACCCGCAGCCCGTGAGCGCGAGGCCGGCGGCCAGGGCCAGGGCGCCGGCGCGCGTGGTGACGCGGCCGCCCAGACGGTGGTGGTGCACGGTTCTCCCCCCTGGCGACCGGGACCGCCCCGGCCGCGACGTGGTCCCGCGGAGCGGTCCGCCCGCGGGGGTGTCGCCGCGCCGACGGTCCCGCAGCCGCGCGACCTGTCCATCATGGACCGTCCTGTCCCGGCTGCGCAGCCCGTCCGGCGGCGCGTACGGGTGAGTCGTCGGCGTCCCGCGGTGATACTCGCCCGGCCGGGTGACCGGTGTCACGCCCGGTGGGGCCCCGGGCGGTCAACCGGCGGGCTCGAGCAGGTCCCACCGGTTGCCGTGCAGGTCCTCGAAGACCGCGACGGTGCCGTACGCCTCCCGGCGCGGCTGTTCGAGGAAGCGCACCCCCGCTGCCGCCATCCGCGCGTGGTCGGCGGCGAAGTCGCGGGTGGTGAGGAACAGGCCGACCCGCCCGCCGTGCTGGTCGCCGACCCGCGCCCGCTGGCGCTCGCTGTCGGCGCGGGCGAGCAGCACCGCGGCGCCGTGCCCCGCGCGCGGCGCGACGACGACCCAGCGCTTCCCGTCGCCGCGGTCGGTGTCCTCGACGACCTCGAAGCCGAGGGCGTCGCGGTAGAAGGCGAGGGCGGGGCCGTACTCCTCGACGAGGACGGTGACGAGGGACAGCCCGGCCGGCGGTGCGTGCCCGGGCGTGCGGCCCGTCCGGCCCCGCCAGCGCCAGGCCTCGAGCGGCGCGAGCCCGGGCAGCCCGGCCCGCCCCGTCGCCCAGAGCAGGGCGGCGCACGGGTCCGCGCCGCCGGCCCGCTCGCGCGCCTCGGGCAGGATGCGCGCGAGCGCCCGGTCGCACGCGCCGCGCGGCGGCTCCCACGCGACCCCGAGCGCGGCGGCGACGTCGCGGACGTGCGCGACGAGCTCCACCACGCCCATCGCGGCGAAGCTCTCGGCGTCGCTCGTGCCCGACGGGTGCCAGGCGACCGCGCCGGGCTCGGACCGCACCGCGGCGGCGAGCAGCACCCCGGCGGCGCGCAGGGCCTCGAGCATCCCGTCGGCGCCGCTGCCGGGGTCGACGCGCAGGGCGAGCTCGGGCCCGCCGGGGCGCGCGGCCGCGGCGGCGAAGGGGACGTAGCGGCCCTGCGGCCGCCCGGTGACCTGCAGGGCGTACGCCACGAGGGTCTCGGCGAGGTGGTCGAGCGACTCCCAGCACGACCACTCCACGCCCTGCGCGGGGGCGTCCCAGCCGTCGGGTGCGGCGGACAGGGCGGCGACGGCCGCCTCCGTGGTGCGCTGCACGTCGTCGGCGGTGACCGGTCCCGGGGTGCCCATGCGGGGGAGCGTAGGGCCGTCCGGGGTGCGGCACCGGGGCGCGGGCACGAGGATCGCGGCAGGCGACGGCGGGAGGGGACGGGGTGGCGGCGCGGCGGTGGCTGTTCGGCGACCAGCTGGGGCCGCACTTCCTGGACTCCGAGGACCAGCAGGTGCTCATGGTCGAGGCGCGCGGGGTCTTCCGGCGGCGCCGCTTCCACCGGCAGAAGGCCCACCTCGTCCTGTCCGCGATGCGGCACCGGGCGCTGGAGCTGGGCGACCGGGTCCGCTACGTCGCCGCCGACGGCTACCGCTCGTCGCTGGCCGACGGGCCGCTGAGCGTGTGCCGGCCGACGTCGTGGGCGGCGTACCGCTTCGTCTCCTCGCTCCCGGAGGTCGAGGTGCTGCCGGCCCGCGGCTTCGCCACCGAGGTGGACGACTTCGCCGCCTGGGCCCGGTCCCGGGGCCGGCGCCGGCTGCTCATGGAGGACCACTACCGCCGGGCGCGCGCCCGGCTCGGGGTCCTCATGGAGGGCGAGGACCCGGTCGGCGGGCGGTGGAACCTCGACCACGACAACCGCCAGCCCCCGCCGAGGGGCGTACGGCGGCTGCCGGTGCCCGAGCCCTGGTGGCCGCAGGAGGACGAGGTCGACGAGCAGGTGCGCGCCGACCTGGACCGCTGGGAGGCCGACGGCGACGTGTCCTTCGTGGGCCGCGACGGGCCGCGCCTCTTCCCCGCCACCCGGGCCGAGGCGCTGCACCGCCTCGAGGACTTCGTCGAGCACCGGCTGCCGCTCTTCGGGCCGTACGAGGACGCGATGCTCGCCGGCGACGACTGGATGGCGCACTCGATGGTCAGCGCGCCGATGAACCTGGGCCTCCTCGACCCGGTCGAGGTCGTCGAGCGGGTGGAGAGGGCTTTCCGCGACGGGACCGTGCCGCTGCAGTCGGCGGAGGGCTTCGTCCGCCAGGTCATCGGCTGGCGCGACTACGTGTGGAACGTCTACTGGCTCGGCGGCGAGGACTACCGGCACCGCAACGCCCTGCAGGCCCGGGAGCCGCTGCCGCGCTGGTTCCAGGAGCTCGACGCGGACGCGGTCGAGGCGCGCTGCCTGTCCGACGTGCTGCGCTCGGTGCGCGACCACGGGTGGGCCCACCACATCCCGCGGCTCATGGTGCTCGGGAACTACGGGCTCCAGCGCGGCTGGGACCCGCTCGCGCTCACCGACTGGTTCCACCGCTCCTTCGTGGACGGGTACGACTGGGTCATGGTCCCCAACGTCGTCGGCATGTCCCAGCACGCCGACGGCGGCGCGATGGCGACCAAGCCGTACGCCGCGGGGGGCGCGTACATCAACCGGATGAGCGACTACTGCGGCGGGTGCGCCTACCGCCCGTCGGTGCGCCGGGGTGACGACGCCTGCCCCTACACCGCGGGCTACTGGTGGTTCCTGCACCGCAACCGGGAGCGGCTCGCAGGGAACCCGCGGATGCGCCAGCCGCTCAACGGCATGGACCGGCTCGCCGACCTCGAGGACGTGGTCGCGCAGGAGCGGGAGCGGGGGTCGGACGCGCCGTGACCGGCGACCTGCGCCCCGGGACGGTCCCCGACGCCGCGACCGCGCGGTCCCTCGCGGACGCGGTGCCGGCGGAGGGGCACGAGCGGACCGGTGTCGCGGTGCACGTCGCGCTGCACGAGCGTGCCGGGCCCGGCGCCGCGATGGGCGCGCCCGCGGTGGCCGACGGGGCGGCCGTCGCCTCCCGACTGCGGCGCTGGGTGGGGCTGCTCGGCGGGGGCGACGACGACCACGCGGTCCAGGCGGCGAGCACGTCCATGGCGTGGTGGCACGTGCGCACCCACCTGCCCGGTGCCCGCCCGCCCGCACCGCCCGCACCGGGCGGGGGCGGGCCCCTCGTGCGGGGCGACCTGGCGGCGCCGCGACCGGGCGCGCTGGGCGAGGTGCTCGACGCGTTCGTCGCCGGGCGCCAGCTGCGGGTCGTCAACTACCACTCGACGCCCGAGCGGCTCGCGCACGTCGTCGAGGAGGAGGTGCGGGACTACGCGGCCCGGTACGACGTCCTCGGCCCCGCGGGCCTCGCGCGCCTGCTCGGGACCGGTGAGTGGCCGGGGGAGCGCCCGCCGCTCGTCGTCGGGCTCTTCGACGGGTTCCGGAACAACGCCACCGTGGCGCTGCCCGCCCTGGACCGGGCCGGGGTGACCGCGTGGCTGCACCTGCCCACCGGGTTCCTCGACGCCGCGCCCGAGGACCAGCCGGCGGTCGCCGTGGCCCACGCCGTGCGCGTCGCCCCGGAGGAGGTCGCGGCGGGCGCGCGCCTCGCGATGACCTGGGACGAGGTCGCCGCGGCCGCGGAGCGCCACGCCGTCGGCGCGCACACCGCCACCCACACCACCGCGGCGGCGGTCGCCGACCGGGCGGCGGTCGAGCGGGAGGTCGTACGCCCCCTCGCCCGCGTCGCGGAGGTCACCGGGCGGCCAGCGGACGCCTTCGCGTTCCTCGGCGGCACCCCGTGGGACCCGGCCTCCGACGCCGGGAGGGCGGTGCGCGACGCGGGGGCCGCCTGGTGGGTCTCCGGGCTCGGCTACGAGCGCCTGGCGCGCCGGTAGTCTCGGAGGGGTGCACGACACCCCGTCCGACCCCGTCAGCGAGGCCTCCCGCCGGCGCACCTTCGCGGTCATCAGCCACCCCGACGCCGGCAAGTCGACCCTGACCGAGGCGCTGGCCCTGCACGCGCGGGTCATCCACGAGGCGGGTGCGGTGCACGGCAAGGCCGGCCGGCGCGGCACGGTCTCGGACTGGATGGACCTCGAGAAGGCGCGCGGGATCTCCATCACGTCGGCCGCGCTGCAGTTCTCGTACAAGGGCGCCGTCGTCAACCTGCTCGACACCCCCGGGCACGCCGACTTCTCCGAGGACACGTACCGCGTCCTGTCGGCCGTCGACGCCGCGGTCATGCTCGTCGACGCCGCGCGCGGCCTCGAGCCGCAGACGCTCAAGCTCTTCGAGGTCTGCCGGCACCGCGGCATCCCGATCATCACCGTCATCAACAAGTGGGACCGCCCCGGCCGGGACGGCCTGGAGCTGCTCGACGAGATCAGCACCCGCATCGGCCTCAAGCCGACCCCGCTCACGTGGCCCGTCGGCATCGCGGGCGACTTCCGCGGCGTGCTCGACCGCCGCACCGGCGCGTTCATCCGCTTCACCCGCACCGCGGGCGGCGCGACCGTCGCGCCCGAGGAGCACCTCGCCCCGGAGGTCGCGGCGGCGCAGGAGGGCGACGCCTGGACCACGGCGGTGGAGGAGTCCGAGCTGCTGTCGGCCGACGACGGCGACCACGACCAGGAGCAGTTCCTCGCCGGGCGCACGACCCCGGTCCTCTTCGCCTCGGCGGTGCTCAACTTCGGCGTCGGGCAGCTGCTCGACGTGCTCCTCGACATCGCGCCCGCGCCCGCGCCGCGACCGACCGTCGACGGTGGCGCGCGCCCCGTCGACGCACCGTTCTCCGCCCTGGTGTTCAAGGTGCAGGCGGGCATGGACAGCGCCCACCGCGACCGCGTCGCCTTCGCCCGCGTCTGCTCCGGCGTCTTCGAGCGCGGCATGGTCGTCACGCACGCCGGCACCCGGCGCCCCTTCGCCACGAAGTACGCCCAGGCGGTGTTCGGCCGCGAGCGGTCCACCCTGGACACCGCTTTCCCGGGTGATGTCGTCGGGCTCGTCAACGCCCAGGCGCTGCGGGTGGGCGACACGCTGTACGTCGACCAGCCCGTCGTGTTCCCGCCGATCCCGTCGTTCGCCCCGGAGCACTTCGCCGTGGTGCGCGCCAAGGACACCGGGCGCTACAAGCAGTTCCGCCGCGGGATCGAGCAGCTCGAGCAGGAGGGCGTCGTGCAGGTGCTGCGCTCGGACCTGCGCGGCGAGCAGGCGCCCGTGCTCGCCGCCGTCGGCCCGATGCAGTTCGAGGTGGCGTCGCACCGCATGGAGAACGAGTTCTCCTCCGCCGTCCTGCTCGAACCGCTGCCGTACTCCATGGCCCGGCGCACCCGCGCCGAGGACGTGGCCGTGCTCGACGCGGTCCGCGGCGTCGAGGTGCTCCGGCGCGGCGACGGGGCGCTGCTCGCGCTCTTCCCGGACCGGTGGCGGCTGTCGTCCGTGCAGCGCGAGCACCCGGGGCTGCTCCTCGAGCCGCTCGTGGCGAGCGCCGACCTGCCCGTGGCGGCCGGCGCGTGAGCGGGCGCGACCCCGACGACGACCTGCTCCCCGAGCAGACGTCGGACGACCGCGACGAGGGCTGGGAGCGCTCCGCCGGCGACGACGACGACCGCTTCCTGCGCGAGGTCCCGCCGCACCACGGCGGCTGAGGGTCCGGGGCGGCCCGGGGGCCGGGTGCCTGTGGACGGCGCACGACGGGCCGTCGCCGGGGGCCCTAGCGTCGCGCGGGTGCGCCGACCGCTCCTGCCCGCCGACCTGCTGCGCGTGCTCGCCCGCCACCGGCTCGTCCTGTCCGCGGCGGCCGCCGCCGGTGCCGTCGCCGCCGCGCTCGGGGCCCTCGCCCCGGCACCGCCGCCGAGCACGCCGGTGCCCGTCGCCGCGCGCGACCTGCCCGCCGGGCAGCGGCTCGCCGCCGGCGACGTGACGACCGTGCGGCTCCCGCCGGGCGCGGTCCCGGACGGCGTCGTGGGGGAGGGCGCGCTGCCCGGGCGGGTCCTCGGCGGCCCGGTGCGCCGCGGTGAGCCGCTCACCGACGCCCGCCTGCTCGGCCCGGCCCTGCTGGGCCCCGACGCGGACGCCGTCGCCACAGCCCTGCGCGTCGCCGACCCGGGGGCGCTGGCGGTGCTCGGGCCCGGCGACCTCGTCGACGTGCACGCCGCGGCGGCGGGCCCGGACGGGACCGCGGTGGTGCGCACGGTCGCCGCGCGGGTCCGCGTCCTCGCCGTGCCCGCCGCCCAGCCGGGCGACGCGGGTGCCGCAGCGGGGTTCGACGAGGGCGGCCTGCTCGTGGTCGCCGCCCGCCCGGCGGTGGCCGCCGAGCTGGCGGGCGCCGCGGCGACCGCGCGGCTCACCGTCGCGGTGCACGGGCGGTGAGCGCGGCGCGGCGCGGCCGGGCGCGGCGCCTGGTGCGCCGCCGGGGCGGGTGGCAGCCTGGCGCCGCTCCCGCGGACCGCAGCGCCGCCGACCCGGGAGCGCCCACCCGCAGCGCCTCCAGCAGAGAGGGACCCCCATGCTCCGCGGCTTCCGCGACTTCGTCCTGCGCGGCAACGTCATCGACCTGGCCGTCGCCGTGGTCGTCGGCGCGGCGTTCGGCGCCGTCGTCACCGCGCTCACCGAGCGCGTCCTGCAGCCCCTCGTCAACGCCGTCGGCAGCCCGCGGACCGGCGGCCTCGGCTTCGAGGTCCGCGCGGGGGTGCCCTCGACCTTCGTCGACCTCGGCGCCGTCATCACCGCGGCGGTCAACTTCGTCCTCGTGGCGGCGGTCGTGTACGTCGCCGTCGTGACGCCGATGAACCGGCTGCTGGCCCTGCGCAAGCGCGACGAGGTCGAGGAGCCTGCCTCGCCGCCCGAGGACGTGCAGGTGCTGCAGGAGATCCGCGAGCTGCTGCGCCGGCAGGTCGCCCTGCAGGAGGCGGGCGCCCCGCCGGCGGGGCCCGGTGGCGGGGCGGGCGCCTGAGCGGCCGGCCGAGGGGCGCAGCGCGGGGCGCCGGGCTCGGCGCGGGGCGGTCAGGCGGCGCTGCTCGAGCCGCTCGAGGACGTGGACGAGGAGCCGCTGCCCGACGAGGACGACGACGAGGCCCCGCCGCCGGAGCCCGAGGAGGACGCGGCCTTGGTGTCCGAGCCCGCGCCGGACCCCGAGCCGGACCCCGAGCCGGAGCCGGACCCCGAGCCGGACCCCGGACCGGAGTCGGACGAGCCCTTGGCGGCGCCGGAGCCGCTGCGCGAGTCGGTGCGGTAGAAGCCCGAGCCCTTGAAGACCACGCCGACGGCCGAGAAGACCTTGCGCAGCCGGCCGGAGCACGCGGGGCACTCGGTGAGGGCGTCGTCGCTGAAGGACTGGACGGCCTCGAACTGGTGGCCGCACTCCGTGCAGGCGTACTGGTAGGTCGGCACGTGGTCCTCCTGCGGGCGTCTCGCTGCTGGCACTCGTCCGGTGCGAGTGCCAATGATGCGGCACGACCGGCCCCGGCGTCCACTTCCTCCCGCACCGCGGGGTGCCGCGCCGTGCGGGCCCGGCTCAGGGCAGGCGCAGCCGGACCCGCCGGGTGCGGTGCCCCGCGTCCTTCTCGAGCACGACGGCGGCGCGCCCGCGGGTGGGCAGCACGTTGCGGCGCAGGTTCGGACCGTTGGTGCGGTGCCAGATCGCCGACGCCGTCTCCCGCGCCTCCTCGTCGGAGAGGGCGGCGTACCGGGTGAAGTAGGACCCGGGGCGACGGAAGGCGGTGTCGCGCAGGGCGAGGAAGCGGGCGACGTACCACGCGAGGAGGTGCTCCTCGGCGGCGTCGACGTAGACCGAGGTGTCGAAGTAGTCCGACGCGACGACCCTGGGCCGCCCGTCCCGCGCGGGCGAGGCGGGCTGCAGGAGGGTGAGCCCCTCGACGACGAGCACGTCGGGGCGGTCCACGACCTGGCGCTCGCCGGGCAGGACGTCGTACGCGACGTGGCTGTAGACCGGAGCCTGCACGTGCGGCTCCCCGGCGCGGACCGCGGCGAGGAAGTCGAGCAGGGCCCGGGTGTCGTACGACTCCGGCCAGCCCTTGCGCGCCATGAGCCCGCGCCGCTCGAGCTCGGCGTTGGGGTGCAGGAACCCGTCGGTCGGCACGAGGTCGACCCGCCGCCCGCCGGCCGAGAGGAGCTCGCGCAGCAGCCGCGCGGTCGTCGACTTGCCCACGGCGACGCTGCCCGCGACCGCGACGACGAAGGGCGAGCGGCGGGCGGGCGCGCCGAGGAAGGCTGCCGTGGCCTCCCGCGCGTGCGAGCGCGCGGCGTCCTGCAGGAGCAGCAGGCGGGCCAGCGGGGCGTACACCTCCTCGACCTCCCGCGGGTCCACCACGTCCCCGAGCCCGGCCAGGGCCTGCACCCGGGAGGCGTCGAGCCCGGCGCTCTGGCCGTCGCGCAGCGCCGCCCACGCGGCGCGGTCGAGGTCGACGTAGTGGTGGGCGTGCGGCACCCGTCCATCCTGGCAGCCGGCGGGAACCGCACCTGCGGCTCGACCGGCGCCCAGGGGCCGCACGTGCGGCTAGGCTCCGCGTCGTGCCGACCTTCACCGTCCGCGAGGCCGCGGCGCTGCTCGGCGTCTCCGACGACACGGTGCGCCGCTGGGCGGACGCCGGGCGGCTGCCGACGACCGCCCTGCCGTCCGGGCGGCTCGCCGTCGACGGCGCGGACCTGGCCCGGCTCGCCGGCGAGATCGCCGCCGCGGCGCCGCCCCCCGCCGGGGCCCGGGTCGTCCAGGAGTCGGCCCGCAACCGGTTCACCGGCCTCGTCACCCGCGTCGTGCGCGACACCGTCATGGCGCAGGTCGAGCTGCAGGCCGGGCCGCACCGCGTCGTGTCGCTCATGAGCCGCGAGGCCGCCGACGAGCTCGGGCTCGAGCCGGGCGTCCTGGCCGTCGCCGCCGTGAAGTCGACCAACGTCGTCGTCGAGATCCCGGAGGCCCCGTGAGGGCGCCCGCGGTCCTCGCCGCGGCGGCGGTCCTGCTGGCCGGGTGCGGCGCCCAGGACGGGGACGAGGTCCTCGACGTGCTGGTCGCCGCGTCGCTGACCGACGTGGTCGAGGAGCTGGCGGCGGCGTACGAGGGGGAGCACCCCGGCGTCGACGTGCGGGTCACGTCCGGCGGCAGCCCGGCGCTGGCGCACCAGGTCGTGGAGGGGGCGCCCGCCGACGTCTTCGCCTCGGCGAGCGCCCGCGACATGGCCACCGTCGTCGACGCCGGACTCGCGCAGGAGCCGGTCGTCCTGGCCCGCAACGCGGTGCAGGTCGTGGTCCCCGCGGACGACCCCGCCGGGGTGCGCTCGCTCGCCGACCTGGGGCGCGAGGGCGTACGGGTCGCCCTGTGCCAGCCGCAGGTGCCGTGCGGCGCGCTCGCGCGCGAGGCCCTCGACGCCGCCGGGGTCGCCGTGCGCCCGGTCACGGAGGAGCCGGACGTGCGCGCGACGCTCACCAAGGTGCGCCTCGGGGAGGTCGACGCCGGGATCGTCTACCGCACCGACGTCCTCGCCGCGGGCGACGAGGTCCGGGGCGTCGCGGTGCCGGGCGCCCCCACGACCGACTACCCGGTGGCGGTGCTCGGGCAGGGCTCGCCCGACGCGCGCGGGTTCGTGGACCTGCTGCTCTCCGTGCGGGGGCGGGAGGTGCTGGCGCGCGCCGGCTTCCTGCCGCCGCCATGAGGGGGCCCCTCAGGCGGCCGGGGGCGGTGCCGGCGCCGCTCGCCGTACCCGCCGGTCTGGCGGTGCTGTTCCTGCTCCTGCCGCTGCTCGGGCTCGTGCTGCGCGCGCCGTGGCGCGACCTGCCGGAGCTGCTGGCGCGGCCCGAGGTCGCCGAGGCGCTGCGCCTCTCCGTCCTCGCCGCCAGCCTCGCGACCCTGCTGTCCCTGGTGCTCGGCGTGCCCCTCGCCTGGGTCCTCGCGCGCGGCCGGCTGCCCGGGCTGGGGGTGCTGCGCGCCCTCGTGACCCTGCCGCTGGTGCTGCCGCCGGTGGTCGGCGGCGTCGCGCTGCTGCTGGCCTTCGGGCGCAACGGGGTCGTGGGCGCGCCGCTGGAGCGCCTGACCGGCGTCACGCTGCCGTTCACGACGGCGGGGGTGGTGCTCGCCGAGGCGTTCGTGGCGATGCCGTTCCTCGTCGTCGCCGTCGAGGGGGCCCTGCGCTCGGCCGACCGGGGCCTCGAGGAGGCCGCCGCGACGCTCGGGGCGGGGCGGCTCACGACGTTCGCCCGCGTCACGCTGCCGCTCGTCGCGCCCTCGCTGCTCGCCGGGACCGTGCTCTGCTGGGCCCGGGCGCTCGGCGAGTTCGGCGCCACCGTGACCTTCGCCGGCAGCGCGCCCGGCGTGACGAGGACTGTGCCGTCGCAGGTCTACCAGCTGCTCGACACCGAGCCGGAGGCAGCGGTGGCGCTCAGCCTGGTGCTCCTCGCGGTCTGCGTCGCCGTGCTGCTGCTCCTGCGCGGGCACTGGGTGCGCCGGTGAGCGGGCTGCGCGCGCACGCGGTCGTACGGCGCGGCGCCTTCGCGCTCGACGCCCGGCTCGACGTCGCGCCGGGCGAGGTCGTCGCCCTGCTCGGACCCAACGGCGCCGGCAAGACGACCCTCCTGCGGGCGCTCGCGGGGCTCGAGCCGCTCGCCGGCGGGCGCCTCGAGCTGGCCGGGACCGTCCTCGACGACCCCGCCCGGCGGGTGCTCGTACCGCCGGAGGCGCGGCGCGTCGGGGTCGTCTTCCAGGACCACCGGCTCTTCCCGCACCTCGACGTCCTCGCGAACTGCGCCTTCCCGCTGCGGGTGCGCGGGGCGTCCCGGCGAGCGGCGCGCGCGGCGGCCGGTGCGCACCTCGACCGGCTGGGCCTGCGCGACCTCGCGGCCCGGCGTCCGCACCAGCTCTCCGGCGGGCAGGCGCAGCGCGTCGCCCTCGCCCGCGCGCTCGCCGCCGAGCCCGCGCTGCTGCTGCTCGACGAGCCGTTCGCCGCGCTCGACGCGGGCGCCCGCCGCGCCGTGCGGACCGGCCTGCGCGCGGACCTCGCCCGCTTCCCCGGCCCGGTCGTCGTCGTCACGCACGACCCGGTCGAGGCCCTCGTGCTCGCGGACCGGCTCGTCGTCCTCGAGGGCGGGCGGGTCGTGCAGGACGGGCCGCCGGCCGAGGTCGCCCGCCGGCCCGCCACCGCGTACGTCGCGGGCCTCGTCGGGCTCGCCCTCTGGCCGGGGCGCCGCGACGGGGGCTCGCTCCGCCTCGCCGGCGGGGCGGTGCTCCCCGCCCCGGCCCGCGCCCCCGCCGGACCGGTGCTGGTCGCGGCACCGCCCGCCGCGCTGCGCCTCGTCGCCCCCGGCACCGGCGCGTGGGACGGCGAGGTGGGGGTCCTCGAGCCGTACGGCTCCCTGGTCCGGGTCCACGTCGACGGCGCCCCGCCGGCCCTCGTCGACGTGCCCGTCGCCGCGGTGCCCGGGCTCGGGCTGGTGCCCGGGGCGCGGGTGGGGGTCGCCGTGGACGTCGGGGGGCTCGAGGTCTGGTCCGCGGGGGCCGTGCCGACCACGTGAGGCGCCCGTGCGCCTGCCTCACGTGGTCGACAGGGGACGGCCGCGGCGCCGGCCAAGGCCGACGGGTGCCGGACGAGGCCCACGAGCCTCGGTCGGCACCCGTACGCCTGCCGGACGTGGTCGACAGGGGCTGGGCTGCGCCCTCAGGCGTCCCGGCGGGCGAGGAGGACCGCGCCGAGGGCGACGAGCAGGGCGGTCTCGAGGGCGAAGACGCCGAAGCCGGTCCAGGGGCCGAGCTGGTCGGGGTCCCACGGGACGACGGTGGTGACGGCGGAGCCGGCGTTGCCGGGCATGAGCTTGGCGACCCACTCGCCGACGGTGCCGGGCAGCAGGGTGACGAGCTGGCCGACGACGAAGACGAGGGCGATGCCGACGGTCACCGCGGCGGCGGTGTGGCGCAGCACGAGGCCGAGGCCGAGGCCGAAGACGGCGAGCACCGAGAGGTAGAGCGCGTTGCCGACGAGCGCGCGCAGCACGCCGTCGTCGGACAGGGGCACGCCGACGCCCTCGCGGGAGAGGAAGAAGTCGCCGACCGCGTAGCTCGCGAACGACACCGCCAGCCCGAGGACCAGCATGACCGCGGCGAGCACCGCGACCTTCGCGCCGAGCAGGCGCATCCGCCGCGGGACCGCGGCGAGGGAGGGGCGGATGGTGCCCGAGGCGTACTCCGAGGTGATGACGAGCGTGCCGAGCACGAGGGCGGCGATCTGCCCGAAGGTGATGCCCCAGGTCACGAACATGGCGGGGAGCTCGCCGGCCTCGCCGCTGGCGAGCTCGTCGGCGATGGCCCAGGTGACGAGGCCGGTGAGGCCGACGCTCACGACGACGAGCGCGGCGAGGGTCCAGGCGGTGGAGCGGACGCTGCGCAGCTTGGCCCACTCCGCGCGCAGGACGTCGGCGGTCCCCGCGGGGCGGTACGGGACCGGGGTGCCGGCCGGTCCGGGCGGCGTGGTGGGGGCGGTCAGGGTGGTCACGGGGTCACGCTCCGGCGGGGACGAGGTGGCGGTCGGGGACGGCGGCGCTGTACTGCACGCTGTCGGCGGTGAGCTGCATGAAGGCCTCCTCGAGGGAGGCCTGCACGGTGGTGAGCTCGTGGAGCACGAGCCCGGCGTCGGCGGCGCGCTCGCCCACGTCGGGGGCGCCGGCGCCGCGCACCGCGAGCGCGCCGTCGGCGAGGGCGTCGACCTCGAGCCCGGCCGTGCCGAGCGCGGCGGCCAGCTCGGCGGGGCGCGGCCCGCGCACGCGCACCCAGGACGCGGCGTGCTCATCGAGGAAGGCGCGCACCGAGGTGTCGGCGAGGATGCGCCCGCGCCCGATGACGACGAGGTGGTCGGCGGTGAGGGCCATCTCGGACATGAGGTGGCTCGACACGAGGACCGTGCGCCCCTGCGCGGCGAGCGAGCGCATGAGGGTGCGGATCCAGAGGATGCCCTCCGGGTCGAGCCCGTTGACCGGCTCGTCGAAGAGCAGCGTGCCCGGGTCCCCGAGCAGCGCGCCGGCGATGCCGAGGCGCTGGGACATGCCGAGCGAGTAGCCGCCGGCGCGCCGGTCCGCGACGCCGGTGAGCCCGACGAGGTCGAGGACCTCGTCGACGCGCCGGCGGGGGATGCCGTTGCTCAGGGCGAGGACCGTGAGGTGGTCGCGGGCGGTACGGCCCTTGTGGACCGCCCCCGCGTCGAGCAGCGCGCCGACCTCGCGCAGCGGTGCGGGCAGGTCGGCGTACGCCCTGCCGTCGACCGTGATGCTGCCGGCGCTCGGGCGGTCCAGGCCCAGCGCCATGCGCATCGTCGTGGACTTGCCGGCGCCGTTGGGACCGAGGAACCCGGTCACCCGGCCCGGCTCCACGACCATGTCGATGCCGTCCACCGCCACGGACGAGCCGTAGCGCTTCGTGAGCCCCGTGGCGACGATCATCGCTGCGGCCCCTTCCCGTCGCATGCGCCCGGACCGTCCGGGCACCGCTGACGCTAGGGCCGCGAGAGCGCTCCCACGAGGGCTCCCGGGGGAGGTCCAGGGGCGGGCCAGGGGCGCCTCGGGGTCGACCCCGAGGCGGCCCCCGAGCCGGTCCCCGGAGGCGGGCCCGGAGGCGGGCCCGGGCCGGGTCCGGGCCGGGCCCGGGCGCGGGTCGAGGGCCTGCCGGCAGCGGGCCGGCGCCGGCCCCGGGCCGCTCAGTCGGGCGGCTCGACCGCCACGACGTCGCCGTCCAGCACGTCCTGGTCGGGCGTCGTCGCCGCCCCCTCGCCCTCCGGCACCTCGAGGTCCGGCGCCAGGCCCTCCCCGGCCGCGGGGACGGAGGCGGCCTCGGGCGGTGCCGCGGCGCCCGCGCCGGGGACGTGCCGACCCCCTCCGGTCGTGCCCGTGCCGGTGGTGCCGGTGGTCCCGCCGTCCGTGGTGTCCATGGGCGCACGCCTACCCGGTCACCCGCGGCCCACCCGCTGCGCGTCGCGGGGCCCTGCGCGGGGTACGTCCTCCCGGTCACCCCGCCGGGCGGGAGCGCCGAGGGGCGCTCGTACGTCCTGCAGGGCGGGGCCCGCCGCCGGCGGCGCCCCGGGCGGGCCCTCGGGCGCCGCCCACCGCACGAGCAGGAGGAGGGACCGTGGCGTCGCTGTTCGCCAAGGTGCAGAAGTTCGCGCAGAGCCCGCAGGGCCGCAAGCTCATCGGCGAGGCGACCCGCAAGGCCCAGCAGGCCGCGCAGGACCCGCGGAACCGGGAGCGCATCGAGCAGGTCCGCCGGCGGTTCACCGGGAAGCCCTGAGCGGTCGCGGCGTCAGCGCCGGTCGCGCCCGCGCCGCCCCCCGTGCCAGTCGGCGAGCCGGCCGTGGAGCGACACCGCGCGCAGCCGGCGCTCGGCCTCCTCGCGGTCGCCGCTCGTGGCGACCACGAGGAGCTCGTCGCCGTGGCGCAGGATCGTGCGCCGGTCGGGGACGACGGCCGTGCCGCCGCGCACGACGAGCGTGACGGCGCAGCCGGCCGGCAGGCGCAGCTCGAACACCTGCACGCCGTTGAGCCGGCTGCCCTCCGGGATGGTGACGGTCAGCAGGTCGGCGCCGAGGTGGGTCAGGGGCGAGGCGTCGACGTCGAGCTCGCGCGCCTCCTCCGGGTCCCCGCGCAGGCGCAGGGCGCGGGCGACCGCGGGCAGCGTCGGCCCCTGCACGAGGGTGAACGCCACGACGAGCACGAAGACCACGTCGAAGACCAGCTGGCTGCGCTCGACGCCCTCGACCACGGGCACGGTGGCGAGCACGATCGGCACCGCGCCGCGCAGGCCGGCCCAGGACAGCAGGGCCTGCTCGCGCGGGCCCAGCCCGAACGGCGTCGCGGACACCAGCACCGAGAGCGGGCGCGCCAGCAGCAGCAGCGCCGCGCCGATGCCGAGCGCGGGCAGGACGGCCGGCCCCAGCTCGTGCGGCGTGACGAGCAGGCCCAGCATGACGAAGAGGCCGATCTGGGCCACCCAGGCGACGCCCTCCGCGAAGCCGCGGGTGGCCGGGCCGTGCGCGAGGCGGCTGTTCCCCAGCACGAGCGCGGCCAGGTAGACCGCCAGGAAGCCCGAGCCGTGCGCGACGGCCGCCGCGCCGTAGGCGCCGAGCGCCAGCCCGAGGACCGTGATGGGGTAGAGGCCGGACGAGGGGAGGGAGACCCGCTGGAGCAGCAGCGCGCCCGCGCGGCCCACGCCGAGGCCGACCACGGCCCCCACCGCCAGCTCGAGCACCAGCTCGCCGGCGATCCCCAGCGGGTCGAGCCCCTCGCCGTGCACCAGCGACTCGGCCAGCGCGACGACGAGGATCACCACCGGGGCGTCGTTGAAGCCGGCCTCGGCCTCGAGCATGCCGACGAGCCGGCGCGGCAGCGGCACCCGGCGCAGCACGGAGAACACCGCCGCGGCGTCGGTCGAGGACACGACCGCGCCCAGCAGCAGCGCGAGGCCCCAGTCGGGGACGAGCAGCACGTACGCCGCCGCGCCGGTGACCGCGACGCTGACCAGGCTGCCCACCGTGGCCAGCACGGCGGCCGCGGGCACGGCCGGGCGGATCGAGCGCCACGAGGTCGTCAGCCCGCCCTCGGCGAGGATCACCGCCAGCGCGGCGTAGCCGAGGACGCCGGTGAGCTCGGCGTCGTCGAAGTCCAGCCCGAGCACGTCCTCGCCGAGCAGGAGGCCGAGGCCGACGTACAGCAGCAGCGAGGGCAGCCCGCTGCGCACGGACAGCCGCACGGCCAGCACGGCCAGCAGGAGCACGCACGCGGCGACGAGCAGCACCGGGCCCAGGTCGTCGCGCGACACTCAGCCGCCCCCGGCGCCCGGGGCGGAGAGCCGGTGCGCGCCCCCGGGGTCGACGGCGAGGTGCACGCGGGCGTCGTGCGGCTCCGCCGGCACCGCGTCCAGCAGCTCGCCCCGGCGCAGCAGCGCGACGACCGGGGCGCGCCGCGCGCGGGCGAGCGCCCGGTCGTACGACCCCCCGCCGCGCCCGAGCCGCGTCCCGTCGCGCCCGACCGCGAGCGCCGGCACCACGACGAGCCCGGCCCCCGCGACCGCCTCCCGGCCCAGGCGCGGGCCGGCCGGCTCGCGCAGGCCCCGGCGGCCCGGCACGAGGGGCCCGCCGTCCCAGGCGGCCCAGTCCAGGTCGTCGTCCTCGCGCAGCACCGGCAGCAGCACCCGCCAGCCCGCGGCGCGGAGCCGGACGAGCAGCCCGGCGGTCGGCGGCTCGGTGCCGGCGGCGGCGTACGCGGCCACGGTGCCGGCCCCCGGCGCCCCCGGCGGGGGGAGCAGGGCCAGCACGGCCGCCGCGAGCGCGTCGGCCTCGGCCGCCCCCGCGGGCCCCGCCGCGCGCCGGGCGGCGAGCAGGCGCCGGCGCAGCGCGGCCTTGGCCGCGCGCACGTCGCCCCCGCCGGGGCTCAAGGTCGCGGGCGCGGCTGCCGAAGGGGTCACGTTGGTCATTGTCCGGGTCCTCCGGCTGACCGGGTGAGGGGTGCTGCGTGAGCCTGCGGAACAGGCTGTGGCTCGTCGTCGGCGCGCTCGTGCTCCTGCCGCTGCTCGTCGGCGGGGGCGCGGCCGTCAGCGTCGTGCAGCGCGACGTGCAGCGGGCGGACCAGGAGGTCCTCGACGCCCGCACCGACGCCGTGGCCGTCGCGCTCGCCCGCGCCTGCGCGGAGGCCGGCGTGGCCGCCCGGTCGGTCGGCGCCGAGGCGGCCGTCGGGTCGCCGGAGGCCGCCGTGCAGGCCCTCGTGGAGTCCCGGTACGTCGACTACAGCGCGGTGCTCCAGCGGGGCCGGGTCGTCGCCGCGTCGGACGTCCCGCCGTACCCGGGTCGCGAGCTCCTCTCCTGCGCGGCCGGCGACGTGCCCCCCGCGGGCGCGGGCGGCCCGGTGATCGCCGAGCGCGTCGAGGTCCGGGGCGACGACCGCATCGACACCGCCGTCGCCGCGATCCGCCCGGACCTCACCGACCTCGCCCGCATCGGCGACGAGGACGTCGCCGGCGCGCTGCTGCTGCTGACGCCCGAGGGCGGGCTGGCGGGCGCGCACGGCGGCGGCGACGTGGCCGCCGCGCTCGCGGGGGCGGCCGCCGCGGTGGAGGGGTCGGGCGCCTTCGAGGTCGACGGCTGGGAGGCGTTCGTCCAGCGCGCCGACGACCCCGTGGGGAGCGCGCGCAGCCCGTACACCGTCGTCGTCGCCACCGAGCACGGGAGCCTGCTGGGCCTCGGCCTCGTCGTCGCCGGCACCACGGTGGTCCTCGTGCTGCTCGTGCTCTTCCTCGGCTGGAACCTCGCGCGCCAGCTGTCCCGCCCGCTCGCCGAGCTCACCGAGGCCGCCGAGCGGGTCGCGGCGGGCGACCTCGACCAGACGCTGCCGGTGCGCCGCCGCGACGAGACCGGCCGGCTCGCCCTCGCCTTCAACCGGATGACGCGTGAGCTGCGCCGCACCGTCGCCGACCTGTCCCGCAGCCGGGACGACCTGCGCGAGAGCCTGTCGCGCCTCGGCGGGGCGCTGGGCAGCACCCACGACCTCGAGGGGCTGCTCACGGTCGTCCTCGACACGGCCGTCTCCATCTCCGGCGCCCAGGCCGGCGCCGCGTGGGTGGACGAGGGGCACGGCGCCCTGCAGCTCGTCACGACCAAGGGCCGCCAGCGCGACGTCCCCGACCGCTTCGTCGGCGGCGACGGGGCCGAGCTGCTCATCCGGGCGACCGAGACCGGGCGCATCGAGCGCGACGAGCGCCAGGTCGTCGTCCCCCTGCTGCGCATGGGCCGGGTCGTGGGCCTGCTCGGCCTGGGCTCGGACGGCGGGGCGCCGCGGATGGACGACGCCGCGGAGACGGCGCTGCAGACGCTCGCCGCGCAGGCCGGCATCGCCGTGGACAACGTCCTCGTGCACCGCGAGGCCCAACGCCTCTCGATCACCGACCCGCTCACGGGCCTGTGGAACTTCCGCTACCTCTCGATGAACCTGGCCCGCGAGATCGAGCGCGCGAGCCGGTTCGACCGGCCGCTGGCGGTGCTCATGATGGACCTCGACCACTTCAAGTCGGTCAACGACACGTACGGGCACGCCCGCGGCGACGCCGTCCTGCGCGAGCTCGCCGCGCGCCTGTCCGAGCAGATCCGCGAGGTCGACACCCTCGCCCGCTACGGCGGCGAGGAGTTCGTCCTCGTCCTGCCGGAGACCACGCTCGAGGGCGCCGGGCGCCTCGCCGAGCGCATCTGCGCCGCCGTGCGCCGCGAGCCCTTCGGCGGCGAGGACGGCGAGGTGCCGCTGCCCGTCACCGTGTCGGTGGGCGTGGCGGGCTTCCCGGACCACGGCGCCAGCGCGGCCACCCTGATGCGCGCGGCGGACGAGGCGCTCTACGTCGCCAAGCACGAGGGCCGCGACCGCTGGATGCTCGCCGGGGTGCGCGAGGACGCCCACGCGGGCGACTAGGGTGCGGCGCATGCGCGCGCGCACCCCCGTCCCCGCCCGCCGGACCCCCGGCGGCCGCCCGTGAGCGCCCCGCAGGGCGGGCAGCTCTGGGCCTCGGGGCGCCGCCAGCACGACCCGGTGAGCGTCGAGGAGCACCTCGAGCGGGTGCTGCGCGGGGTCGCGCCGCTCGCGCCGCTCGACCTCGTGCTCGCCGAGGCGCACGGGCGGCTGCTCGCCGAGGACGTCGTGTCGGCCACCGCGCTGCCGCCGTTCGACAACTCCTCCATGGACGGGTACGCCGTCCGCGTGGAGGACGTCGCCGGCGCCTCCGAGAGCACCCCGGTCACCCTCCCCGTCGTCGGGGACGTGCCCGCCGGCACCGCGTCGCCGTACACCGTGCAGCCCGGCTTCACCGCGCGCGTCATGACCGGCGCCCCGCTCCCGCCCGGCGCCGAGGCGGTCGTCCCGGTGGAGTGGACCGACGGCGGGGTCGCCGCGGTGGTCGTGCGCCGCGCGCCCGAGCCGGGGCAGTACGTCCGCCGCCGCGGCGAGGACGTCGCCGAGGGCGAGACGGTGCTGCGCGCCGGCACCCGCATCGGCCCGCCGCAGGTCGGGCTGCTCGCCGCCGTCGGGCGGCCCCGGGTCCCCGTGCGCCCGCGCCCGCGGGTGGTCGTCATGTCGACCGGCAGCGAGCTCGTCGAGCCGGGCCAGCCGCTCGCGCCGGGGCAGATCAGCGACAGCAACAGCTTCATGCTCACCGCGGCCGTGCGCGAGGCCGGGTGCATCGCCTACAACGTCGGCATCGTCCCGGACGAGCGGCGCGTGCTGCTCGACGCCATCGAGGACCAGCTCATCCGCGCCGACCTCGTCATCACCACGGGCGGGGTGAGCGCGGGCGCGTACGACATGGTCAAGGACGTGCTGTCCCGGCTCGGCACCGTGCGCTTCGACCGGGTGCGCATGCAGCCGGGGATGCCGCAGGGCTTCGGCGTCGTGGGGCCGGACTCCACGCCGATCATCACCCTGCCCGGCAACCCGGTGAGCGCCTTCGTCTCCTTCGAGGTGTTCGTGCGCCCCGCGCTGCGCCGGATGCTCGGCGTCGAGCCCCTGCAGCGGCCCCTCGTGCGCGCCGTGCTCACCGAGGGGCTGCGCTCCCCGGCGGGCAAGCGCCAGTACGCCCGCGCCCGCCTCGACGCCTCCGGCCCCCGCCCGCGGGTCGCGCCGGTCGGCGGCCCCGGCTCGCACCTCGTCGGCGACCTCGCCCTGTCCGACGCGCTCGTCGTAGTGCCGGAGGACGTCACCGAGGTGCCCGCGGGCGCGGAGGTCGACGTCATGGTCCTCGAGCGGCGGCGGGCGTGAGCGCCCGGCTGACCCACGTCGACGCCTCGGGCGCGGCGCGCATGGTCGACGTGTCCGGCAAGGAGGTGACCGCCCGCTCGGCGACGGCCTCGGGCCGCGTCGTCGTCGCGCCGGAGGTCGTGGCCCTGCTCCGCGGCGAGGGCGTGCCCAAGGGCGACGCCATCGCGGTGGCGCGCATCGCCGGCATCCAGGCCGCCAAGCGCACGCCCGACCTCGTCCCGCTGTGCCACCCCGTGGGGGTCCACGGCGCCACCGTCGACCTCGAGGTGCAGGACGACGGGGTCGCGATCACCGCGACGGTGCGCACCGCCGACCGCACGGGCGTGGAGATGGAGGCGCTGACCTGCGTCACCGTCGCCGCGCTCACCCTCGTCGACATGGTCAAGGCCGTCGACAAGGGCGCCGTCATCACCGACGTGCGGGTGGAGCACAAGGCCGGCGGGCGCTCGGGGGAGTGGCGGCGCGCATGAGGGCCCTCGTCGTCACCGTGTCGAACCGCGCCTCGGCCGGCGTCTACGAGGACGCGGGCGGGCCCATCCTCGTCGAGGGGCTGCTCGGCATGGGCTTCGCGGTCGACGGCCCCCGCGTCGTCCCCGACGGCGAGCCCGTCGAGGCCGCCCTGCGCGAGGCGGTGGCGGCGGCGTACGACGTCGTGCTCACCACCGGCGGCACCGGCCTGTCCCCGACGGACCGCACCCCGGAGATGACCCGGCGGGTCGTGGACCGCGAGGTCCCCGGCATCGCCGAGGCGGTGCGGGTGTCCTCGCTCGGACGGGTGCCGACCGCCATGCTGAGCCGCGGCGTCGCGGGCCTCGCCGGGCGCACCCTCGTGGTCAACCTGCCCGGCTCGCCCGGCGGCTGCCGCGACGGCGTCGCCGTGCTCGCCCCGGTCCTGCCGCACGCGGTGGACCAGCTCGCCGGGGGCGACCACTGACCGCGGGCTGGCCGGTGACCCTGTCGGCGGACGGCGTCGGGCTCCGCCCGGTGCACCGCCGCGACGCCGCCGAGTGGCGCGAGGTGCGCCGGCGCAACGCCGACTGGCTCGCCCCGTGGGAGGCGACGCCGCCGCAGGGGGCCGCACCGGAGACGACCTTCGGCGGCATGGTCCGCTTCATGCTCCGCGAGGCGCGCGACGGGCGGATGATGCCGTTCGTCATCACGTACGACCGCCGCCTCGTCGGGCAGGTCACCGTCTCGGGCATCACGTGGGGCTCGCTGTGCTCGGCGCACGTGGGCTACTGGGTGGACAGCGCGGTGGCCGGGCGCGGCATCGTGCCGACCGCCCTCGCGCTCGTCACCGACCACTGCTTCGCGCACGGCCTGCACCGCGTCGAGGTGAACATCCGCCCGGAGAACCGCGCGAGCCTGCGGGTGGTGGAGAAGCTCGGCTTCCGCGACGAGGGGCTGCGCCGGGCGTACCTGCACATCGACGGCGCCTGGCGCGACCACCGCACGTTCGCCCTGTGCGCCGAGGAGGTCCCCGGGGGCCTGCTCGCGCGCTGGCGCGCGGCCCGCTGACGAGCCCGCCCACGACACGCCCGCGACGGTGCGTGTACGCAGGTCACGCCGCCGTTAGCGTTCGTGCCCGTGGGGACCAGCAGCTTGATCTACGTCGTCATCGTCGGGCTCTGGGCCGCCTACCTCGTCCCCAAGCTCATGCGCCGCACGGCGCTCGAGGACGCCGAGGGCACCGCCGCGCCGACCGCCCCGCGCGTCGTGCGCCCCGCGACCCGCGCCGCCTCCGAGTCGGCGAGCGAGGGCCCGGCAGAGGCCGCGCCCGCTGCGCCCGACGCCGCTGAGCAAGCGGTATCCGAGCGTCGACCCCGGCTCTCGCGGCGCGAGGCGGCCGCGCGCCGGCGCATGGCCGCCCGCCGCCGGCGCTGCCTGCTGCTGCTCCTCGCCCTGCCCGTCGTGGCGCTCGCCCTCGCCGGGCTCGGCGCGCTGCCGCCCGCCGCCGGGCTCGCGCCCCTCGCGCTGCCCGCCCTCTACCTCGTCGCCCTGCGCCGGGCCGCCGTCCGCTCCCGCGCGGCGCTCGCCGCCCCGGCCGCCGCCGGGCCCGGCGGGGCCGCCGAGCCCGTCCGGCCGGTCGAGGTCGCCGAGCCCGTCCGGCCGGTCGAGGTCGCCGAGGACGTCCGGCCGGTCGAGGTCGCCGGGGCCGGCGCTGCGCCGGCCGAGCAGCAGGCCCCCGCGGTGCAGGGGGGCGCCGGGGCCGGTGGGGCCCGGGAGGCGCGGGACCCCGCGCCCGTGCCGGCGCAGGCCGCGCCCGCCGAGGACGCCGCGCCGCTCGACGACGGCTCCTGGGAGCCCCTGCCGATCACCCTGCCGACGTACGTCACCAAGCCCAAGGCCGTGCTCACCGCCCGGTCGATCGACCTGTCCGGCGACGGCGCCTGGACGCAGGTGCAGGGCTTCGTCGTCAGCCACGCCGGCGCCACGCGCTCGATCGACCTGCGCAGCGAGGCCGGTCGCGAGGTGCCGGCCGAGCGCCGGCGCGCCGCCGGCGAGTAGCCCGGCGGCCGGGCCGGGGGACCCCGGGGCCGGCGCGGGGGGCGCCCCCGCGCGTGCTAGGGTTCTTCCTCGTCTGGGGCTGTAGCGCAGCTGGTAGCGCACCTCGTTCGCAACGAGGGGGTCAGGGGTTCGAGTCCCCTCAGCTCCACACCACCCGAAGGGCCCCGGTGACCTGGTCACCGGGGCCCTTCGCCGTGCGGCGGCCGGGCCGGGCGGGGGAGCCGGCCGGGCGCGCGCGGCGCGACCCCCGCCCGGTGGGGAGTGGGCGGGGGCCGCGGTCGGGGGCGGGCTCAGCCGGCGGTCACCTGCCGCGAGGTGGTCGCGGAGCGGCCCCAGGCGTCGGTGGCGGTGAGCACCACCGTGTACGTCCCCGCCGCCGCGTAGGTCCTCGTCTGCGTCGCGCCGCCGCTGGTGGACGTGCCGTTGCCCCAGGCCCAGGCGTACGCCACCGCGTCGCCCTGCGGGTCGACCGTGCCGGCCGCGTCGAACCGGCACACGAGCCCGGTGCACGTCGCGGTGAAGGTGGGGACGGGCGGTGCGTTGGTGGCCGGCTCGGCGAGCACCACCGTGCGGGTGGTCGACGCGGCGCGCCCCCAGCCGTCGGTGGCGGTGAGCGTGACGACGTACGTGCCGGTGCGGGCGTAGCGGTGCGCCGACGGGGTGGCGCCGGTGCTCGCGGCGGTGCCGTCGCCCCAGTCCCAGCGGTACGCCACGACGTCCCCCGCGTCGGGGTCCCTCGTGCCCGTGCTGCTCACGCTGCACGACAGGGCGAGGCAGCCGGTGGTGAAGGTCGGCACCGGCGCGGTGTTGCCCGCCGGCTCCGCGACCGCCACCTGCAGGCTCGTCGTCGAGGTCGCCCGCCACCGGTCGGTGACGGTCAGGGTGGCGGTGAAGGTGCCCGGGGTCGCGTACGTCTTGACGGGGACCGGCCCCGTGCCCCCGACGACCGGGCCGCTCGTGGTGCCGAAGGACCACGCGTAGGTCAGCCCGGCCACGTCCTCGTCGGTGGACGAGCGGGCGTCGAACGAGCAGACGTTCTGCGCGCAGCTCGCGGTGGCGCGGGCGACCGGCGGCTGGTTCGCCGGCTGGCGCACGACGATGCCGGTGGCCGCGCGAGGCTCGCTGACGAAGCCGTGCCCGTCGGTGGCGCGGACCTGCACGCTGTACGTGCCGACCGGCACCACCGGGCTCGTCCAGGAGTAGTTGGACCCCTGGCTGCCGGGGCTCGTGAGGAAGGCCGAGCGCCAGCTGGCCGCGGTGCTCGTGAAGGTGCCGGTCGAGGACATCCAGCGCCCGGCCGCGTCGACGAGGCCCACCTCGACCCGCGCGACGCTCACGTCGTCCACGGCCCGCCCGGTGACGACCACGCGCCCGTCGTCGAAGACCGCCCCGTCGACGGGGGCGCCCAGGGCCGCCTCGAACGTCGGCGGCAGGTCGCCGGGGTAGTACCGGTAGGTCGCGGTGGCCCCCGAGGGGTCCTGCTGCCCGGCCGTGTCGACCGCGAGCACCGTGACCCGGTAGTCGCCGGCCCCCGGCAGGTCGACCGGCAGGCTCCACGCGGTGCTCGTCGCGCCGGGCGCGGCGAGGACGGCCGGCACGGACGCGGCGCCGGAGGAGAACGAGCCGTCGGCCTTGAGGTAGCGCCCGGTGTCGTCGTCGAGCACGCGGACCTGCACCGCCGCGACGCCCTTGTCGTCGCTCGCCGTGCCGGCCAGGTCGAGGTGCGGGCCGGCGGGCACCTGCGTGCCGGTCACCGCCAGCAGGCCGTCCGGCGGGGCGTCCCCGGGCACGGTCGCGCTGAGCGTCAGCCGGCCCTGCCCGGCGGTCGCGGTGACGAGCCCCTCGTCGTCGGTGGCCCGCACGGCGAAGGAGTAGGTCCCCGGCGAGAGCGCGGGCGTCGTCCAGGCCCAGCGGTAGCTGACCGCGGCCACGTCGGCCGGCGAGACCCGGTGCCACCCCGCGACGAGACCGGTGCCCCAGCTGCCGTCGGCGGCGAGGACCTCGCCGGTGGTGCTGTTGCGCAGGCTGACCTCGACCGAGCGGACCCGCGTGTCGTCGGTCGCGGTGCCGGCGAGGCGCAGGGGTGCGCCGGGCTGCACCGCGACGGCGGGCACCGTGAACGGCGGCACCATCGCGACGGGCTCCTCGACGGCCACCACGGGGGCGACCGCCGTGGCGTCGACGGTGATGTCGCGGGTGGCGCTGCGCAGGTCCGCCTGGCCCGCGGTGTCGATGGCGGTGGCGCTGGCCCGCCACACGCCCTCGTGCGGCAGCGTGACCTCGTACGACCACGTCGCGCTCGTCGCGCCGACCACGTCGGGCTGGCCGCGGAAGGTGCTGTAGACCTCGCTGAGGCTGCCGTCGGGCTGCAGGTAGCGGCCCTGGGCGTCGCGGAACCAGTACGTCAGCGCGGTGACCCCGCGGTCGTCGGTCGCGGTCCCGGTGAGGGTCAGGGTCGTCGTGGTCTGCACGCCGCTCGGGCCGGTGACGGACGTCGCCGGCGTCTGGTCGTCGAAGCTGAAGGACTCGGCCTTCTTCACCGCCTTGGTCCTGTCGGCCGAGCCGCGGCTGTCCACCGCCTTCGCCGTCACCTGCAGCGCGTGGTTGCCGGTCAGGGTCAGCGGCAGCGACCACGGCCGGCTCGTCGTGCCCGCGCCGAGGACCGCGGGCAGCGTGTTGGCCGCGCCCCAGGTCACGAGGTCGTCCTGGAGGAACTGCTTGGTGTCCCGGTCCTGGACCTCGACCTGGACCTCGCGCACGGTGCGGCCGGCGGCCACCGTCGCGGTGCCGGTGAGCGTCGTCGGCGTCCCGGCGGTGAGCACCCGCCCCTCGAGGGGTGCCGCGATCGTCGTGTCGGGCAGCGCCGGCGCCGGCACCGTCGCGAAGTCGTAGACGGCGACCCGCCCGGTGCGGACCCCGCCCTGGAACATCCCGTCGCCGCCGACGAGGAGCCCGCGCGGCGTGACCTCCATGGCCTTGTTGCCCTCGAAGCTCGTCGAGCCCGGGTTCCACTCCAGCGCCGTGCCCGTGCGCGGGTCCAGCGCGCCGATGTGGTCCCGGCGGACCACCTGGTCGCCGAGGCCGTAGCCGGACAGGCCCTGGCCGGTGCCGTACCCGACGTCGTCCAGGCCCGGCCACGGCACGTCCGCGGTGGGGGACTCGTTCCAGCTGAAGTGCCCGCCGAGGTACACCGCGGACTCGCTCACGGCGACCGAGTAGATGCTGTCGAAGGCCCGGTGCACCCACAGCGGCCGGACGTCGTCGCCGCCCTCCAGCGGGTACGCCACGACGGTGTCGTTGACCGGCGGGGTGTCGCCGCCCGACCCGCTCGCCACGACGAAGTACGTGTCGTCGGGCGCCACGTCCGCGGCGTACGCCCGCACCACGCCGCCGACGCGGGCGAGGTTCTCGTCCCACAGCCGGGTGCGCCAGGGCAGCAGCCGCTTGGTCGCGGTGTCGACCATCGCCACGGCCAGCCGGTCCTGCCCGGCGACCTGGCGGCCGGTGTGCACGACGACGAGCCGCCGGTCGTCGTGCGTGAGCTCGAGCTGCTGCACCGTGAGGGTGCCCCCGACGCCGGTGCCGCCGGAGATCGAGTTGTCGAACCCGGGGTCGACCGCCCCGGTCGCCGTGCTCAGCGCGGCCAGCCCGGTGCGCGCCGCCCCGTTGACCCGGGTGAAGCGCCCGCCGACGTACAGCGTGGTGTCCGTCGCCGCCAGCGCGGTCGCCTGGTTGTTGGTGCTGCGGCTGGTGTCGAAGGCCGCGACGGGCGCGCCCGTGGCGAGGTCGAGGCGGGCGACCTTCTGCCGCTGGACGCCCCCGACCCTGCCGAAGGAGCCGGCCACGAAGAGCCCGGTGCCGTCGGGCGTGGCCTCCACGGCGCTCACCGCCCCGTCGAAGGTCGGCCGGAACCCGCGGTCGAGCAGCCCCGTCGACAGGTCGAAGCTGAGCAGCCCGGCCTGGTTGAGCACGGTCGTCGTGCCCCGGGTGTCCTGGACCCGGGTGAACGACCCGGCGACGAACGCCCGGTCGAGCCGGGGCACGACCTCGATGTCCCAGATCTCGCCGTCGAGGATGCGCGGGGTGTCCGCGCGGGGCTTGTCCGGCACGAGCCGGGCCCCGTGCGCCGGGACCGGCTGCGCGGCGGCGGCCGGGCCGGCGGTCGCCGCGGGAGCGGCGACGGCGGTCAGCGGCAGGAGCAGCCCGGCGAGGGCTGCGCCTGCGGCGCGGCGGAGCGAGTTCATGCGACCCCCTGCTCACCGGGGGTGTCGCGGAGCGCGTCCTCCGCAGGCGTCCGACCACCGGTGCCACCGACGGTAGGCAGCGCGCGACCGGTCCGGCGGGGATGTCCGGGAGGTCGCCCCGCGGTAGTACGCAGCGTCACGGCACCGCCCCGTCCGGCCGGGGCCGGGTGGCCCGGCGGGGACGGGGCCGGACGGGGGGCGTGCGCCCGGACGGCCCAGCCCGCGCCCCTCAGATCCAGCTGCGCAGCCACATCCGGTCGTACCAGGAGCCGTACGGCACGACCTCGGCGGTGAGCACGGGGTAGAGCCAGGCGAAGTCGACGACGACGAGCAGCACGTACGCCCCCGCGAGGGCGAGCCCCCAGCGGCGCCGCCGCGGCGGCGCGCCCGGCGGCCCGACCACCATCCCCAGCACGAGGACCACGGCGAGCACGAGGAACGGCACGAAGGCCACCGCGTAGAACGAGTAGATCGTCCGGTCCTGGTACGCGAACCACGGCAGCCAGCCCGCCGCGACCCCGCACAGCACGGCGCCGGCCCGCCAGTCCCGCGCCCCCGCCCAGAGCACGAGGAGCACGGCGAGGGCGGCGACCGCCGCCCACCACAGCGCCGGCGTCCCCAGCCCCGTCACCGCCTGCGAGCAGCTGTCGGCGTCGCCGCAGCCCGGCGTGCCCGGCTCGGGCGTCTCGTAGTAGAAGGACACCGGGCGCGCCAGGACGAGCCAGCCCCAGGGGTTCGACTCGTACGGGTGCGGGGTCGAGAGGTCCTGGTTGACCTGCAGCATCTGCGCCTGCAGGTGCAGCCAGGAGCGGACGCTCGCGGGCAGCCAGGAGCCCGGCTGCCCGGCCGCCCAGTCCCGCCCGTACGCCCGGTCGGGCCCGGCGGCGAACCAGCCCGCCCAGGAGGTGACGTAGAGGACGGCGGAGGTCAGCACGAGCGAGGCCGCGGCCGGGGCGGCGTCGCGCAGGAGCGCCCCGCCCCAGGGGCGGCGCACGCCCGCGGCGCGGCGGGCGCCCACGTCCCACAGCACCGTCAGCAGCCCGAAGGCCGCGAGGAAGAAGAGGCCGCTCCACTTCGTCGCGCAGGCGGCGCCGAGCAGGACCCCGGCAGCCAGGCGCCACGGGCGCAGGCCCAGCGGGGGGCCGTACCGCGCGGCGTCGAGGGGCAGCGCCGCCGCCAGCCGCTCGCGCACCCGGTCGCGGTCGACGAGCAGGCAGGCGAACGCGCAGAGCACGAAGGTGCCGAGGATGACGTCGAGCAGCGCGGTGCGGCTGTGCACCACGTGCAGGCCGTCCACCGCGAGCAGCAGCCCCGCGGTGCACCCCAGCAGGGTCGAGCGGAGGAGGCGCCGCCCGGCGCGGGCGAGGACGAGGACCGAGAGGGTGCCCAGGAGCGCCACGACGACCCGCCAGCCGACGGGGTCGTAGCCGAGCACCTGCTCGCCGAGCCCGATGAGCCACTTGCCGAGCGGCGGGTGCACGACGAACTCCGGGGCGCCCGCGTCGGTGACCTCGGTGCCGTGGCGCAGCAGGTCGCGCGCCTGGTCGGCGTAGTAGACCTCGTCGAAGACGAGCTCGCCCGGGGTGCCGAGCCGCCAGGAGCGGATGCCGCCGGCGACCGCCGCCACGAGCAGCGGGCCCAGCCACGACCAGGGGCGCTCGGCGGGCAGGGGCGTCAGCAGCCGGTCGCGCGCGCCGCGCCGGACCCGGGCGGGGCGGGCGGGCCGGGCGTCCGGCGCGGCCGGCGCCGTGGGCGCCGCCGGCGGCTCGAGGGAGGTCGACGGCACGCGCTCCACTCTCCCACGGCCCGTAGGGTCGGGGCGTGAGCGGAGCGGCCGGCGGCGTCCTCGTCCTCGCGGGGACCCCCCTCGGCGACCCCGACGACGCGTCCCCGCGGCTGCGGCGCGAGCTCGAGCGCGCCGACGTCGTGGCCGCGGAGGACACCCGCCGGCTGCGCCGGCTGTGCGCGGCGCTCGGGGTGGAGCCGCGCGGGCGGGTCGTCTCCTACTTCGAGCAGAACGAGGCCGCGCGCACCGCCTCGCTCGTCGAGGCGCTGCGGGCCGGGGAGCGGGTCCTGCTCGTCACCGACGCCGGCATGCCCAGCGTGTCCGACCCCGGCTACCGGCTGGTCGCCGCGGCGGTCGAGGCGGGGGTGCCGGTGACGTCCGCGCCGGGACCGTCGGCGGTGCTCACGGCGCTCGCCGTGAGCGGGCTGCCCGTCGACCGGTTCTGCTTCGAGGGCTTCCTGCCGCGCAAGGGCGGCGAGCGCGCCCGGCGCCTCGCCGAGCTCGCCGCCGAGCCGCGCACGCTCGTGCTCTTCGAGGCGCCCCACCGCACGCAGGCGGCGCTCGAGGCGCTGGCGGGGGCGTTCGGGGCGGACCGGCGGGCCGCCGTGTGCCGTGAGCTGACCAAGACGTACGAGGAGGTCGTGCGCGGCCCGCTCGGCGAGCTCGCCGCCTGGGCCGCGCAGGGCGTGCGCGGCGAGGTCACGCTCGTCGTGGAGGGGGCGCCGCCGGCGCCGCCCGAGAGCGACCCCGGGGAGCTGGCCCGCCGGGTCGCCGTGCGCGAGGGCGCCGGCGAGCGGCGCAAGGAGGCGATCGCCGCGGTCGCCGCCGAGGCGGGCGTGCCCAAGCGCGCGGTGTTCGACGCCGTGGTCGCCGCCAAGGCGGCGGACGGGGCCCGCGCCGGCGCTCCCTAGGATCGGGGGCCATGACCCGCCACATCCTCACCGCGGTCGCCTGGCCCTACGCCAACGGCCCGCGCCACATCGGGCACGTGTCCGGCTTCGGCGTCCCCTCCGACGTCTTCAGCCGCTACATGCGCATGGCGGGCCACGACGTCCTCATGGTGAGCGGGACGGACGAGCACGGCACCCCGATCCTCGTGCAGGCCGAGCAGGAGGGCGTGGCGCCGCGCGAGCTCGCGGACCGCTACAACCGGGTCATCGTCGAGGACCTGCACTCGCTCGGGCTGTCGTACGACCTCTTCACGCGGACCACGACCCGCAACCACTACGCCGTGGCGCAGGAGGTCTTCCGGACCCTGCACCGCAACGGCTACATGGTCGAGCGCACCACCAAGGGCGCGATCTCGCCGTCGACCGGGCGCACCCTGCCCGACCGGTTCATCGAGGGCACCTGCCCGATCTGCGGCTACGACGGCGCCCGCGGCGACCAGTGCGACAACTGCGGCAACCAGCTCGACCCGACCGACCTCATCCGCCCGCGCAGCCGGATCAACGGCGAGGAGCCCCGGTTCGTCGAGACCGAGCACTTCTTCCTCGACCTGCCGGCGCTCGCCGACGCCCTGGGGTCCTGGCTGCAGACGCGCACCGACTGGCGGCCCAACGTCCTGAAGTTCTCGCTCAACCTCCTCGAGGACCTGCGCCCGCGGGCGATGACCCGCGACATCGACTGGGGCGTGCCGGTCCCGCTGCCCGGCTGGGAGGAGAACCCGTCCAAGCGGCTGTACGTCTGGTTCGACGCCGTCATCGGCTACCTGTCGGCGTCGGTGGAGTGGGCGCGGCGCACCGGCGACCCCGACGCCTGGAAGGCGTGGTGGACCGACCCCGAGGCGCAGTCGTACTACTTCATGGGCAAGGACAACATCACGTTCCACTCCCAGATCTGGCCGGCGGAGCTGCTCGGCTACGACGGCCGCGGCGCCAGGGGCGGCACCCCGGGGCCGCTGGGCGAGCTGCAGCTGCCCACCGAGGTCGTGTCCAGCGAGTTCCTCACCATGGAGGGGCGCAAGTTCTCCTCGTCCCGCCAGGTCGTCATCTACGTGCGCGACTTCCTCGCGCGCTACGACGCCGACGCGCTGCGCTACTTCATCGCGGTGGCCGGGCCGGAGACGCAGGACACCGACTTCACCTGGTCGGAGTTCGTCCGGCGCAACAACGACGAGCTCGTCGCGGGCTGGGGCAACCTCGTCAACCGCACCGCCTCGATGATCGCGAAGAACGTGGGCGCGGTCCCGGCCCGCGGGGAGCTCACCGACGCCGACCGCGCGCTCCTCGCCACGACGGGCGCCGGCTTCGGCAGCGTGGGCGACCTCATCGGGCGCCACCGGCAGAAGGCGGCCGTGCAGGAGGCGATGCGGGTCGTCGGCGAGGTCAACACGTACCTGTCGCAGCAGGCGCCGTGGAAGCTCAAGGAGGACCCGGTGCGCCGCGACGCGGTGCTGCACGTCGCCGCGCAGGCGGTCGACGACTGCAACCGCCTGCTCGCGCCGTTCCTGCCGCACACCGCGGGCCGGGTCGCGGCCATGCTGCGCGGCGAGGGCAGCGTGGTCACGCCGGGCTCGAGCATCCGCGAGGTGCAGGACCTCGACGGCCCGGAGCACTACCCGGTGCTCATGCTCGACGAGGGCCCGGGGTCCGGCTGGGGTCCCGTCCCGCTCGTGCCCGGCACCCCCGTCGCCCCGCCGACGCCCGTCTTCCGCAAGCTCGACGCCTCCGTCGTCGACGAGGAGCTGGCCCGGCTGGAGGGCGAGGGTGGCTGAGCCCGCCGGCGCGGGCCCCACGCGGCGCCGCTCGGGCGAGGGGCGCACCCGCGACCTGAGCCGCCCACCGGCGCCGGAGCCGCTGCCGCTCCCCGTCGTGGACACCCACTGCCACCTCGACATCGCCGACGGCCCGGGCGACGCCTGGTGGCCCGTCGAGGAGGCCCTCGCGGCGTCCGCGGCGGTCGGGGTGCCCCGGGTGGTGCAGGTGGGCTGCGACCGGCCCGGCGCCCGCTGGGCGGTGCGCTGCGCGGAGGAGCACGAGGCGGTCGTGGCCGCCGTCGCGCTGCACCCCAACGAGGCGCCGCTGCTGGCCGCCCGCGGCGAGCTCGACGAGGCGCTCGCCGAGGTCGACGCCCTGGCCGCGCACCCGCGGGTGCGCGCGGTGGGCGAGACCGGGCTCGACGCGTTCCGCACCGGCCCGGAGGGGCGGGCGGCGCAGGAGGCCTCGTTCCGCGCGCACATCGCCATGGCCAAGCGGCACGGCAAGGCGCTGCAGATCCACGACCGCGACGCCCACGACGACGTGCTGCGGGTGCTCGAGGAGGAGGGGGCGCCCGAGCGGGTCGTCTTCCACTGCTTCTCCGGCGACGCGGCCATGGCCCGGCACTGCGCGGAGCGGGGCTACTACCTGTCCTTCGCCGGCACGGTGACGTTCAAGAACGCCCAGCCGCTGCGGGACGCGCTCGCGGTCACGCCGCTGGAGCGGGTGCTCGTCGAGACCGACGCGCCCTACCTCGCGCCGATGCCCTACCGGGGCCGGCCCAACGCCTCGTACCTCGTGCCGCTCACCGTGCGGGCGCTGGCGGCGGGCCTGGGGCGCGACCTGGCCGAGGTCTGCTCGGCGCTCGCCGCGAACACGGAGCGTGCCTTCGGCGCCTGGTGACGAGCGGTGTGAGCCCGCTCACGCCGGAAGCGCGTCACTCTCCGTCACCGCGGCGAGGGATGCCCACGACACCGCCAAGGGACGGCAAAGGATGGCGGCGGGCGCTCCCCGGCCCTTGGTGGGGCGCCGCCGGAGTGCGTACGGTCCCCTGGTCGGTCCCGACGGAGCGCCGCGCCAGCAGACGCTGCGACGCCGCGCCACCAGGACCGCCACCGAAGCAAGCCGGGGTCGGGGAAGGCCCCGGGCTGCTCGTCGCCCGCAGGCCGCGCAGAGCGCGGTCCGACGGCGCGCGCCGCCCGGCCCCCGTGCCCGGGACCTCCCAGCACAGGAGCACCGTGCGCCGTCGTCCTGCCGTGCTCGCCTTCCAGGCGGCCGTCCTCACCACCCTCGTCGGGGGCACGACCGCCTTCGTCACGCTCGACAAGACCGTCACCCTCAGCGTCGACGGCCAGGAGCGCGAGGTCCGCAGCTTCGCGCGGACCGTCGAGGGCGTCCTCGACCGCGAGGGCATCGAGGTCGGCCCGCACGACGTCGTCTCCCCGGCCCCGGGCAGCGACCTCAAGGACGGCCAGCGCGTCAGCGTCCGGTACGGCCGCCTCCTCACCCTCACCGTCGACGGCGAGCAGAAGCGGCTGTGGACCACGGCCGACGACGTCGACGAGGCGCTCGACCAGCTCGGCGTGCGCGCCGAGGGCGCCTTCGTGTCGGTGTCCCGCGACGCGGCGATCAACCGGGAGGGCCTGGCGCTGCAGCTGCGCACGTCCAAGCGGGTCAACGTCCTCGCCGACGGCCGCGAGCGCCCCTTCACGACCAACCGCCCCACGGTCGCGCACGTGCTGCGCGACGCGGGGGTCCGCCTCGGCGAGCACGACCGCGTGACGCCGGCGCTGGGCACCGCGCCGGTGGCCGGCACCACCATCACCGTCGAGCGGGTCGCGCTGCGCAAGGTGGTCGAGCGCTTCGAGCTCGACGCCGGCACCGACCGCCGCGAGACCGACGAGCTCTACGAGGGCGAGACCCGGGTCGAGAGCGAGGGCCGCGACGGCGAGCGCGTCGTCGTGCTGCGCGAGCTGCTCGTCGACGGCGAGGTCCGCGACCGCGCCCGCCTGCAGGACCGGGTGAGCGCGCCGGTCGACCGCGTCGTCCTCGTCGGCACCAAGGAGCGCCCGGCGCCCGAGCCGGAGCCCGAGCCCGCCTCGAGCGGCTCCGGCGGGTCGTCCGGCTCGGACGACGACGAGGGCTCGAGCGGCTCGGGGGGCTCGGGCTCCTCCGGCGGCTCGGACGAGGACTACACCCCGCCGTCGAGCGGTGGCCTGGACTGGGCCGCGCTGGCCGCGTGCGAGTCCGGCGGCGATCCGGACATCGTGTCGTCGAACGGCCTGTACCACGGCCTCTACCAGTTCTCGGTCTCCACCTGGCGGTCGGTGGGCGGCTCGGGCCTGCCGTCGCAGGCCTCGCCCGCCGAGCAGACGATGCGCGCCCAGATGCTCTACGACGCCGCGGGCCCCGGCCAGTGGCCCGTCTGCGGGTCGCGGCTCTGAGCGAGCAGGGGCACCAGCGCGACGAGCACGACCCGGCCGGGCCGGCAGCCGAGGGGCTGCCGGCCCGGCCGCGTGCCGCCCTGCTGGGGCCCGCCGAGGTGCGCGCACTCGCCGAGCGCCTCGGCACGCGCCCGACCAAGCAGCTCGGGCAGAACTTCGTCCACGACGCCAACACGGTGCGCCGGATCGTGCGCGCGGCCGGCGTGGGCCCCGGCGACGTCGTCCTCGAGGTCGGCCCGGGGCTCGGCTCGCTGACGCTCGCGCTGCTCGAGGCGGCGCGCTCGGTCGTGGCGGTGGAGGTCGACCCGGTGCTCGCCGCGGCGCTGCCGGGCACCGTCGCGGAGCGCGCGCCCGCGCTGGCCGGGCACCTGCGGGTGGTGGCGGCGGACGCGCTGCGGGTCCGCGCCGAGGACGTCGCGCCGGACGGCGCCCCGCCGCCGACGGCGCTGGTCGCCAACCTGCCGTACAACGTCGCGGTGCCGGTCCTGCTCACCCTGCTCGAGCGCCTGCCGTCGCTGCGCACGGTCCTGGTCATGGTGCAGGCGGAGGTCGCCGAGCGGCTGGCCGCCGAGCCGGGGTCGCGCACGTACGGCGTCCCCTCGGTCAAGGCCGCCTGGTACGGCCGGGTGACCCGCGCCGGCGCGGTGGGGCGCACCGTCTTCTGGCCCGTGCCGAGGGTCGAGTCGGGGCTGGTCCGCCTCGAGCGGCACGACCCCCCGGCGACGAGCGCCACCCGCGAGGAGGTCTTCGCGGTCGTCGACGCGGCGTTCGCGCAGCGGCGCAAGACCCTGCGCGCGGCGCTCGCGGGCTGGGCGGGCTCGGCCGAGGCCGCGGAGGCCGCGCTGCGCGCGGCGGGCGTCGACCCGGCGGCGCGCGGCGAGGCGCTGGGCGTCGCCGAGCTGGCCCGGGTGGCCGCCGCGCGCCCCGCGCCCGCGCCCCCGCCGGCGCGGGCCTAGGGTGGCGGGATGGTGCGCGACGGGTCCGTGACGGTGCGCGTGCCCGCGAAGGTCAACCTCCAGCTCGCCGTGGGCGCGGCCCGCCCCGACGGCTACCACGAGCTCGTCTCGGTCTTCCACGCCGTGTCGCTGCACGACGACGTCACCGTCGCGCCGTCCGACGCGCTGCGCGTCGTCGTCGAGGGCGAGGAGGCGGCGGGGGTCCCCGCGGACGAGACCAACCTCGCCGCCCGCGCGGTGCTCCTGCTCGCCGGGCGCCTCGGGCGCGAGGCGGACGTCCTCGTGCACCTGCGCAAGGGCATCCCGGCCGCGGGCGGCATGGCCGGCGGCAGCGCCGACGCCGCCGGTGCGCTGCTCGCCGCGGACGCGCTCTGGGGGGCCGGGCTCGAGCGGGCCGAGCTGCTCGAGCTGGCGGCCGAGCTCGGCAGCGACGTGCCGTTCGCGCTCGTCGGGGGCACCGCGGTCGGCCTCGGCCGCGGCGAGCGGCTGACGCCCGCGCTCGCCCGCGGGCACTTCGAGTGGGTGCTCGCCCTGGCCGAGGAGGGGCTGTCCACCCCGGCGGTGTACGCCGAGGCCGACCGGCTGCGCGCCGGGCGGGTGCTGCCCGAGCCGCGCCCGAGCGAGCGGCTCATGGCGGCGCTGCGCGCCGGCGACCCGGTGGCGCTCGCGCGGGCGCTCGAGAACGACCTGCAGCCCGCGGCCGCCTCCCTGGCGCCCGGCCTGCACGCCACCCTGCAGGCCGGCGAGGACGGCGGCGCGCTCGGCGGTGTGGTGAGCGGCTCGGGGCCGACGTGCGCGTTCCTCGCCGCGGACGCCGAGGCGGCCGACGAGCTCGCCGGGGCGCTGCTGGACAGCGGCACCTGCCGCGCCGTCCGCCGCGCCCACGGCCCGGTGGCCGGCGCGCGGGTCGTCGAGGGCGGCGCGCGGGAGGGCCGCGGCCAGTGACCCGCAACCTCGTCAACCTCGAGGCCGTCAGCAAGACCTGGGGCACCCGCACCCTCCTCGACGGCGTCTCCCTCGGCGTGGCCGAGGGGCAGCGCACCGGCGTCGTCGGCCGCAACGGCGGCGGCAAGACCACGCTGCTCGAGGTGATGACGGGGCTCGAGCCGCCGGACGCCGGGCGGGTCACCCACGCCGGCGACCTCGCCCTCGGCGTCCTCGCGCAGCACGACGACCTCCCGGCCGACGCGACGGTGCGCGACGTGGTCGTCGGCGGCGCCGCGGCCCACGAGTGGGCCGGCGACCCGCGGGTGCGCGACGTCCTCGTCGGCCTGTTCGGCGGGCTCGACCTGCCCGGGCTGCCGCACGGCATGGACAGCCCGGTGCGCCACCTCTCCGGCGGCGAGCGCCGCCGGGTCGCGCTCGCGCGGCTTCTCGTCGGCGAGCACGACCTGCTCGTCCTCGACGAGCCGACGAACCACCTCGACGTCGAGGGCATCGCCTGGCTGGCGCGGCACGTCCGGGCCCGCCGCGGCGGCCTCGTCGTCGTCACGCACGACCGGTGGTTCCTCGACGAGGTCTGCGACACCACGTGGGAGGTCGCCGACGGGCGGGTGCACGCCTACGAGGGCGGCTACTCCGCGTACGTCCTGGCCCGGGCCGAGCGCGAGCGCGTCGCCGCCGCCGACGAGCAGCGGCGGCAGAACCTCCTGCGCAAGGAGCTGGCCTGGCTGCGCCGCGGCCCGCCCGCGCGCACGTCCAAGCCGCGCTTCCGCATCGACGCGGCCAACGCCCTCATCGCCGACGAGCCGCCCGCGCGCGACAGCGTCGAGCTGGTCCGCTTCGCCTCCGCCCGCCTCGGGCGCACCGTGTACGAGGTCCACGACGCCACCCTGCGCGTCGGCGGGCGCGACCTGCTGGCCCGGCTGACGTGGGACGTCGGCCCGGGCCAGCGCATCGGCGTGGTCGGCGTCAACGGCGCCGGCAAGACCTCGCTGCTGCGCATGCTGCTCGGCCTGCTGCCGCCGGCCGAGGGCCGGGTCGTCACGGGCGTGACGGTCAAGGCGGCGTACCTCTCGCAGCAGGTGAGCGAGCTGCCGCCGGCGCTGCGCGTGCTCGAGGCGGTGGAGCAGGTCAAGCGGGTCATGGAGCTCGGCGGCGGGCGCACCATGACCGCGTCGCAGCTGTGCGAGCGCTTCGGCTTCACCGGCGACAAGCAGTGGACGCCCGTCGGCGACCTCTCCGGCGGGGAGCGGCGGCGCCTGCAGCTGCTGCGCCTGCTCATGGACGAGCCGAACGTGCTCGTCCTCGACGAGCCCACGAACGACCTCGACATCGAGACGCTCACCGCGCTCGAGGACCTGCTCGACGGCTGGGCGGGCACCCTGCTCGTCGTCTCGCACGACCGCTACTTCCTCGAGCGCACCTGCGACACCACCGTGGCGCTGCTCGGCGACGGCCGGCTGCGCGACCTCGTGGGCGGGGTGGAGGAGTACCTCGCGCGCCGCGAGGAGGCGGCCGGCGCGGCGTCGCGCCCCGGGGCCGGCGCGGGCGGCGGGCCGGCCGCGGCCGCGCCGCAGGACGGGCCCGTCGGGCCCAGCGCCCAGGACGTGCGCCAGGCGCGCAAGGACCTCTCCCGGGTGGAGCGGCGCCTCGACCGCATCGCCGCGGAGGAGGCGCGCCTGCACGAGCAGATCGCCGCCGCGGCCACGGACTACGAGCGGGTGGCGGGCCTCGACGCGCAGCTGCGCGCGCTGGCCGCCGAGCGCGAGGCGCTCGAGGAGGAGTGGCTCGCGGCCGCCGAGGTCGCCGGCTGACGCTCGGTGGCGGGGCTAGGGCTCGTTGTCGAACGGGACCACGAGCACCCGGAGCATGTCGGCGAGCTCGCGGCGCCGCCGCGGGGTGAGCGCGGCGAGCAGCTCGTGCTCGCGGGCGAGCAGGTCGGCCATCGCCGCGTCGACCCGGGCGCGGCCCTCGTCGGTGAGGCGCACCTGCACGCCCCGCCGGTCGTGCGGGTCGCGCGCGCGCTCGACGAGGCCGCGGGCGGCGAGGCGGTCCACCCGGTTGGTCATGGTGCCGCTCGTCACGAGCGTGCGCGTGAGCAGCTGGCCGGGGGACAGGACGTACGGCGCCCCCGCCCGCCGCAGGGCCGAGAGGACGTCGAACTCCCACACCTCGAGGCCGTGCGCGGCGAAGGCGGCCCCGCGGGCGCGGTCGAGGTGCCGGGCCAGGCGCGTCACGCGGCTGAGCACCTCGAGGGGGCTGACGTCGAGGTCGGGCCGCTCGCGGACCCAGGCGCCCACCAGCCGGTCGACCTCGTCCTGCCCGCCCCGGTCCTGCACGGCGCGCAGTCTAGGTGCGCGCGTCGAGACTCTCGACGTCGAGAGACCGCTCGGCGCCGTCACCGCGCGGGGCGGGACCCGGGCCCGCGGGCCCGCGGGGCGCGCGCCGGCCCCGCCGGCGGTGCCGCGCGCGGCGCGCGGCGGGGCCGTAGCGCTCGTGCAGGAGCAGCAGCCCGAGCGTGGTGCTGGCCACGGAGACGAGGTCGGCGGCGGTGAGCCCGTTGCCGGTCGCGACGGCGAGCAGGACGGGCCCCTCGAGCGGGCCGTTGACGCGCACCCACACCAGGGACAGGACGAGCAGGGAGCCGACGGCCTCGGGGACGCGCCGGCTGGCGGCGAGGGCGCCGCTCGCGACGAGGCCGAGCAGCACCGCCACGGCGACGATCGTGTCCTGGTGCTGGCGCACCGGGACGACCACGTCGTGCAGGACGTCGAGCACCCGTCCCCCTCGCGCCGCCGGTCCGCGCCGGGCGCGCGGGAACGTCGATGCTAACCCGCGGCCGGCTGCCCGGGGGGCTGCTCCGGGGGCTGGTCGGGGCTGTGCCCGCGGGCCCGCCCGGCGGCCCGCCGGTCCGGCACGGGCGCGGGCGCCGGCGCGGGGCGCGAGCGCAGCCGGGGCTGGTGCTCCAGGCGCGTGAGCCCGTTCCAGGCGAGGTTGACCAGGTGCGCGGCCACCTCCTCCTTGCCGGGGCGGCGCTCGTCGAGCCACCACTGCCCGGTGAGCGCCACCATCCCGACGAGCATCTGCGCGTAGAGCGGGGCGTGCTCGGGCGCGAAGCCCCGGGCGCTGAACTGCGCGGCGAGCAGGTGCTCGACCTGGCTCGCGGCGTCGCTGATGAGGGTCGCGAACGACCCGGTCGACTGGGCGAAGGGCGAGTCCCGCACGAGGATGCGGAAGCCGTCGGTCGAGGTCTCGATGTAGTCCAGCAGCGCGAGCGCGGCCGCCTCGAGCACCGCGCGCGGCTCCTCGGCGCCGCGCAGCGCCTCGGTGATGCCCCCGAGCAGCTGCTGCATCTCGCGGTCGACGACGACCGCGTACAGCCCCTCCTTGCCGCCGAAGTGCTCGTACACGACGGGCTTGGACACCCCGGCCCGCCCGGCGATCTCCTCGACGGACGTGGCGTCGACGCCGCGCTCGGCGAAGAGCGCGCGGCCGACCCCGACGAGCTGCTCGCGCCGCTGCTTGCCGGACATGCGCACCCTCGGGGCCTCGGGCCCTGCGCCCGCGCCGCCCACGCTGCTCACGCGGTCCCCCTGCCCTAGGCTCGTCCTGCGCGCACCGGTCCCGCGTTGGTCTGCTGGTAGGGCCCGCTCGGCTTTGAACCGAGACTAGCGACGCAGGTTCGATTCCTGCCGCGGGAGCAGGGGCCGCGGGCGGCGGGGGGCCCTGCTCCGGGGGCTATCCTCGACGCCGTCCGCGACTCGACGACGCCGAGGAGCCCCCCCGCGTGGAACCCGCCCGTCCGGCTGCCGTCGTCGTCCTCGCCGCCGGCGAGGGCACGCGCATGCGCTCCTCGCTCCCCAAGGTCCTGCACCCGCTCTGCGGGCGCACCCTGGTCGGGCACGCGGTGGCGGCGGCGCGGGCCCTGCAGCCCGAGCACCTCGTCGTCGTCGTGGGCCACGGCCGCGACGCCGTGCGGGCCCACCTCGCCGAGGCCGACCCCGGCGTCGTGACGGCCGTCCAGGACCGCCAGCTCGGCACCGGGCACGCGGTCGCGTGCGGCCTCGAGGCCCTCCCGCCGCTGACCGGCACCGTCGTGGTGACGTACGGCGACGTGCCGCTGCTGTCGGGGACGACGCTGCGGGCCCTCGTCGAGGCGCACGAGCGCGACGGCAACGCCGTGACCGTCCTCACCGCCCTGCTCGACGACCCCACCGGGTACGGCCGCGTCCTGCGCGCCGTCGACGGCACGGTCGCCGGGATCGTGGAGGAGAAGGACGCCACGCCCGAGCAGCGCACCGTCTACGAGGTCAACTCCGGCATCTACGCCTTCACCGCCGCGGCGCTGCGCGACGGGCTCGCGCGCCTGACGACGGACAACGCGCAGGGCGAGCTCTACCTCACCGACGTTCTCGCCCTCGCGCGCGCGGCAGGGGGCCGGGTCGACGCGCTGCGCACCGCGGACACCTGGCAGACCGAGGGCGTCAACGACCGCGTGCAGCTGGCGCGGGTCCGCCGCGAGCTCAACCGCCGCGTGGTCGAGGCGTGGATGCGCGCCGGCGTCACCGTCGAGGACCCGGGGACGACCTGGGTGGACGTCGACGTCACCGTCGGGCGCGACGCGGTGCTGCGCCCCCAGGTGCAGCTGCTCGCGGGCACCGTCGTCGGCGAGGGCGCGGTCGTCGGCCCCGACACCACGCTGCGCGGCACCCGGGTCGGGCCCGGCGCGCAGGTCGTGCGCTCGCACTGCGAGGGCGCCGTCGTCGGCGAGGGCGCCGCGGTGGGGCCGTTCGCGTACCTGCGGCCCGGGGCCGTGCTCGGGGCGGGCGCGAAGGTCGGCACGTACGTCGAGGTCAAGGGCTCGACCATCGGCGCCGGGTCCAAGGTGCCGCACCTGTCCTACGTGGGCGACGCGCAGATCGGCGAGGGCGCCAACATCGGCGCTGCCACGGTGTTCGTCAACTACGACGGGGTCGCGAAGCACCGGACGGTCGTGGGCGACCACGTGCGGGTCGGCAGCGACACGATGCTCGTGGCTCCGCTCGTCGTCGGTGACGGGGCGTACACGGCGGCGGGCTCGGTCGTGACCCAGGACGTGCCCCCGGGGGCCATGGCGGTGGCGCGGGGGCGCCAGCGCAACGTGGAGGGGTGGGTCGAGCGCCGCCGCGCGGGCAGCCCCGCGGCCGAGGCCGCGCGGCGGGCCCGGGAGCAGGGGGCCCGGGAGCCGGGGGGCCGGGAGCCGGGGGGCCGGGAGCCGGGGGGCCAGGAGCAGGTCGGCACAGCGGGCGAGGAGCAGGCGTGACCTTCATCAAGACCACCGGCGAGAAGAAGCTCATGCTCTTCTCCGGCCGGGCCCACCCGGAGCTGGCCGAGGCGGTGGCGGACGAGCTGGGCATCGAGCTGACGCCGACGTCCGCGTACGACTTCGCCAACGGCGAGATCTTCGTGCGGTTCGAGGAGTCGGTGCGCGGCTGCGACGCCTTCGTCATCCAGAGCCACACCGCGCCGCTCAACCAGTGGATCATGGAGCAGCTGATCATGGTCGACGCGCTCAAGCGCGCCTCGGCCAAGCGGATCACCGTGGTCACGCCGTTCTACGGCTACGCGCGGCAGGACAAGAAGCACCGCGGGCGCGAGCCCATCTCCGCGCGGCTCATGGCCGACCTGCTCAAGACCGCGGGCGCCGACCGGCTCATGGCGGTCGACCTGCACACCGCGCAGATCCAGGGCTTCTTCGACGGCCCGGTCGACCACCTCTTCGCGCTGCCCCTGCTCGCCGCGCACGTCGGGCGCCGGGTGGACCGCAGCCGCATCACCGTGGTGTCGCCGGACTCCGGGCGGGTGCGGGTCGCCGAGCGCTGGTCCGACACCCTCGGCGGCACCCCGCTGGCCTTCATCCACAAGACGCGCGACCCGCTGGTGCCGAACCAGGCGACCGTCGGCAAGGTCGTCGGCGAGGTGCGCGACCGGGTGTGCGTCCTCATCGACGACATGATCGACACCGCCGGCACCATCACCAAGGCGGCCGACGCGCTCTTCGACAACGGCGCCGCCGACGTCGTCGTCGCGGCCACGCACGGGGTGCTCTCCGGCCCGGCCGTGGACCGGCTCAAGAACTCGCGGGTCAGCGAGGTCGTCGTCACCGACTCGCTGCCCATCGACGAGTCGCGCCGCTTCGACGGGCTGACCGTCCTGCCCATCGCGCCCCTCATCGCCCGCGCCATCCGGCAGGTGTTCGACGACGGCTCGGTGACGAGCCTGTTCGACGGGCACGTCTAGCCCGCCGGCGACCGGGCAGGGGCGCCCGGCCCCGGGGGCGGCGAGGACGCCCGCGGGCCTCGGCTAGACTGACGCGGTTGCCTCGGCGAGGGACGCCGCCACGACACCGTGACGGCCTCCGTGATCGACGCGGTGGTCGCTGCGCGGGCCCCTGCCGGGCCCCCGACGCGCCCCGCGCGCCGCCGACCGCCGCCGCACTGCCCGTTCGTCACCCCAGGAGTCACCGTGTCCGAGGTCCGCATCGCCGCCGAGCCCCGCACCGAGTTCGGCAAGGGCGCCGCCCGGCGCATCCGCCGGGACGCGAAGGTGCCCGCCGTGCTCTACGGCCACGGCACCGAGCCGCGCCACATCGCGCTGCCGGGGCACGAGCTCATGCTCGCCCTGAAGACCCCCAACGTCCTGCTCTCCGTCGACCTCGAGGGCTCGACCGAGCTGGCCCTGCCCAAGGACGTCCAGCGCGACCCCGTCAAGGGCTTCCTCGAGCACGTCGACCTGGTCCTCGTCCGCCGCGGCGAGAAGGTCGTCGTCGACGTCCCCGTGGAGGTCGGCGGCGAGGCCGAGTCCGGCACGCTCGTCACCGTCGAGAGCGCCACGCTGCAGGTCGAGGCCGAGGCCACGCACCTGCCGGAGTCGTTCCCGGTCAGCGTGGACGGCCTCGCCGCGGGCACCCAGGTCCTCGCCGGCCAGGTCGCGCTCCCGGAGGGCACCACGCTCGCCGGCGACCCGGAGGCGGTCGTCGTGCTCGTGGCGGCGGCCCCGACCGCCGAGCAGGTCGACGCCGAGCTCGCCGAGGCCGAGGCCGGCGCCGGCATCGTCCACGAGGAGAAGGACGCCGACGCGGGCGAGGTCGGCGCCCCCGAGGGCGCGGAGCAGTCCGGCGACGCCCAGGGCTGAGCCCCCGCACCACCAGCAGCAGCAGGCCGCGCGCCCGGTCCCCGCGGGGGGCCGGGCGCGCGGCGCACCCGGCGGCGGGCCCGGCGCGCGGGGCGAGCAGGGCGAGGAGGACGAGGACGTGGCGCAGGACAGGTGGGTCGTCATCGGGCTGGGCAACCCCGGCCCGGAGTACGCCGGCACCCGCCACAACGTGGGGCACCTCGTCGTCGACGCGCTGGCCGCGCGCGGCGTCGGGCGGCTGTCGCCGTCGCGCCGCACCCGCTCGGACGTCGCGGAGGGGCGCCTCGGCGGCCCCGGGGGCGTCCCCGTCGTCCTGGCGAGGCCGCGGTCGTACATGAACGAGTCGGGCGGGCCCGGCGCTGCGCTGCGCGACTACTACGACGTGCCCCCGGAGCGGCTGGTCGTCGTGCACGACGAGCTGGACCTGCCCTTCGGGTCGCTGCGCTGCAAGCTCGGCGGCGGGGACAACGGCCACAACGGGCTGAAGTCGCTGCGCCGGTCGCTCGGCACGGGCGACTTCCTGCGCGTGCGGGTCGGCATCGGCCGGCCCCCGGGGCGCATGGACCCCGCCACCTACGTCCTGCGCGACTTCTCCGGCGCCGAGCGCAAGGAGCTGGACCTCGTGGTGGAGACCGCCGCGGACGCGGTGGAGTCACTCTGCGTGGACGGGCTGGAGCGGACGCAGGCCGCCTTCAACTCCTGAGGGGCGCCGGCGCCGGTCGTCGGCACGGAGCGTGATGAGGGAGTGGCGTACGGGTGATGTGGCGCAACCCCCTGTCACCGTCGCGGGCCCGCCCCTAGGATGGCGGGGCCGTCGGGCACCGGTCCGGGGAGGGACCCCCGCCCGACGCGCACCGTGAGTGCTGTTCCAGGGGGGGACATGACGATCGTCGACGCCGTGCTGCGCTCGACCGGGTTCCAGCGCCACCGGGGCCCGGGCGACCTGACCGTGGAGCTGCCGCAGCGGCCGCCCTGGCAGGTGGCCTACGTCCGCACCGCCGTCGTCGTGGACCTGCTCGTCGGCCTGACGGCCGGCCTCGTCGCGCTGCTCGTGCGCTTCGGCGACGACGCGATCGCGCCGTACGTCGTGGCGGTCGCCGCGACGCCGTTCCTCTGGGTGGCGACCCTGGGGGTCCACCGGCTCTACGAGCACCGCTTCCTCGGCTCCGGGCCGGAGGAGTTCCGCCGCCTGCTGAGCAGCGCGGTGCACCTCGGCGCCGTGGTCGCGGTGCTGGCCTACGCCACGAAGACCGAGGTCGCCCGCGGCTTCCTCGGCCTGGCGCTGCCCACGGCCCTCGTGCTGGGCCTCGCCGCGCGCTACGCGCTGCGCCTGCGGCTGCACCGGGCCCGCCGCGCGGGCCGCGGCATGCAGCGCGTCGTCGCCGCCGGCCACGCCGCGGACGTCGTGCGCCTCGTGGACCAGCTGGCCCTCGAGCCGTCGCACGGGCTGCAGGTCGTCGGCGCCTGCCTGCCGCAGAGCGGGCAGGTCGACGTGCTCCTGAGCCGCGGCATCCCCGCCGTCGGGGGCTTCGACAACGTGCTGCGCACCGTGCGCCTGTGCGGCGCCGACACCGTCGCCGTCGTGTCGAGCCCGGAGCTGGCCGGCGAGGAGCTGCGCCGCCTCAGCTGGAAGCTGGAGTCGAGCGGCACCTCGCTCATCGTCGCGCCGGGCCTGGTCGAGGTCGCCGGGCCGCGCCTGTCGATCCGCCCGGCGGCCGGGCTGAGCCTGCTGCACGTCGAGCACCCGCGGCTCTCCGGCGGCCGGCGCATCGCCAAGTCCGCGCTCGACCGCGGCCTCGCCGCCGCGGCCCTGCTGCTGCTGTCGCCGCTGCTGCTGGCCGTGGCCGTGGTGGTGGCGCTGACGAGCCCGGGCCCGGCCGTCTACCGCCAGCGCCGCGTGGGCGTCGGCGGTCGCGAGTTCACGATGTACAAGTTCCGCACGATGTACCGCGACGCCGACGCCCGGCGCGCGGCGCTGCTCGCCCGCAACGAGGGCAACGACGTGCTGTTCAAGATGCGCAACGACCCGCGGGTCACCCGGGCCGGGCGCTTCCTGCGGCGCTACTCCCTCGACGAGCTGCCCCAGCTGCTCAACGTGCTCCTGGGGCACATGGCGCTCGTCGGGCCGCGCCCGCCGCTGCCGGAGGAGGTCGCGCAGTACCCGGAGGAGGCGCACCGCCGGCTCCTCGTGCGCCCCGGGCTCACGGGCCTGTGGCAGGTGTCCGGGCGCTCGGACCTGTCGTGGGAGGAGTCCCTGCGGCTCGACCTGCGCTACGTCGACAACTGGTCCCTCGCGCTCGACGTGCTCATCCTCTGGAAGACCGGGCGCGCCGTCGTCCGCGGCTCCGGCGCCTACTGAGGCCGCTCCGCCCCGCCTCAACCGACGCCCCGTGCACACCTGTGCGCGGGGCGTCGCGCTTCTCGGCCGCTGCTCGGTGGCGCACGACGCAGTCACCGGTACGGCCCCGTCGACCGGCCCCGCCAACCCTCCCGCGACGTTAGGGTGTGGCGTGGGCAGGGCGGTGCCGGGGGCGCCGCCACGGACGGATCCGAGGGGGGCCCATGGGGGACGACGGGGCGAGGAGCGCCCGGGCGGCGCTCGACGACGGGGTGGCGCGGGCGCTGGACCTGGCGCTGGACGAGGCGCGGGGCCAGGAGCAGCCGCCGGCGCGGCTGTGCTTGCGCCTGGCCCGCCTGCACGCCGACGCCGGCGACGCGGCGGGGGCGCTGCGCTGGTGCGCCGCGGTCGTGGACGCGGGGGAGGACCTCGCGAGCTGGACGGCCGCCTCGGCGGTGCTGGCGCGCGTGCTGCCGGAGGTGGGTCCGCTGCCGCGCTCCGCGCGGGTGGCGGTGCTCGGCAGCTCGACGACGAGCCAGCTCGCCGCGCTGCTGCCGCTGGCGCTGGCGCGCGCGGGGGTGGCGGCGGAGGTCTACGAGTCGGGCTACGGGCAGTACCAGCAGGAGGTGCTCGACCCGACGAGCGGGCTGCACCGCTTCGGCCCCGACGTCGTCGTGGTCGTCCCGGACGAGACCCAGCTGCACCTGCCGGAGCACAGCGACGAGCCGGTCGCGGCCGTCGACGCGGAGGTGGAGCGCTGGAGCCGGCTGTGGCACCGCGTGCGGGCCGCGACGGGGGCGCGGGTGGTCCAGCTGACCGTCCCGGTGCCGGTGGACCAGGCCCTCGGGCACCTGGGGCTGCGGGTGGCGGGGAGCCGCTACCGGATGCGCCTGCTGCTCGACCTGCGCCTGGCCGACGCCGCGGCGCAGGCCGGCGTGGCCCTGGTGGACTGCGGCCGGCTGGCGGCGCGGGTGGGGGCGGACCGCTGGTCCGACGCCCGGCTGTGGCACGTGGCCAAGCAGGCGGTCGGCCTGTCGGTCGTGCCGCTGCTCGCCCGGCACGTCGCGGCGGTCGTCGCGGCCGAGCTGGGCCGGGGCCGCAAGTGCCTCGTCCTCGACCTCGACGGCACCGTCTGGGGCGGCGTCCTCGGCGAGGACGGGCTGGGCGGCATCGCGCTCGGCGACGGGCCGGCGGGCGAGGCGTTCGCCGCGTTCCAGGAGTACGCCCTGGCGCTGGAGGCGCGCGGCGTGGTGCTCGCGGTGTGCTCGAAGAACGACGAGGAGCTCGTGCGCGAGGCGTTCCGGGTGCACCCGGGCATGCGCCTCACGCTCGAGCGCATCGCCGTGCTCTCCGCCGGCTGGGACGACAAGCCCGCGCAGCTGCGGCGCATCGCGCAGGTCCTCGGGCTCGGGCTCGACGCGCTCGTCCTGGTCGACGACAACCCGGTCGAGCGCGAGGCCGTGCGCCAGCTCGTCCCCGAGGTCGACGTGGTCTGCCTGCCGCCCGACCCGGCCGACTACGTGCGCGCGCTCGCGGACTACCCGTGGTTCGAGGCGCCGGCGCTCACCCAGGACGACCGCCGCCGCACCGAGCAGTACCGGGCCCGCGCCGAGGTCGCCGCCCTGCAGGAGAGCGCGAGCAGCCTCGACGACTTCTACCGCAGCCTCGTCATGGCCGCGCGGGTCGTCGAGGTCGACGACCTCGTGCTGCCGCGGGTGGCGCAGCTCGTCGGCAAGACCAACCAGTTCAACCTGACCGGCCGCCGCCGCGGGCTCGCCGAGCTGCGGGCGCTGGCCGGGGACCCGGCGTGGGAGGTCCTGGCGGTCCGGCTCAGCGACCGCTTCACCGACCACGGCGTCGTCGGGGTGCTGCTGCTCGAGCAGCGCGGCGGCGCGCTGCACGTGGACACCTGGCTCATGAGCTGCCGGGTCATCGGCCGCACGCTCGAGGACGAGATGCTCGGGCTGGTGCTGGCGGCCGCCGGGGAGCGGGGCTGCGACGAGGTCGTGGGCTCGTACGTCCCCTCCCGGCGGAACGGCCTCGTGGCGGGGCTGTACGAGCGGCTCGGCTTCTCCCGCGCGGGGGCCGGGGCGCCGGGACCGGGTCCGGGCGGGCCGGCGCAGGACGGTACGGCCCGCTGGGTCCTGCGGGTGGCGGGGGCGCGGGCGGGACGAGGGTTCATCGAGGTGCAGGACGAGCGGCGCCGGCCCGTGCGGGCCGGGGCCGGGGGACGCGAGGGGGCGCACGGATGATCGACGAGCGGCTGCAGCAGGTGTTCCGGGACGTGCTGGGCGACCAGGGGCTCGAGCTGAGCGAGGGGACGACGGCGCGCGACGTGGAGGGCTGGGACAGCCTGGCGCACATCAACCTCATGGTGAGCGTGGAGGGCGAGTTCGGGGTGAGCTTCACCAGCGCGCAGCTCACCGCGTTCCAGGACGTGGGCGCGCTGCAGCGGTTCCTCACCGAGCGGGGGGCGCTCGCGTGACCGCGCTCACCGAGGGCCGCGGGTCGTCGGGCGCGCCCGCCGAGGGTGCGCCGGGGGAGGCCGAGCAGGGGGCGGCCGCGCAGGGTGCGGTGTCCACGGCGCCGCTGCGGGTGCTGCTGCGCGAGGACCTGCGCACGCACGGGCGGCTCTCGCACCCGGGGCTGCACGTGCTGGCGGTGTACCGGGTGGGGCACTGGCGCCGCTCCCAGCCCGCGCTGGTGCGCAAGCCGGTCTCGGCGCTCTACAAGCTCGTGGACCGCTGGGTGGTGCGCACGCTCTACGGCACGGAGATCTCGGACCGGGCGCGCATCGGGCGGCAGGTGAAGATCGGGCACCACCAGGCCCTCATGGTGCCGGCGGGCTCGGAGATCGGGGACGGCTGCCTGCTGCGCCAGGGGGTGAGCATCGGCTACGCCCGGGACGGCGCCCCGGCCGGTGCGGTGCCGCGGCTCGGCCGCCGGGTCGAGGTCGGGCCGCACTCGGTGATCATCGGGCCGATCACGATCGGGGACGACGTGAAGATCGGGCCGCTCTCGCTGGTCTCGCGCAGCGTGCCGGCGGGGGCGACGGTGTTCTCCGCGCCGGCGCGGGTGATGCCGGCGCCGCCGCGGGGCTGAGGCCCCGGGCCCCGCGCACCGTCCGCCACCCGCGGGATGCGGCGGCGGACGGTGCGCCGGGGACCGCTGGTGCCCGGGAGGGCGGCGGCGTCGGGACCGTGGGGCGGCTCAGCCGAGCCCGGCCTGCTCCTCGCGCAGCCGGTCGACGAGGCGGCCCTCGGGCACCGCCACGTCGGCGTAGGTGAGGACCTCGTCCTTGCCCACGTCGCGCAGCAGCCGGCAGCCCTCGGCGAGCCCGAGGGGGAGCAGACCGCCCTCGCGCGTCGCCGCGGCCGTCTCGGCCTGCCCGTAGCTGTGGTAGCCGCCGAGCGCGTCGAGCACCGTGCCGGCCGCGAGGTCGGTCTTGGCCGTGGTGACCACCTCGACGCGCGCAGCGCCGGGAGCCGCGAGGACCGTGTCGCCGAAGTCCACCGCGCGCACGATGCTGTTCGGCACCTCGAAGTGGCAGAGGTGGTAGGGCGTGTAGAACGAGTAGAGCGGGCCCTTGCCGAGCTTGTAGAGCTCGAGGTAGTGCCGCTGCTTCGGATCGTCGTGCGTGGCCAGGACGAAGACGCCGGGAGAGGGCTTGCTGCCCACGACGTAGTCCACGACGCCGCCGAGCGCGCGCAGCTCGTCCACGTCGTAGCGGTCGACCAGCTCGTCGACGTGCCCGTCGTGGTCCCAGCCGTTCATCCCGCGCTTCGGCACCGTGAAGCCCGCGGCGTTGGCCACGATCGCCTGCTCGAAGGAGATCTTCGTGCCGTCGGCGAAGCTGGTGACCATCCACGGGTCCTGGCCCCACCGCTCGGCGAAGCCCTTCTGCGTCGTCGGGGTGCGGTACGGGTCCTGCAGCCCCTTGATGTTGCCGGCGACGAGGGGGGTGCAGCCGATGCCCTGCACGAAGCGCAGCAGGTTCATCTGCACGCCCGGCTGGTCGCCGTCGCTGCCGGTGAACACGACCCCGGCCTTGCGGGCCCGCTCGGCGAGCACGGGGCCGACCGTCCCGTCGAGCTCGGCGTTGAGGGTCACCAGCGGCTTGCCGGCGTCGATGGCGGCGACCGAGAGGCGGGCGCCGTACTCGACCGCGCCGGTGACGTCGACGAGGCAGTCGACGAGCCCGGCCCCGACGAGGGCCATCGGGTCCTCGGTGACGACGGGCGTGCCGCGCTCGATCGCGCGCTGCACCCCCGCCGCGTCGTCGGCGACCACGACGCCGTCGACGCCGGCCTCGGCGTACGCCCGCTCGGCCTTGTCCCGGTGCCGGTTCGCCACGGCGGACAGCGTCATCCCGGGGACGCTGTTCACGATCTGGTTGGCCAGGCCCCGGCCCATGAAGCCGGCCCCGACCATGCCCACGCGCAGCGGCCGGCCCTCCGCGACCCGGCGCCGCAGGGCCTCGTCGACGAGGATCACGCCGCGCCCCCCGCGGGAGCGGCCGCGGTCTCGCCGAGCAGCGCCCAGGAGCGGTCCTTCTCGGAGACGACGCTCACCGGGACCGGCCAGTCGATGCCCAGGGCCGGGTCGTCGTGGCGCAGGCCGCGCTCGGTGCCGGGCGTGTAGGCGGCGCTCACCTGGTACACGACCTCGGCGCCGTCCACCAGGGTGAGGTAGCCGTGCGCGAACAGCGGCGGCACGTACAGCGCCCTGCGGTTGTCGGCCGTCAGCTCGACCGCGACGTGGCGCAGGTACGTGGGGGACTCCGGGCGCATGTCGACGATGACGTCGACGATCGCGCCGCGCGTGCACCGCACGAGCTTGGCCTCGGGCGCCGGCTCGACCTGGTAGTGCATGCCGCGCAGGGTGCCCGCGCGGTGGTTGTAGGACAGGTTGCACTGCTCCACCAGCGGCTCGAGGCCCGCGGCCTCGAACTCGCTGCGGCAGAAGGTGCGGGCGAAGAAGCCGCGCTCGTCCTCGCGCAGCTCGAGCTCGACGACGGCGGCGCCGGGGAGCTCGGTGGGGGTGATGATCACGGGGCCGTCCAGTAGAGCTGGTCGTCGAGCTGGCGCGTGCGCATGAGGTGCTCGAGCTGCTTCAGGCGCGTGTGGCCGCGGCCGGTGAAGGTCTCCGCGTCCATGCCGATGCGCTCGAAGACGGCGCGCAGCTGGCGGGCGCCGGAGAGGGCGTCCCACTCGCAGGAGAACCCGGGCAGCACCTTGTGGATCTTGTCGAAGCTCACCTTGTAGCTGCGGTTGTCCGCTCCGGCCTCGCCGAAGGAGAGCTCGCAGCCGGTGAACACCTCGGCGACGGTCTCGGCGATCTCCTTGACCTGGTAGTTCTGCTCGTTGCTGCCGACGTTGAAGACCTCGCCGTGCACCACGTCGCGGTCCGCGGCGAGGACGCAGCGGATCGCCTTCGCGATGTCGAGGCCGTGCACGAGCGGGCGCCACGGGGTGCCGTCGCTCGTCATGGCGATGCGCCCCGTCGTCCAGGCCAGGCCCGAGAGGTTGTTGAGCACGATGTCGAACCGCATGCGCGGCGAGGCGCCGAAGGCGGTGGCGTTGCGCAGGAACGTCGGCGAGAAGGAGTCGTCGGCCAGCGCCGAGACGTCGCGCTCGACGTACTGCTTGCAGTAGGCGTAGGCCGTCTGGGGATTCGTGGGCGAGGTCTCGTCCACCTCGCCGTCGGCGACGCCGTACACGCTGCAGGAGGACATGTAGACGAAGCGCTGCACGCCCGCGTCCTTGGCCAGCTGGGCCAGGCGCACCGAGCCGGCGTGGTTGATGTCGTAGGTGACCTCGCCGATGAGGTCGCCCAGCGGGTCGTTCGACAGCTCCGCCATGTGGACCACGGCGTCGACGCCCTCGAGGTCCTCCGGGCCGATCCGGCGGATGTCCTTGGCCAGCGTGCGCGGCGTCGCGGGGACCCCGTCGTAGAGCCACCCGTTCTTGTAGTAGCCCGTGTCCACGCCGAGCACGTCGTGCCCCTCGGCCATGAGCGTCGGCGCCAGCAGGCAGCCGAGGTAGCCCTCGGTCCCCGTGACCAGGATCTTCATCTGCCCCATCCCCTCGCCCCCGGGCGACCGGGTCAACGGCAGACCCGTCCCGTCCCCCCTGGGCGTGCACGAGGCTAGCGGCAGGGCCGCGCGCGGCGGGGCGGTTCCGGGCGATCCCGGCGCCGCCGGACGGGCGACGTGACCGGCGCGACCCCGCACGAGCGGCACGAGGTGGGTCAAGCGCCTGACGCCGCCCGCGGGGCGCACCTAGCCTGAGGCCGTTCACGACGGAGGGGGACACACGGATGGACGGCACCACGACGACCCCGGGCGCAGCCGACCGGCTGCTCGACCCGAAGGACATCCCCGTGGTGATCCTGTGCGGGGGCATGGGGACCCGGCTGCGCGAGGCGAGCGAGAAGCTGCCCAAGCCGCTGGTCGACATCGGCGGCAAGCCGATCCTGTGGCACGTCATGAAGACGTACAGCCACCACGGCTACCGGCGCTTCGTGCTCGCGCTGGGCTACAAGAGCGACCTCATCAAGCGGTGGTTCCTCGACCTGCGCGAGCAGACGAGCGACTTCACGCTCACCCTCGGCGGCGACCACCGCCCGGTGTTCCACACCGGCGCGGACGTCGAGGAGGACTGGGAGGTGACGTTCGTCGAGACCGGGCTGCTCAGCGGGACCGGTGCGCGGATCCGGCGCGTGGCGCCGTACCTCAAGAGCGACGTCTTCGCCCTCACCTACGGCGACGGCATCGGCGACGTGGACCTCACCGCGCAGCTGCGCCACCACGTCGAGCTGGGGCGGGCCGCCACGGTGACCGGCGTGCACCCCACGAGCCGCTTCGGCGAGATCCGCGTCGACGACGCGGCCTCGCGGGTCGTCGAGTTCAACGAGAAGCCCGCGGCCGCCGGCTGGGTCAGCGGCGGGTTCTTCCTCTTCCAGCGCTCGTTCGTCGACGACTACGTCTCGGACGACCCGGGCCTCATGCTCGAGGCGGCGCCGCTGCAGCAGGTGGCCCGCGACGGCCAGCTCTCGGTGTTCCCGCACGAGGGCTTCTGGGCGGGCATGGACACCTTCCGCGACTGGACCGACCTCAACGCCCGCTGGGACGCGGGGAAGGCGCCGTGGAAGGTGTGGGACGCCTGAGGTCGACCGCACGGTCGGGGTCGAGGGGGCGGGCCGCCGCGGCGGCGCCGCCCCCTGCGGCGTCCGGGGTGCTCGAGGTGCTCGAGGTGCCCTGGGTGCCCGCGACCCAGCGCGCCCGGTGGGCGGCGCGCTCCTCGTCGCTCCAGAAGTGCCGCGCGTAGCGCGAGCCGTACATCCGGTCGAGGTAGTCCCCGTCGAGGGTCAGTCGGCGCTCCACGGCGCGGTACGCGTCGGCGTAGTCCTTGCCGCTGCTGACGTTGCGGCTCGCGAGCCGCACGCCGGGCAGGCCGAGGAAGGCCTCGACGGCCTCGCCGAAGCAGCGCCCGAGGTCCTCGTAGCGCAGCACGAGCACGTCGGCCCGCTCGCCGCGCAGCACCGCCCAGCCGCGCTCGCGGGGGAACGGCGCGCTCCAGGGGTCGACGCCGAACGGGACCGCCAGCTCCGCGTCCACCCAGCGCACGGGGCCCTCGTGGTCGTCGAAGCGCTCGAGGAAGAGCGCGCGCACGGCGTCGACGACCTCGTCCTCGGAGCGGTCCCGCGCGAGCTCGCCGAGGTCGAGGCCGTACCGCGAGCGGGCGACCTGGAAGAAGCTCGAGACGTTGCGCGCGACGGGGTCGCGCACGACGGTGACCACCTGCCAGCGCCGCTGGGGCTCGCGGGCCAGGCGCCCGGCGACCCACTGGCCCTGCCAGAGGTGCTGCGCCCCGCGGTGGCCGGGGTCCCAGCGCCGCGCGTAGCTCGCCTCGAGCGCCGCGAGGCCGGCCGGCGAGACCGCGTGGACCTGGTAGACGGGGTCCAGGCCCGCCTCCTGCAGCGACGCCGTCACCGAGGACGAGGCGACCTTGCCCATCTGGTGGACGAGCAGCGGCTGGGGCCGCCCCCGGCGCCGGCGCGCCAGGCGCAGGCGCGTGCGCGCCTTCGCGGCCTCGTACGCGGCGCGGCGCCGGAGCGCGGCCGAACCTGCCGCAGCGTGAGGGTCGCTCATGCGGTCAACGTACCGCGCCCGCCCCTGCGCTGGGTGACCTTCTGCGCGACGACCTGCGACGCCGCGGAGCCGAGGTTGCGCGCGAGGGTGCCGCGCCACTTCACGGCCCAGGGCCCGAGGTACGCGTAGCAGCGCGCCTTCTCCGCCTGGGGCAGGGGGGCGCGGTGCACGCCGCGGGCGTACTCGGCGCCGACGCGCCAGCGCGGGAGCGTGACCTTGCCCGAGCGGCGGGGGTCGAAGAACGCGTTGCGCGCCCGCGTCGTGGTGAACGCGCGCATGCTGCGGCCCGGGTGGTCGCGGCGGTGGAACAGCTCCTCGTCGAGCTCGAGGAAGCGCCCGCGCAGCGCCAGCTCGGCCAGCAGCGGGTTGTCGCTGTTGGGGTAGCCGCCGTGCAGGGCGGTGCCGAGCAGCGCGGAGCGCCGGATGACCCCGTGCGCGGGGAAGCACTCCGCCTCGTGCAGGACGACGTCGCCGAAGCGCTCCGAGGGATTGGCCTGGGTCGCGCGGTCGGTGCGCGGCCAGACCTTGAACGGCCTGCTGCGCTCGTCGACGTACGTCGTGCGGGTGTGGGCGAGGACGAGGCCCGGGTCGGCGTCCAGCGCCGCGACGCAGGCGCCGACCATGCCGGGCAGGCGCACGTCGTCCGCGGCGTTCCACATGAAGAACTCGCCGCGGCCCTCGTGGAAGACCGTGTTGAAGTTCCAGGCGAGGCCGCGGTTCACGTCGCTGCGGAGGTAGCGCACCCGCTCGTCCTGCGCCGCGTAGCGCTCGCAGATGCCCTGCGTGCCGTCCGTGGAGCCGTTGTCGCTGATGACGACCTCGAGGTCGCGGAAGTCCTGGCGCAGCACCCCCTCGAGGGCCTCGGCCAGGAACTCCTCGCCGTTGTAGACCGGGACGCCCACGCTCACGCGCGGGCTGCCTGCTGCTGTCGTGCGCGGCTCCGCCACGTCCCCCCCTCGAGGCCGGCCCGGCGCTCGCCGGGACCCGCAGGCAACCATGGCGGGACGGGGCCGCCGGGGCCAGCGGTTCGGCCAGATCCGCACCCCTGCAGGGCAATCCGGTCGCGCTGCGCACGCGGCTGCGCACGGTCCGCCGAGCGTTCCGTCGAAGCCCGGTCGCGGGCACCCCGCTGTGCTTCACTGTCACGGACACGCGCAGCGGCCGCGACGACGCACCGCCCACCCCCCAGCGCGACGATCGGACCACCACGCGAGGGACGCCCGTGACTGCGTACGACAGCCGCACCGACTCCGACCAGGAGCCGGCGCCCGCCACGACCTTCTCCCTGCGCGAGCTGTGGCGGCGCCGCGCCGTCGTGGCCGGCGCGCTCGTCGCGACGGTCCTCGTCGCGGTCGCGCTGACCCTGGTGCAGGGCAAGACCTACCGGGCCAGCGCCGACGTGCGGGTCTCCTCGGGCAACCTGCAGAGCATCTTCGGGCCGCAGCAGAACGGCGACACCGCCACGCTGCTGGCCACGCAGGTGAGCGTGCTCGAGTCGACGCAGATGCGCGCCGACGTCGAGGAGCGCCTCGGTGACGGCGTCGAGGTGCTCGACGTGCTCGTCGAGGGGGTGCCGGAGAGCCAGGTCGCCACGGTCACCGTCGACGCCACCACCGCCCAGGGCGCGGCCGACGCCGCCAACGCGTACGTGCTGGCGTACAAGGACCGGCGCGACCTCGCGGCCGGGACCGAGGCGCAGCGCCGGGCCGACGCCCTGCAGGAGCAGGTGGCCGAGCTGGAGGGCGAGCTCGCGGTCGCGCAGCGCGAGGTGGACGCGGAGTCGACCCGCATCAACCTGCAGCTCGCCGAGATCACCGTGGCGCGCGACCGGGCGGCGGCGTCCGGCATCGCGCTCGACCCGGCCGAGGTGGCGTCGCCGACCACGGCCACGTTCACGGCGCTGCAGGCGCGCTACAACGACGTCGCCGGCCGGCTCGCCGACCTGCGCGCGACGCAGCAGCAGTACGAGGTCGCCGCGCAGCTGCGCGAGGGCGGCGCCGCGGTGATCTCGACCGCGACCCCGCCGACGAAGGCCGCCTCGCCGAACCTCGGGCAGACCGTCCTGCTCGCCGCGCTGCTCGGCCTGGCGCTCGGCATCGCGCTGGCGCTGCTCCTGGCGGCGCGCGACCGGCGGCTGCACGACCGCGACGGCGTCGCCCGCGCGGACCTCGGCGCCCCCGTCGTCGGCACCGTCGCGGGCTCCCCGGCGCGCGTGGACGCGGTCGACCTCAGCACCGCCTCGGCCGGCCCGGTGAAGGCCGGCGAGGACTACGTCGCCCTCGCCTCGCAGGTCCTCGTGGCCGCGCGCCGGCGCGACCTCTCCCGCCTGCTCGTGACGAGCGCCGCGGGGGAGGACGGCAAGGCCGGCGTCGCGGCCGGGCTCGCCGTCGGCCTCGCCTCGCTCGGCCAGCGCGTCGCCCTCGTCGAGGCCGACCTGCGCGCCGGCGGCAAGGGCGTGCGCGAGGACGGCCCCGTCGGGCTCTGCGAGGTCATCAGCGGCACCGCGACGGTCGCCCAGGCGCTGCTGCCCGTACGGGTGCAGGGGACCGGCTCGCTCGTGGTGCTCCCCGCCGGCCGGGGCGGCGTCGAGCCGACCCAGGCCCTGACCAGCGAGCCCGCGGCCCGCGCCCTGCAGGACGTCGCCGCCGACGTGGACCTCCTCGTCGTCGTCGGCGCCCCGCTGCTGCCCGTCGCGGACTCGATGGTGCTGCTGCCCTACGTCGACAGCGCGCTGCTCACCGTGCAGCTCGGCGACACCACGAGCACCGACGTGCGCGCCGCCCTCGACCGGGTGTCGGCCATCGACGGCGGGGTCCTCGGCCTCGTGCTGCGCGGGCGCCGCGACGCCGGTCGCCCGGCGGCCGTCCTCAGCCGGGGCGCGGCCCCCGCCCGCGGTGCGGCGCCCGCCGCGCCCGCGGTGCCCGCCGCCCGGGACTGACCGGGCGCACCAGCACGACGAGGGCCCGGGGAGCGACGCTCCCCGGGCCCTCGTCCGTCCTGCCCGCGCCGGCGGTGCCGGTCGCGGTGGTGGTGGTCCTACGCGGTGGCGGTGCCCGGTGCGGGTGCCGGCGGGGTGCGCCGGCGCTACGCGCCGCGCGTGCGCGCGGCGGCGGCGAGGACGTCGAGCAGCTCGGCGCGGTAGCGGTCCAGGGTGAAGCGCGCGCGGGCGCTGCGGCAGCCGCGGCGGGCCAGCTCGTCGGCGCCCGCGCGGTCCGCGAGCAGGCCGCCGAGCGCCGCCGCGAGGGCCGCGGGGTCCTCCGGCGGTACGACGACGCCGGCGCCGTCCTCGGCGATCTCCGGCAGGCCGCCCACGCCGCTCACCACGACCGGCCGGCACGCGGCCATGGCCTCCACGGCCACGCTGCCGAAGGGCTCGAGGCGCGAGGGCACCGCGACGACGTCCGCGTCGAGCAGGTGCGGCCACACGTCCTCCCGGAAGCCGGGCAGCAGCAGGCGGTCGGCGACCCCGAGCTCGGCCGCGAGGGCGCGCAGGGAGTCCTCGTACCACTCGTAGCCGCGGAACACGCTGCCCACCAGCTCGAGCTCGACGTCGTGCCCCTCGCCGACGAGCGCCGCGAGGGCGCGCACGGCGACGTCCTGGCCCTTGCGGGGGCTCAGCCGGCCCACGACGACGACCCGCCGGCGGGCTCCAGGCGCCGCGCGGCGCGGCCCCTCGGGCGCCGGGGGGAAGTCGAAGCCGTTGAGCACCACGCGGGTGCGGGCGGCGAGCCGGCGGTGCTGGGCGGCGAGGAAGGCCGCGGTGGCCCGGGAGTTCGCCACCACCGTGCCCGCGGCGAGCAGCGGCGCGGTGAGGGTGCGCGTCACGGCGCGCGGCGAGGCGGACTCCAGCTCGCGCACGTGGCAGACCGCGGGGACGCCCTGCGCCCGCGCCGCGGCCAGCCAGTGGGGGAGCGTGAGCGTGTTGACGTACACCACGTCCGGGCGCTGCTCGCGCAGCACGGCCCGCAGCCGGCGGTGCTCGGCGGGGGCGCCGAGCACCAGCCCGGCGAGCCCGCGCGGGGACAGCAGGGCCTTGCGCAGCACCGGGAAGGGCAGCACGCGGTGCTCGACCCCCTGCGCCGCCACGCGCTCGAGGAGCGGCCCGGGCTCGGGCACCACGAGGAGCACCTCCACGCCGGCCTCGACGAGCCCGCGCAGGCTGCGCAGCAGCATGAGGTCGGCGCCGTAGAGGTCGGGGAACGGGTGCGCCACGAGCACGCGGCGCAGCCCCTCGACGCGGGCGCGCGGCGCGTCCTGCCCGCCGGGCGGGGTGCCGGGCGCCGCGCTCACGCGCCGCGCCCGGACGCCCCGGCGGGGGCGCCCGGACCCTCGGCCGCGTCCTGGCCGCCGGCAGTGCCCGGCGCGGTGAGCCCGAGGACGCCCGCGAGCTGCTCGACGCGCCGGTCCCAGGAGTGCTGCGCGGCGAAGGCGCGGCGGCGGGCCACGAGCGCCTCGTCGCGCGGCGTCGCGAGCGCGCGGGCGACCGCGTCGGCGAACGCCTGGCGGCCCGTCGTGAGCTCGGTGAGGTCGGTGCCGAGCCAGCGCACCGAGGGCAGGTCGTTCGCGACGACGGGCAGCCCGGCGGAGAGGTAGTCGAGGACCTTGAGCGGGAAGCTCGCCCGGTTGAACGGGCTGTCGGTGTAGGGGACGAGCCCGACGTCGACGTGGCGCAGGTAGGACGGCACCTCGTGGTGGCGCTTGGGCCCCACCCACTGCACGTTGGGCCGGGCGAAGATCCGGTCCAGCGCCGCGTGCGGCGCGGCCTCCGAGCGGGGCCCGACGAGCAGCACCGAGTGGCCGGCCTCGGCCACGGCCTCGAGCAGGTCGGCGTCGGTGCGCTCGTTGAGCGTGCCGATGAAGCCGGCCACCGGTCGCCGCAGGGTGACCTCGGGGGCGGGGACCGCGGTGTCGGTGCCCGCGAAGAGGTCGTAGTCGCAGCCGTTGGTCATGAGCACCGGGTCGTGCCCGAGCGCGCGCCACTTCTCCTCGAGGACCGGCGACACGGCGACGACGCGGTCCGCGCGGCGCGACACCTCGCGCTCGCGGCCCCGGACCCACCGCACGGCGACGTCGTTGAGCTGCGCCCCCGCCACGAAGTCGTCGGAGGCCAGGTGCACCGACACCCGCTCACCGAGGGTGCCCAGGACCGGGAAGTGCGGTGGCACCTGCACGACGGCGGCCACGTCGCCGCCGAGCGCGCGCACGGCGCGGCGCACCTGGTGGCGGAAGGACGCCGTCGCGACGGTGCGCATGCCGGGGCGCGTCTTGGCCGGGGGCACGACGACGGTCAGGCGGGCGAGGCGGTCCTGCAGCAGGCGCAGGCGGGGCTCCTGGTGGCTCTGCGCCATCCAGGGCTTGCGGAGCGTGGATAGCGGTGTCCGCGGCGGGTCGACGTAGAGCACCGGCGCGTAGCGCGTGAGCCGCTCGGCGATGTGCTGGGCCCCCAGCCGGTTGCCCTCCCAGGTGACGCCCGCGACGAGGACCACCATGCCCCGCCAGTCGCCGGCCAGACCGTTGCCCATCGTGCGGTGCTCCCCCTCGCGTCCGGCGCAGCGGGGCCCACGGCCGGCCGCCGTCGCCACTGCGGCGCCCCCTGCCGTCCCGACGACGGTAGCAGCGGCGCCCCCGGCCGAGGGCTGGTTGCGCGGACTCCCGGCACCGGGGGCCCGGCGCGGGTACCGTGGCGGCAGCCCCGCGGGCGCCCCCGGGGGGCGCGGGCCCCGCCGGGGGTCCGACGCGCGCCCCAGCACGGCACCAGCGCGCACCGGCACGGGACCAGCCCGGGCCCGGCACGCACCAGCCAGGACGGACGGACATGCCAGCCGCTGCCTCGAACCGCCCCGGAGCGGGCCCCGCCCCGCGCCCCGCGACCCCCTGCGGGACGCGCTGATGGGGGGGTACGACGACTCGGTGCCCGGCCGCCCCGGCCCGGGGTCCCCGGGATCTCCCGGGTCCTCGGGGTCCCCGGGGTCCGCGCGCGCTGCGGGCGGCGCCGGCGGCGGTGCCCGCGCACCCCGCGGCGGCGGCCCCGGCCCGTCCCGGCGCTCGCTGCTCGTGGCCGCCGGCGGGCTCGGCCTGGCCGGGGTGGGCGGGGCGGTGCTGTGGCGCTCCCTCGGCGACGACGGCCCCGGTGGTGCCGCGGCCGGGCCGGCGCCCCGCACCCCCGCGCCGTCGCAGACGCCGTCGCCCGTCACCGGTGCGGACGACGCCTCGCCCGAGCTGCAGGGCCTGCTGGACGCCGGCGACGCCCGCGTGGTGCTCCCCGAGGGCAGCCACGTCCTGCGCTCGGGGCTCGTGGTGCCGCCGCACGTGCGCGAGATCGAGGTCCCGGAGGGGACCGTGCTCACGATGGCCGGGGACGAGGTGCTCCTGCGCCGCAACGGGCGCATCGAGCAGCAGCCCCGGCAGGTGGTCACGGCGGTGCAGGGCGCCGACGCGGTCCGCCTCGCCGACGTGTCGGGCATCCGCGCCGGGGCCTGGGTCTACCTGTGCAGCGACGACTGGCTCAAGGAGGGCAAGAGCAAGCGCGGCATGCTGCGCCGCGTCGAGGCCGTCGAGGGCGACCTGCTGCGCGTCGACAAGCCGCTCATCAGCAGCCTGTCGACGGCCCCGCGCGCGCACGTCGTCGCGCTCGCGCCGTCGCTCGCGCTGACCGGCGCCGGCGCCCTGGAGAACGCGGACCCGCAGGGCACGTTCTCCAACCTCGTGCGCCTGGACTTCGTGGAGTCGCCCGAGGTCGCCGGGGTCGAGCTGCGCTTCTGCGGCAGCGCGGCCCTGCGCACCTTCGGCACGGTCGGCGGCACCATCGACGCGTACATCCACGACTGCGTCGACGACCAGGGCCGCAACCACTACGGGTACGGCGTCAGCTGCACCTCCACGACACGGGACCTGCGCGTCCTCGGCCGCATCGAGCGGGTGCGCCACGCCTTCACCACCGACCACGGGTACGACGCCCTCGTCGAGTCGATCGCGCAGACCGGCGAGCCCGAGGACATCTACGTGGCCCCGCGGGTGCGCGAGACGTCCTCGACCGGGATCGACACCCACGAGCCGGGGGACGGCATCACCATCGTCCCCGACATCGAGGGCTGCGGGACGATGAAGTGGGGCGGCATGAACGTCCGCGCCCGCAACGTGACGATCCAGGGCGGGACCGTCCGCGACTCCAACGAGTGGGGGATCTTCGTGCAGCCGAGCGCCGGCGGCACGACGGTGATCCGCGACGTCGAGGTGTCGGGGGTCCGCGACGGCCGGGGCGTGCACTGCAAGGCGGGCGCCCGCATCGAGGGCGGCAGCGTCTCCGGCTTCGGCGACCGCTTCGGCATCCACATCGAGCCCGGGACCACGGTGGACGTCGAGGGCACCCGCATCGACGGCGGCCAGGCCGACGGCTCCCGTGGGATAGCGCTTGCTGGCACGTCGTGCAGCCTCACCGGGACGGTCGCGAACTGCTCGGTCGGCGTCCTGGAGCTCCCGGACGCGTCCGACAACCGCGTCCTGCTCGACTACGACAACGTGGCGCGCGAGGTCATCAGCGCCACCTGAGCCCGATGCCGAGGGCCCCCACCCGGGCGGGGTGGGGGCCCTCGGTGCACGGGGGCCGGGGTCAGCCCGCCGGGCGCTCCTCGCGGTCGCGGGCCGCGCGCTCCCAGCGCCGCACCGCGTCGGGGGCCAGCGCCCGGAACCGCTCGAGGTCGGGGGCGAGGCGATCGCGCAGCGCCCGCTCGGTGGCCGGGGAGAGCGCGCCGGTGCCGGCCGGGAGCTCGCGCGAGCCTGCGCGGCGCACGGCCTCGCGCAGCGGGGCCGGCACCCTGGCGAAGGCGCCGTGCAGCGCGGGGAACGAGGCGGCGACCTTGAGCAGGCCGCGGCGCTGGCGCCGGTCCTCGCTGCGGTACCACTGCGTCCCCTCGGGGGCGGCTGCCGGCAGCGGCTCGACGCCGACGAACCGGTGCACCCGGGCGAGGACGGCGTCGCGGTCCTCGCGCAGCTCCTCGCTCGTGCAGACGAGCAGCTGCTCCGGCGCGAAGCGCTCGAGCCAGCGCTCGGCCTGCAGGGCGTAGCTGCTCGTCTCGAGGTAGTGCGGCTCCTCGAGCAGCGCCACGTCGGCCGGGCGCCGCTCGACGCCGGCGGCGACCTGGTGGACGTACATCGAGCGCATCCGCGCCACCGGGTCGCGCACCAGGTAGACCAGCCGCGCCCCCGGCACGACCGCTGCCGCCCGCTCGGGGACGCCGTGCCAGTGCGGGTGCTTGGCGTAGTCCGGCGAGACCTCGCCGGCGACCTGACCCGGTGCCGCGCCCGCGAACTGCCGCCGGTACCAGTCGACGCCCCGGCCGAAGTGCCGGTCGTCGCGGAAGAAGTTGAGCTCCTTCGTCGTCGGCAGGTGCAGCCCGGGGTGCGCGGCGAGGTAGTGGTGCAGGCTCGTCGTCCCGGCCTTCATCGCCCCGATGACGAGGAAGCCGGGCAGCGGCCCGCTCACGCGCCGGCCCGCGCGCGCGGCGGCGCGACCACCCGGCGCTCGACGAGGCCCGCCACCTGCGCGTCGAAGCCCTCGGCCGTGAACGGGCGCAGCGCCTCGGCGAGGTCGGCGGGCAGCGCCGGGGCGCCGTCCGCCAGCACCGCGAGGTCCGGCTCCTGCGCGTCGACGACCTGCACGGCGCCGGCCAGGTCGGCGGGGAAGCCGGCGACCGCGAAGGGCGTGGCCAGGACCGGGCGGCCGTGGGCGAGGGACTCGACCACCTTGACCTTCATCCCGCCGCCCACCCGCACCGGGGCGAGCGTCACGTCGACGTGCCGGTAGAAGTCGGCCGGGGACGGCACGGGGCCCAGGACCCGGGCGTGCGGCCCCGCGTCCATCCGGTCGCTCGCGAGGCCGGCCACCACGACGTCCCAGCCCAGGGCCGCCAGGCGGGGCGCCCAGCGCTCGCGCAGGAGCTCGAGCGCGTCCACGTTGGGCCAGTACTCGAAGTTGGCGAAGAACCCCGCGGCCGGGCGGGCCGAGGGGTCGCGCGGGACCTGCGCCGTGGCGACCGGTGTGGGCAGCCACGCCACCTCGTGGCCGGCGCGCCGACGCAGGGCCTCGGCGTCGACGAGGCCCGCCGCGGTGGTGACCGCGGCCTCGGCCGCGAGCCGGTCCTCGGCGCGGACGACGCCGCGCAGCTGCAGCGCGGCGGTGCGCCGGGCCAGGCCCCTCCGGCGCCCGGCCTCGCGGGCCACCACGTCGCTGTAGAGGTCGGAGTGGTCGACCCAGAGGGCGGTGCCGGGCATCGCGCGGACGTACCGCGAGAAGGGCAGGACGCTCACCACGAGCAGGTCGACGGGGGCGAGGGAGGCGAGGGCGCCGGCGACGCCGGCGCTCATCCCGCCCACCGCCGTCGGCAGGGGCACGAGGGTGCGCTTGGCCCGGCGGACCCACGCGGGCCAGTCCCGGGTGCCGACGGTGGTGGACGCCACGGGCAGCACCCGCGCCCCGGCCGGCGGCTGGGCGCCACCCGAGGTGCCGGGGTCGTGGGCGGCCGCGGCGGGGTCCTGCGGGAACACGACGACGACCTCGTGGCCGAGCCGCGCGAGCGCGGCGACGAGGGCCCGGGTGCGCAGGGTGCCGCCGTGGGCGGCGCGGTACGGGTCGGTGAGCGAGAGGACGACGACCCTCACCGGACGGTGGTCCTCTCCGCCGCGGGCCCGGGCACCTGCGCGCGCACCGCCGCGAGGTCGACGACGCCGGCGGGCCGCACGTCGAGGTCGGCCGGCGGCGTCGCCGCCGTGCCCTCGGCGAGCGCGAGGCACAGGCGCTCGTAGTCCGCGGCGACGCCGTCCCAGTGGTAGCGGTGCAGCACGTCGGCGTGCGCGAGGCGCCCGCGCTCGTGCGCGGCGGCCGGGTCGGCCTCGGCGTCCTCGACGGCCCGCGCCACGTCCTGCGGGTCGCGGAAGAACACGCCGTTGCCGAGCAGGACCTCGCGGTTGAAGCTCACGTCGAAGGCCACGGTGGGGGCCCCGCCGCCGACCGCGCGCAGCAGGGAGGGGTTGGTGCCCCCGACGGAGTGCCCGTGCAGGTACGTCCGCGCCCCCGCGTAGAGCTGGTCGAGCAGCTCCTGGTCCCACACCGGCCCCACGAGCCGGATGCGCGGGTCGTCGCCGGCGGTGGCGCGCACGAGGTCGCCGTAGCCGGAGTCGTAGGGCGCCCCGCCCACGACGACGAGGGGGAGCCGCGCCGCGCTGCGCCGGTAGCCCTCGACGATGCGCTCGACCTTGTTCTCGGGCTCGAAGCGGGCGACGACGAGGTGGTAGCCGTCGGCGGCGAGGTCGAGCTCGCCGAGCCGCCCGCCGCCGACGCCGCTGGTGTCGGGCGCGCCGTAGGGGATGAACCAGGTGCGGGCCCGGTGCTCGTCGCGGTAGTAGTCCTGGATCCCGCGGGCGTCGGCGATGAGGGCGTCGCCCCAGCGCACGGCGAGCTTCTCGGCCAGCCGGTAGTAGCGCTGCCCGGTCGCGCTCCACTTGGTGCGCTGCCACTCCAGGCCGTCGACGTGCACCGCCGTCGGGATGCGCCGCAGGCGCAGCGCGGGCAGCAGCGGGGCGTTCGCGGCGTTGAAGACGACCGCCACGTCGGCGCGCGCGACCTGCTGGTGCAGCACCGACGCCGCGGTGTGGCTCAGCGTCTCCGCGGTGCGGCTGCGCAGGGCCGGCAGGTGGACGAGGTCCATGCCGAGGTGCTCGCGCTTGCCGGTGTCCTCCGCGCCGCGGCAGTAGACGACGACGCGGTGGCCGCGGTCGACGAGGCGGGCGCCGATCTCCTCGGCGGCGGTCTCGAAGCCGCCGTACCGGGCCGGGACCCCGCGCGTGCCGATGAAGGCGATCCTCATGGTGCGACTCTCCTGTCGAGGGTGCGGGTGCCGCGCGAGCGGGCGGAGGGACCGCGCTCGATGGGGGCGCGGGAGGCGCCCCGCAGGCTGAGGTAGCCGATGAGCGCGCCCACGAGGGCGGCGCCACCGACGCGGTGCATGTCGGGCTCGAAGGCGTGGATGAGCATGAGCCCGAGCAGGCTCACGGCCAGCGCGACGTCCACCGGCGGCATGCCCTCGGGCCCCGCGGCGCGGCGCAGGACGCGCGCCACGGGGACGAGGACCATCGCGAGGAACGCGAGCAGGCCGACGAGCCCGGTCTTGACGAGGTACCAGAGGTAGCCGTTGTGCACGAAGCGCGAGCCGAACTCGGGGTCCGTCTCGAACGCCTGCAGCAGCGGGTCGGCGATCATCGGCGGGTGGTAGCTGGCGCCGATGCCCTGCCCGAAGAGCGGGTTCTCGCCCCACGTCATGAGCGCGTAGCGGTTCTCGAGCAGGCGGTACTCGTTCCCCGGCGTCTCGACCTGCTCGGTGGTGAGCCCGCCGAGGACCCGCTCCTCGAAGCCGGCGACCTGCCGCGCGACGAGGTTGCCGTCGGGGTCGCTGAGCAGCGACGCGGTGCCCGTGAGGCCCACGACGCCGACGAGCGCGGCGGCGGCCAGCACCACGGCGCCGAGCCGGCCGCCGTGCAGGTCGGCGCGCCGGCGCAGCACCAGCAGCACCGCGGTGCAGAGCAGCAGCGCCAGGAGCGTGGCCCGCGCGTAGCCGAGGAAGGTCACGAGGAACGCGGGCAGGGCCAGCACCGCGGCGAGCAGGCGCTCGCGCGCGCCCGCCCGCCGGCTCAGCAGCACGGTGGCCGCCGCCACGAGGACCACGAAGGCCAGGACCTTGCTGTTGACGATGAAGCGCGTGGCGTCGAGCTCGGCCGCGGTCCCGCCGACGCCCTGCACCCGCACGTTCGCCACGCGGCCGGCCAGCAGCTCGGTGCCCGTGACGATCGTGACGAGCATGAGCCCGGCGGAGTACCAGAGCACGACCAGGGCCGCGCGCACCGCGGCGCGCGAGTGCACCGGGCGCCAGAGCCGGCTCGCGATGACGTAGCCGAGCACGATGTACGCCGGCCCGCGCAGGTCCTGGGTGAACGCCTGGAACGGCTGGTGCCGCACGATGCCGACGGCCGAGTCGAACGCGATGACCGCGGCGTAGGCCAGGACGAGCAGGTCCGTGCGCTGCAGGCGCGAGCGCCGCGTCAGGGCCACGACCGCGGCCGCGGGGAGCAGGAGGTCGCTGAGGTAGAGGGACTTGCCGCCGACCGTGACCGACAGGGGCAGGGCCAGGAGCGGCGGCGTGGCGGCGACCGCGAGCGCGAGCACCGGCAGCAGGCCGGGGCGCGAGCGCTGCAGCAGCAGGCCGACGAGGAGGGCGACGGCGGCGGCCGGCAGCAGCGCCACGGGGCCGCCGAGGCCGACGAGGGCCCCCGTGACGGCGCCGACGCCCGCCGCGAGCAGCGCGGGGCGCGCGAGGCCCTGGTCCACGGCGCTCACCCGCGCAGCCTGCGGCGCACCGAGGTGAGCAGGCTCCGGCTGCGCCCGCGGTTGAGCGCCACCGCGAGGGCGGTCTTGCCCGGCAGCGCCAGGGCCTGCCCGGCGAGGCGCAGCACCGGCGGCCGCAGCGGGACCGGGGCGTAGCCCAGCCGCTGGGCCTCGGGGGCCGTCACCCGCTGGCTGAGCCAGGTCTCGGCGCGGCCGAGCCCGGTGCGCCACTGCCCGACCACCGAGGGGTCGACGCCCGACCCGCCGCGGTCGGTGCTGTTCGAGGAGCTGATGCGCGGGACGTCGAGCATCCCCGGCGCCACGTCGAGGCCCCAGGGGCGCAGCAGGCGCTCGAGCTCGCCCTGCGGGTCCTGCACGAGGTCCTCGAACCGCAGCAGGGCGACCCGCGGGTGCTCGGCCGCGCGCAGCCCGGCACGCACGCCGCCGCGCCACAGCAGGCTCGTGGTGAGCGGGTGGTAGTCGGCCCACTGGCGGAAGGTCGTCGCCAGCGGCACGCCGCTCGTGCCCCGGAACCGCCGGCGCCACCAGTTCTTCTGCGACAGCAGCACGTCGCGCGGGTCGCGCACGAGGACCACGGCGCGGGCGCGCGGCAGCAGGTCGAGCAGCTCGGTGAGGTAGAAGACGTTGCGCGGCGTCTGCTCCAGGGCGACGTCGCCGCCCTCCGCGGCCGCCTCGTGCGCGAGCACGGCGGCGAGCACGTCGTGCCCCCGCACCGGGCCCGGGCGCTCGGCCAGCGGCGCCAGGGCCTCGCGGGCGACCTCGGCGAAGGCGCCGGGCACGTGCGGGCGGTGGTACCACTCGCGCCGGTTGTGCAGCAGGCGGTCCGCGAGCGCGAGGGCCTCGTCCCCGCCGAGCGCGCGGTCGCGGTCGGCGGGGAGCCACATCTCCTCGGCGAAGTGCAGCTCGCCGAGGTCGACGACGCGCGGGTGGCGCCCGAGCATCCGGGCGAGCATGGTCGTGCCGCTGCGGCTGTTGCCGGCGACGAGGACCACGTCGACGTCGCCGGGGTCCCCGTCGGCGCGGGCCCCCTGCGGGGCCTGGGTCGACGCGGGGGCTTCCGGCACGGGGTCCTCCTGCGGGGTCGTCGGCCGCGCCGCGGAGGAGCCCGCGGGGCGTCGTACGGGGGACGTCGTCGACCACGCGCCCCCCGGCGGCAGCGAGTCTTGCAGCGCGACGGGGGGCAGTGCCACCGCTTCGGCGCAAGTCACACGCACGGACCACGGTGCGTGCCGGAGGGCGCACAGCGGGTCGGTGACGCGGGGGTCGTACGGCCCCTCACGCGCCGCGCGCGCCGGCGCGGCGGCGCCGCGACGGCAGCGCGAGCGCCGCGTACCCGACGACCTCGCGGAAGCGGGCGGGGGCGAGCAGGCGGACGAGCAGGGGGTAGGTCAGCGCCGCGACGGCGAGCGACGCGCCCAGCGCGACGGCGGTCGGCGCGTCCGCGAGCAGCACGTGGCGCACCAGCGCGACGGCGCCGGCCATGAGCCCGCCGCTGAGCAGCAGCGGCAGCAGCGGCACGACGAACTCGCGCCACGAGAAGCCCAGCGCCCGCTTGGCCGGGGCGATGGACAGCGGCGCCAGCAGGTACGCGCGCACGGCGTAGGCGACCGCGACGGCGAGGATGCCGAAGTTGACGGCCACGAGGAACCCGACGACGTTGACCGCCGCGATGACGGCCGTCACCCGCAGGACGGTCTGCGGCCGCCCGATGGCCATGAGCAGCGAGTTGTTGGAGTAGAGCAGCGCCTGCACGAGCCCGGCGAGGGCGAGCACCTGCATGACCGGCACCGCGTCGTCCCACCGCTCGCCGAAGAACAGCGCGACGAGGTCGGGGGCGAGCACCGCGACGGCGAGGTACGCCGGCGCGGCGACGGTCAGGCTCGCGCGGATCGCGCTCTCGTACGCGCGGCGCATCCGCGGCACGTCCCCCTGCAGCCTCGCGAAGGTGGGGAAGGCGACGCCGTCGATGGTGAGGTTGAGGACCTCGGTCATGATCGTCAGCAGGCGGTAGGCCACGGAGTAGAGCCCGAGCGCGACCGGCCCGAGCACCGAGCCGATGAGCAGGTCGTCCGAGCGCTTGCTGAGGAACTCCAGCAGCTTGATGCCGATGACCTTGTTGCTGTAGCCGAACAGGTCGCGGAACGCCGCGCGCGAGAAGCGCAGGCCGGGCCGGTACGGCGTGACGGCCCACAGGGCGACCGTGGCGACGAGCTGCTGGGTGACGGCCTGCGCGACGAGGGCCCAGACGCCCCACCCGCCGAACGCCGCCGCGACGCCGGCGACGCCGCCGACGAAGGTGCCGAGCAGCTTGCGGTAGGCCAGCGAGCGGAAGCCGAGCTCGCGCCGGAGCACCGAGGTCGGCGCGCTGGCGGTGGCGCCGAGCACGAGCGTCGCGGAGAGCGCTTGCAGCACCGGCACCAGGTCGGGGGCGCCGACGAGCGAGGAGATCGGGTACGCGAGCCCGCACAGCGCCCCGGCGAGCAGGACGCCCGACCCGAGGGTGGTCCAGAACGCGGTGTCCAGGTGCTCGTCGTCGAGCTCGCGCCGCTGCACGAGCGCCGAGCCGAACCCCTGGTCGACGAACATGCTCGTCAGCGAGATGAACACCAGGGCGAGCGCGACGAGGCCGATCTCCGCCGGGGTGAGCAGCCGGGCGAGCACCACGAAGACCACGGCGGTCATGGCCCGCGAGCCGACGGCCATGAGCGTGGTCCAGGCCACGCCCTTCGCCGCCTGCTGCCTCAGCGGGGCCCCGCCGCCCACGGGGGTCCCGGGGCCGCTCACCGACGTGCCGCTCACTGCTCTCCTCGACGCTCGTCGCCCTGGCGCGCACGGGCGCGGGCGCCGCGGGCACGCCCCGCTCGGCGGTGGGCGGGCCGCACCACGGTACGGCAGGAGCCCGGCCCCGCGGGCGCTCCCCGGGGAACGGGCCCCGCGCAGCGGGAGGGCCGCGGCGTGCGCCGCGGCCCTCCCCGTGCTCCCCGGGGGTCGGGGAGGTCCTGCGGTGGTTCAGCCGAACGTGGGGCGGGCGACGCCGACGTAGGAGACGCCGTTCAGCGACGCGTAGCTCGCGCCGTGCACGCCGATCGCGCCCTTGACGCCGCGCAGGCCGATGGTCGCGCCGCTGAGCACCGCGCCCTTGGCCGTGCTGTTGACCTGCACGCCGACCTGCTGGGCGGAGTCGACGACGAGGCCGGCGCCGAGGGTGGCGGGCTGGTGCAGGGCGACCGCGCGGGTGCCCTTGCCGCCGACGATGCGCACGTTGCGCACGACCGGCGCCTCCGCGAGGGTCCAGGCGACCGCGCCGGGGGCGGGACGGGCCACGGTGAGGCCCTCGTCGTACGCGCCCGTGATGGTCACGCCGTCGACGACGGTGCCGCGCGAGCGGATGAAGACGCCGCCGCCGCCCTCCTTGCCGTTGGTCGAGCCGGCGGCCCGGTAGCGGCCCGGGTCGGTCACTGTGGAGCCCGCGAAGGAGATCGCCCAGCCGGGCTCGTGGGTGTCCAGGCCGGTCGAGGTGGTGCCGCGCACGTCGAGCGAGACCTTGAAGGACTCCGGGTCGCCCATGCCGCGGATGCGGGAGTCGACCGGCTGGTACGCCGCGTTGGTGGTGAAGGCGTGGCGGACGGTGTGGACCTGGCCGGTGATCCGCAGGTCGCGGGCGGCGCCCACGGCCTCGATGCCGTAGCCGTAGTGCCGGCCGCTGCCGTAGCGCTTGCCCGACTCGTCGTCGAGCAGGTCGTGGATCCTGACGTCGAAGCTGCCGCCGACGGTGCTGCCGACGCGCACGCCCGAGGCGCCGCCGTTGCGCAGCTCCACGCCCGCGAGCACGGGGGACTGCACGAGGTCGAGCGTGACGAGCGGGTAGTAGTTGCGGGTCGGGGTCGCGTGCTCGATGGCGCCGCCGGTGACGGTCAGCGGGGCGGCGAGGTTCGCGACGTACGCCCGGGGGCTGGTGCGCATGGTGCGGTTCAGCGGCGTGTCGAGGGTGACGCTCGTGCCGCTGACGGCGACGACGCGGCGCAGGTGGCCCGGCTGCATCGGCTTGTGGTCGGCGAAGGCGTCGGACGAGCCGAGGAACAGCCAGCTGCCGACCTTCAGGCCCGCCGCGGTGCTGAGCTTGACCGTGCTGGAGCCGCGCACGGCGCCGGCGGTGATGCCGTACTGCGCCGCCCCGAGCGACCCCTTCTTGCTGAGGGTCCCGCGCTTCGGGTCGCCCTGCTGGCGCAGGACGGTGGTGGGGGCCATGGTGATCGAGGTGACGGCGCCGGGGACCTCGAGCGTGCCGTTGACGCGGTAGGTGCCGGGGCCGAGCGTGAGCGCGCCGCCCTTGGTGGCCGCGGCGGCGAGGGCCGCGGTGAGCGCCTTGGTGTCGTCGACGGCGTCGTTCGCGCGGGCGCCGTAGGCGGCGGCGTCGACGCCGGTGGTCGCGGCGCCGGCAGGGGTGGCGCCGAGGCCCGCGACGACCACGGGGCCGGCGAGCAGTGCGGTGGCGGCGGCCCGCAGGGCGCGGCGCAGGGGGGACTTCGGCAGGGGGTTCGGGGTCATGACCTGTGCTTCGGGTGGTAGGGTGACGGCCTTTTTCCCCCGAACGTGTGGTCAAGGTCGAGGGCCCCCCAGCCGGGCGCGATGGGACCACGGATCGGGCGTTCCGCCCGTGCGGCGCGCCGAGGACACCTACCGTTCACCCCATGGCCCCCCGCACGTCAGCCGCCGCACGCCCGGCGGCCCCGGCGCACGAGCGCCCCCGCACGGCCCGCCCGCCCGGGTGGCGCACCCTGCTCCCCGTGGTCCTCGTGGGGGGCCTGCTGCTGCTGCGCGTCGTGGCGCAGGGCCCGTACGACGCCCTGGTCCGCGAGGACGGTCCCGTGGAGTGGGCGACCGTCCTCGTCTACCTGGTCGCCGCGGGCGCCGCGGCGCTCGTGGTCCGCGCGCTGCTGCGCGGCGGCCGGCGCGTCGAGGCCCTGCTCTGGGGCGTCGTGGTGCTCGCCTTCCTCGGCATCGCGAGCGAGGAGGTGAGCTGGGGCCAGCGGATCGCGGGCTTCGAGGGGCCGCAGGCGCTCGTGGAGCGCAACAAGCAGGACGAGGCCAACCTGCACAACCTCCTGCGCCGGCACCAGCTGCACGCCGTCTACCTGGCCGTGGGCCTCTACGGCGCGGGGCTGGGCCGGCTGCTCGTGCGGCGGCACCCGTGGACGCGCGCCCGGGCGGCCCTGCTCGCCCCGGGCCCCCGCGAGGCCTGGTTCTTCGGCGCCCTGGTGGCCGTGTACGGCTACTACGAGCTCGGCGAGCCGGTCGTCGCGCGCCTCCTCGGCCCCGGCCACGACGCCCTGTCGCTCGGGGTCTCGCGCCTGCAGGAGGTCGCGGAGCTCTCCCTCGCCCTCGGCTTCCTGCTCTTCGCGCTGGGCGCCCGGCGCGCCGCGTCGTCGGCGCCCGCGGACCCCGCGGCGCGCGGTGCTGCGGGCGGGTGACGCGCCCCACCCGCTCCCGCGTTCCGTACCGGCCCCCCGCCGTCACGCTCTAGAGTCGGGGCACTCGAAGGGGGTCACCACACGTGCTGTCCGATCACCAGGCGCCCGGAGCGCCCGCCGGCCCGCAGGGCCTCGACGACGCCGCCGTCGCGCGGCGCGTCGCCGACGCGGCCGGGCGCGCCCTGCTCGCGGTCCGCGCCGAGCACGCCGGCGCGAGCGACCTGAAGGCGCGCGGCGACCGCGGCGCCCAGGAGGTCATCGCCGCCGAGCTCGCCGCGCTGCGCCCGCAGGACGCCGTCCTGAGCGAGGAGGCGGTCGACGACCCGGCGCGCCTGGACGCCGAGCGCGTCTGGATCGTCGACCCGCTCGACGGCACCCGCGAGTTCGGCGAGGGCGACCGGCACGACTGGGCCGTCCACGTGGCGCTGTGGGAGCGCGGCGACCTCGTCGCCGGGGCGGTCGCGCTGCCGGCGCTCGGGCGCACCCTCGTCACCTCCGACGTCGGCGCGCCGTGGCGGGAGGCGCCCCTCGAGGGCCGGCGCCCGCGCCTCGCCGTGAGCCGCAGCCGCGCGACCGACGTCGTGACCGGCCTGGCCCGGGCGCTCGGCCTGGACCTCGTCCCGCTGGGCTCGGCGGGCTACAAGACGTCCGCCGTGGTGCTGGGCGAGGTCGACGCCTACGTGCACACCGGGGGGCAGTACGAGTGGGACAGCGCGGCGCCGGTCGCCGTCGCCCGCGCCGCGGGGCTGTTCACGAGCCGCGTCGACGGCTCGCCGCTCACCTACAATCGCCGGGATCCGCTGCTGCCGGACCTCGTCGTGTGTCGGCCGGAGCTGTCCGACGCGATCCTCGACCACCTCAGCCAGACCACGACGGAGCGGGAGACCGCATGACCGCCAACCCCGACTACCGCCTGAGCCACCTCGCGGCGCTCGAGGCCGAGTCCATCCACATCTTCCGCGAGGTCGTCGCGGAGCTCGAGCGCCCGGTGCTGCTCTTCAGCGGCGGCAAGGACTCGATCGTCATGCTCCGCGTGGCGGAGAAGGCGTTCTGGCCCGCGCGCATCCCCTTCCCGGTGCTGCACGTGGACACCGGCCAGAACTTCCCCGAGGTCCTCGACTTCCGCGACCGCCGCGTCGACGAGCTCGGCGTCCAGCTGCTCGTCGCCTCCGTCCAGGACGCGATCGACCGCGGCCAGGTGCAGGAGGAGCCGAACGGCTCGCGCAACCGCATCCAGACGCCGGTGCTGCTCGACGCCGTGGAGAAGCACCGCTTCACCGCGCTCTTCGGCGGCGCGCGGCGCGACGAGGAGAAGGCGCGGGCCAAGGAGCGGGTGTTCTCCTTCCGCGACGAGTTCGGCCAGTGGGACCCCAAGAACCAGCGCCCCGAGCTGTGGAGCCTCTACAACGGGCGGGTCCACCTCGGCGAGAGCATCCGCGTCTTCCCGCTGTCGAACTGGACCGAGCTCGACATCTGGCACTACATCGCGGCCGAGGGCATCGAGATCCCGGCGATCTACTACGCCCACGAGCGCGAGGTGTTCCTGCGCGACGGCATGCTCATGGCCGTCAACGAGTTCGCCCAGCCCAGGGAGGGCCAGGAGACCTTCGTCAAGCGCGTGCGCTACCGGACGGTCGGCGACGCCAACCTCACCGCGGCCGTCGAGTCCGACGCCGACACCGTGGAGAAGGTCATCGAGGAGATCGCGGCGACCCGCCTGACCGAGCGCGGCGCCACCCGCGGCGACGACCGGGTCAGCGAGGCCGCCATGGAGGACCGCAAGCGCGAGGGGTACTTCTGATGACGACGACCACCGGGACCCGCCCCGAGGCCACCGGCGCGCACGCCGTGGACATGCTGCGGTTCGCCACCGCCGGCTCGGTCGACGACGGCAAGAGCACGCTCATCGGACGCCTGCTCTTCGACTCCAAGTCGATCTTCCAGGACCAGCTCGAGGCCGTGGAGCGCACGAGCGCCTCGATGGGCGACGAGTACACCAACCTCGCGCTGCTCACCGACGGCCTGCGCGCCGAGCGCGAGCAGGGCATCACCATCGACGTGGCCTACCGCTACTTCGCCACGCCGCGGCGCAAGTTCATCATCGCCGACACCCCGGGCCACACGCAGTACACCCGGAACATGGTCACCGGCGCCTCCACCGCGGACCTCGCGATCGTCCTCGTCGACGCGCGCAAGGGCCTGGTGGAGCAGAGCCGCCGGCACGCCTTCCTCGTGTCGCTGCTGCGCGTGCCGCACCTGGTCCTCGCGGTCAACAAGATGGACCTCGTCGACTACTCGCAGGAGGTCTTCGAGCGGGTCAAGGACGAGTTCACCGCGTTCGCGACCAAGCTCTCGGTGCCGGACCTCGAGGTCATCCCGCTCTCGGCGCTCAAGGGCGACAACGTCGTGTCGCGCTCGGAGAGCATGCCCTGGTACGAGGGCCCGTCCCTGCTGCACCACCTCGAGAACGTGCACGTGGCGAGCGACCGCAACCTCGTCGACGCGCGCTTCCCGGTGCAGTACGTCGTGCGTCCGCAGTCCAGCACCCACCGCGACTACCGCGGCTACGCCGGGCAGGTCGCCGGCGGGGTGTTCAAGCCCGGCGACGAGGTCGTCGTGCTGCCCTCGGGCTTCACCAGCCGCATCGCGTCCATCGACACCTTCGACGGGCCCGTGCAGGAGGCGTTCGCCCCGATGTCGGTGACGATGCGCCTCGAGGACGAGATCGACATCTCGCGCGGCGACATGATCTGCCGGCCGGGCAACCAGCCCCAGGCCACGCAGGACGTCGAGGCGATGGTCTGCTGGATGGACGAGACCCAGGCGCTCGCGCCGGGGCGCAAGTACGCCATCAAGCACACGTCGCGCTCGGCGCGCGCGCTCGTCAAGGAGCTGCCGTACCGCCTCGACGTGAACACGCTGCACCGCAGCGAGGCGCCGGGGCAGCTCGCGCTCAACGAGATCGGGCGCGTGCGCCTGCGCACCACCGCGCCGGTGTTCTGCGACGACTACGCCCGCAACCGCACGACGGGCGGCTTCATCCTCGTGGACGAGGCCACCAACCGGACCGTCGCCGCCGGCATGGTCATCGGCAGCGACTGACCGCCCCGGCGGGCGGCGCCCGCCCGCCCCGCGCACGACGAGGCCCCCGCCGCGAACGGCGGGGGCCTCGTCACGCACGGCTCCGGTGCGTAACGTGGTGCGCCACGCGAACGACGCGGGGGGTAGCGCGCCCGTTGGGCCGTACGGGTGGTGCAAGGTGTCCGCGGGGGGACGACGACCGGAACAGTCCATGCGGGAGGGCCGCCCACGTGCACCATGGTCAGGCAGGGCAGCGCGCCACACCCCCCGGCGGGCTCGCCCAGGACCGCGACGGGGGGACGGACGGGCGGAGGACCGGGATGGCGGCGGAACCTGCGTGGGACGTGCCGCTGCCGGGGCCCGAGGGCCTCGCGCCGCCCGCGCCGCCGGCCCCCCGGGACGAGGTGGGGGCGGCGCGCGCCCGGCGCCGCGCGGCCGACCGGCCGGCGCGCACCGGCCGCGGCGACGGCGAGCGCCCCGGGCGCGTGCTGCTCGTCTGCAGCAGCGGGGGCCACCTGGCCCAGCTGCTGAGCCTGGGCGAGTGGACGCGCGAGCGGCCCACCCGCTGGGTCACCTTCGACACCGCCGACGCCCGCTCGCTCCTGGAGGGGGAGGACGTCGTGTGGGGGCACCACCCGACGACCCGCAACATCCCCAACCTGCTGCGCAACACCGTGCTCGCCGCCCGCATGATGCTGCGCGAGCGCCCGGCCGCGGTGGTCTCCACCGGCGCCGGGATCGCCGTGCCGTTCTTCGTCCTCGGCCGCGCCCTCGGGGTGCCGACCGTCTTCATCGAGGTGGTGGACCGCATCGAGACCGCGACGCTCACCGGGCGGCTGTGCCGGCCCTTCGCCACGCGGGTGCTCGTGCAGTGGGAGGAGCAGCGCGCCCTCTACCCGGGCGCCACCGTCGTGGGACCGCTGCTGTGAGCCCGCTGCCGGGGCCCGCGGGCTCGCGCCCGCTCGTCGTGCTCGCCGTCGTCGGGACCGACCACCACCCGTTCCAGCGCCTCGTGGACTGGGTCGACGCGTGGGCGGGGGAGCGCGGGCGCGCCGTCCGCGTCGTCGTGCAGCACGGCTCCGCCCGCCCGCCGGCCGTCGCCGAGGGGCGCGCGCTGCTCGGCGCCGAGGAGCTGCAGGGGCTCTTCGCGGTGGCGGACGCGATCGTGACCCACGGCGGGCCCGCGACGATGAACGAGGTGCGCTCGCGCGGGCTGCTGCCGCTCGTCGTCCCGCGCGACCCGGCGCTCGGCGAGCACGTCGACGACCACCAGCAGCGCTTCACCCGCCGGCTCGCGGACCTCGGCGAGGTGCGGCTCTGCCCCACCCGGGAGGACCTCGTGGGCGCCCTCGACGCCGCGCTGGCCGACCCGTCGGTGCTCCGCCTGGACCCCGCCGCGGAGCGGCTCCGCGCGGATCAGGTGCAGGCCGCGGTGCAGCGCGTCGGGGCCGTCGTCGACGGGCTCGTCGCCGAGGCCGCGGAGGCCGCGTCGCGTCGGCGCCCCTGGGCGCGCCGCGCCGCGCGCTGACCGGTCCGCCGACCCGTCTCCACGCCCCCGGGACGCCGCCCGGTGCGCCGGCCTCAGGCCGACGCCTCCACGCGCACCCAGTCGATGTCCCCGGCGAAGTAGTCGCAGGTGACCTCGACCTGGTCGCAGTTGATCTTGCCGCCGATGGTGAACGGCACCGCGTTGTCGAGCAGCCCGGTGGCGCCGCGGATCGTGCGCCGCTCGCGCAGCACCAGGTCGGCGTCCTGGCCCGTCGGGTCGTCCCACACCGTGAGCGCCACCCCGGCCGCCGTGCGCTCGCAGCGGACCCGGTGCCACTGCCCGTCGTGGTACGCCCCGGCGGACCGGACCGCGCGCCGCCCGAGCGCGCCGGTGTAGAGGCAGCTCTCGGTGCCCCGGGGCAGCTGCACCTTGACCTGCCCGCCGCGGGTGGTCGCCTGGCCCTTCTGCAGGATGTTGCCGAACGGCCGGGTGGTCCGGTAGCGGAAGACGACGGCGTAGTCGCGGGTGCCGGGGTCGAGCCGGCCGTCGGCCACCTGCGTCACCCGCTCGGGCGTGGCCGGGGGCTGGTTGGGCCGCACGTCCGACCACCGGTGCAGCAGCGGCGTCCCCCCGGCGACCCCCGTCCGCACCGCGGCGCCGACGACCCCGTCGACGCCGTGCGACGAGGCGTCGACGAGCACCCGGCTGCCGGCCGGCTCGTCCATCCGCCACTCGGCGACCACGCCCGACGCGGCCCCGAGAGCCGGCGCCGGGGCGGGGCCGACGAGGCCGACGGGGCCGACGAGGCCCAGCAGGGCGGCCACGGCCACGGGCAGGGCGCGCGCTCGGCGCGGCGTACGGGTCATCCTCGTCCCCCCGGTGGTGCGGCCGCGCCCCCCGCGCGGCACGGGGTCCACGCTCGCACGGGGGCGCCGGGGGTGTCAGCCGGACGGGTGGACGGGACGGCCGGCGGCGGGCCGCCCGCCCGGGCTCAGAGCGCCCGGGCGGTGCGCGCGCTGCCGAGGGCCGCCCGGTACGCGCGCAGCTTGGCGGCGCTCTCGTCGAGCGGCCAGTAGACGGTCTCCTTGGAGTTCCGGCCCGAGTTGAAGTAGGAGACGATCCCGATCTTGTCGGGGTTGGCCGAGGCCCACGTCCAGGACGCGTTCCACCAGTCGACGGCGGAGCGGGAGGAGAACGAGCCGGTGCAGCCGGTCTCGCCGATGCCGATCATCTTGCCGCCGGCCCCGTGGGCGCCGAGCCAGGTGACGATGCGCCCGAGGCGCACGTCGAAGGCGTCCCCCGAGGCGTTCTGGTAGCAGTCGACGCCGAGGAAGGCCATGCGGCGCAGGACGGCCGGGGTGAGGTAGTCCTCGGGGTGCCCGCTGCGGTTGCGCGGGTTGAACTCCCAGTCGCCGATGATCGGGGCGAACGCCACGTTGCGCAGGCCCGTGGTCGCCTTCATGACGTCGTGGATCCGCACCCAGGCCGCGGCGAACGCGGCGCCGTCGTCCGAGTCGTTGGTCGGCTCGTGGTGGAAGGTGACGACGACGGGCTTGCGCGTCCCGGCGTACGCGAGGGCGCGCTGGCGCAGCTGGGCGTCGTAGGTGCCGGCGGCGAGCGCCTTCCAGCCGGCGGCGCCGCCGGGGGGCTTGAAGGAGACCCAGGGCAGGCGGGCGGCGGCGTGGTCCGTGCGGATCTGGCGCACCTCGTCGGCCACCTGGTCCCAGCCGAAGAACGAGCGCTGCGTGCCGACCGCGCCGGTGGCCGTGGTCGCGAGGGCGATCTCCCCGGGGCAGGACATGCCGAGGTAGACCTTGCCCGGCTTGTGGCCCGGCCAGCGCGGGGTCGCGGTGGCGGCGGCCGCCGGCGCGAGGGCGCCCGGGGCGACGGCGCCGGCGAGGCCGAGGGCCGAGAGGGACAGGAAGCCGCGGCGCGAGAGGGAGCTGCGGGGCTCGACGGCGGGACCGGCGGAGGGACGCAGGGAGCGGTTCATGCTGGGTGGATCGGGGACGCGCACTACCGTCTTGAGGGGGTCCTCGTCAAGTTCGGCCGATCGGGTGATCATCGGCGGAGGTGTCCGCGGGGCGACGGGCGGGGGACGACCGGCGAACGGGTGAGCGTCGCGCAACGGGCACCGTGCGTCGTGCCCGCTTGTACCCTCGTGCCTGGATCGGGTGCACCGGGGACGGTGGGCGGCGGACGCCGCCGGGACCCGGGGGAGGGGCACCAGCTATGGCACGGACCGGGGCACGGGGCGGCGCGCGCGGCCCGCTGCTCGTCGCGGCCGGGGCGCTCGCCGTCGTGGCGTGCGGCGCCGGCGGCGCGGCGGCGGGGTACGCGGTGCACGAGAGCCTGCCGGTGCGCTACGCCGCCGACGCGTCGGTGCTCGTGCTGCCGACCGCGGGCGGCCTCGACTCCAGCGTGGCGGGCAGCCGCAGCGCGGCGGACATCCAGATCGAGACCGAGGCCGAGCTCATGGGCTCGGCGCAGGTCGCGGCCGCCGCGGCCGAGCGCCTCGACGGGCGCCTCTCCCCGGCGCAGCTGCTCGACGGCACCGAGGTCACGGTCCCGACGAACAGCCAGGTGCTGCAGGTGGCCGTGCAGGCGGGGTCGCCCGAGCTGGCCCGCGACGGCGCCATGGCGGTCGCAAGCGCTTACCTGGACCGGCGCACGGGTGAGGCCAAGGCCGCCGTGACGGCGGTCGCGGACTCCCTGCGCGCGCAGGTCGGCGACCTGACCGAGCGGTTGGAGGCCAACGCGGAGGAGATCGGCGGGCTCGCCGACGACGCGACGAGCCAGCGCTCCCTGCTGGAGTCGCAGCGCAGCCTGCTCGTCGACCAGATCGCCGACATCAACAGCCGCCTCGTCGCGCTCGACGTCGACGGCACGCGCGGCGGCGAGATCATCACCGAGGCGACGCTGCCGACCGCGGCCGCCTCGCCCGACCTGCTCGTGGACGTCGGTGGCGGCGCCGCCGTCGGCACGCTGCTCGGGGCCGGCCTCGTGCTCGGCGCCGCCCGCCTGCGGGCCCGCCGCGGCCGCACCGGCGCCGAGGGCGGCCCGCAGCTGCCGGTCCTGGCGACCGTGGGCGTCGGCGCCGACGGCGACGACGTGGCCGCCGCGGACCTCGCCGTCCTGCGCCGCCTCGGGGCGGAGGTGCGCGACCACGACGCCGCCGGCGGCCCGACCGTCGTGGTCGGCGTCGGGGACCGCTCGGTGCGCAGCCGCGTCGCGCTCGGCCTCGCCGAGAGCTCCGCCGCCGACGGCGCGCCGGCCCTGCTCGTGCTCACCGAGCCGCCGGCCGGGCACCTCGCCGCCGCCCTGCCGGCCGGTGCCACGGGCCTGCTCGACGCCGTGCGGGGCGAGGTCGCCGCGACCCGGGCGGTCGTCGGCGTCGACGGCTCGCCGGTCCGCCTGCTCGGCCCGGGCCGTCCCGGCCGCGAGGGGGAGGCGGTCGAGGTCGCCGACCTCGACGATCTGTGGGGTCGGCTCGAGCGCGACCTCGGCACGGTCACCGTGCAGACGAGCTCCTCCCTGGAGAGCCCGCTGGCGCAGTCGGTCCTGCAGACGGCCGGGCGCATCGTCGTCGTCGTCGAGTCGAGCCCCCGCCAGACGCGCGAGCTCACCAGCGCGCTCGCCGAGCTCGACTGGCTCGGCCTCACCGACCGGGTGGTCGGCGTCATCGTCGTGGTGCATCGGCCCTCGGCGCGCCAGGTGCTCGGCGCCGCCGCGGCGCCGGCGCGCGAGGTGGCCGACGGGCGCGCGGGCCGCCAGGAGGTCTCCGGGGGTCGTCGTGACGGGCGCTGACGCGGCGCGCCGACCGACGGTGCTCTACATCGCGGGCGCGGGGCGCTCCGGCAGCACGCTGCTCGAGCGCATGCTGGGCGCCGTCCCCGGCCTGGTCAACGTCGGCGAGCTCGTCGACCTGTTCCGCCGGGTCAAGGACGGCGACGAGCTGTGCGGCTGCGGCCGCGCCTTCTCGGCCTGCCCGTTCTGGACGGCGGTGGGCGAGCGGGCCTTCGGCGGCTGGACGCCCGCCCTCGCGGCCGAGTTCGTCGAGCTCAAGGCACGGGTGGGCCGCCAGCGCGACCTGCCCCAGCTCCTCGCCCCGACCCGGGCACGCGCTTTCCAGGACGGGCTCGAGCGGTACGGCGAGCTGCACCGCCGCGTCTACGACGCCGTCCTGGCCGAGTCCGGCGCCCACGTCGTCGTCGACGCGAGCAAGGGGGTGGCGCACGCGCTGGCGTTCACGCGCAGCGGCCAGGTCGACGTGCGCCTGCTGCACCTCGTGCGCGACGCCCGGGGCGTGGCGTTCTCGTGGGCCAAGGCCGGCGTGGCCCGTCCGCAGGCCGGGGCGCCGGGCGCGACGATGTCGAGCTTCAGCCCCGAGCTGACCGCCGCCCGCTGGACGCTGCTGCAGGGCGAGATCACCATGGCCCGGCGGCTGTTCACGGCGTCAACCCGCGTCCGGTACGAGGACCTCGTGCGCTCGCCCGCGCGCGTCGTCGGGGACGCGCTCACCGCCCTCGGGCTGCCGCCGGGGCCGGGCGCCCTCGCCCACATCGACGGCAACCGCGTCGACCTGCCGGTCACGCACGGGCTGTCCGGCAACCCCTCGCGCTTCCGCTCGGGGGTGCAGGAGCTGCGGGCCGACGAGCAGTGGCGCCGCGACATGTCCCGGCGCGACCGCATCGTCACGACCGCCATCGCCGCCGCCCCGCTGACCGGCTACGGCTACGTCGGCCCCCGCGAGAGGAGGCCGTCGTGAGCGCCCCCGCAGCCCCGCCGGCGGCCCCCGCCGTGACGGTCGTCGTGCCCACCCGCGGGCGCCCCGAGCTCGTGCGCGCCGCCGTCGCCGCCGTCGTGGCCCAGCGCTACGACGGGACGGTGGACTGCGTCGTCGTGCACGACCAGGAGCCGGTCGACCCGTCCCTCGAGGAGCTCGCGCGCCCGGGCCGCGGGGTGCGGGTCGTGGCCAACGACGGCACCCCGGGGCTCGCCGGCTCGCGCAACGCCGGCCTGCGGCTGGTGCGGACGCCGTACGTCGCCTCCTGCGACGACGACGACGCCTGGCTGCCGGACAAGGTGCGCCTGCAGGTGGAGCGCCTCGAGTCCGACCCCGCGCTCTGGGCCGTCGGCGCCGGCATCCGGCTGCTCATGCCCGGCGGGCGGGTCGTGGAGTGGCTGGGCCCGTCCGACCTCGTCACCCGCGAGGACCTGCTGCGCTCGCGGCGCAAGGAGCTGCACTCCTCCACCCTGCTCATGCGCACCGCGGTCTTCGAGCGCGTCGGCGGCTACGACGAGCAGCTCCCGCAGGGCTACGCCGAGGACTACGAGTGGCTGCTGCGCGCCAGCGCGCTGGGGCCGCTCGGCGTCGTGCGGGTGCCGCTCGCGGACATCCGCAAGGACGGCGTCTCCTGGTACCGCGGGCGCGGCGAGGTCACGGCGGCGGCGCTGGAGCACCTGCTCGCGACGCACCCGGAGCTCGCGACCTCGCGCCGCGGGCACGCGCGCATCCTCGGGCAGGTCGCGTTCGCGCACAGCACGCTCGGCGACCGGCGCACCGCCCTGACCTGGGTCGGGCGCTCGCTGCGCCGGTGGCCGCTCGCGCCGCAGGCGGGCCTGGCCCTCGTGCACCTCGTCTCCGGCGCCGACCCGCGCCTGCTCCTGCGCTCGGCCCGGCTGGTCGGCCGTGGCCTCTCCTGAGGCGCCCCGGCCCGGCGCCCCCGTCCTCGTGACCGGGGTCCCGCGCTCGGGCACCACCTGGCTCGCGCGCCGGCTCGCCACGGCGCGCGGCGCCGGCATGCCCGGGCGCGAGCCGATGAACCCGCGCGGGGGGCAGTGGGGCCTCGGGGGCACCCTCACGGGCTGGACCCAGCTCGACGAGCCCACGCCGCGCCAGGCCCGCCTGCTGCGGCGGGCGTACCGCGGCCTCGAGCCGCGCACCTGGAGCCGGTACGGCGTGCGCGCCCACGTGGCGGCGCTGCCGGGCGGGCGGGTCGTCGTCAAGGACCCCTTCGCGCTCCTCTCGCTGCCGGCCGTCGTGCGCACGACGGGCGCGGTCCCCGTGCTCGTCTACCGGCACCCCGGCGCGGTCCTGGCGAGCTACCGCAGGATGGGCTGGCGCGCCGACACCGCGGAGCTGCGCCGGCTCCAGGGCCGTCCCGCGGCGGGCGACGGGGCGCTCGACGACGTGACCGCCATGGGCGAGTTCTGGGCCGAGCTGCACCGGCGCGCCCTCGCGCGCGGCGGCGAGGTCCCGGGGCTGCGCGTCGTGGCGCACGCCGAGCTCGCCGAGGGCGGCGACGCCGCCCTGCACCGGCTCATGGCCTCGGTGGGCCTGCGGCCCCGGCGCACCGCCCCCGCCCCGGCCGGCGAGGCCCCCACCGGGCCCCGCGCCGGGGGGCTGCACGACTTCCGGCGCAGCGCCCAGGAGGTGGCGCAGGGCTGGCGCGCGGCGCTCGCCCCCGGCGAGGAGGAGGCCCTGGCCGCGCTCACCGCCGACGTGTGGGACGCGCTGGAGGCCGCCCGCCTGCCGCTGGGCCCCCCACCCGCACCCGCTCCGGCACCCGCACCCGGCAGCAGCCCCCGCCCGACCGACCGCGAGCCCGCCCGCAGGAGCGCCCCGTGACCCGCCCGAACTTCCTCTACCTCGGCCCGGACAAGGCCGGCTCCTCCTGGCTGCACGACGTGCTCATCCGGCACCCGCAGGTGTTCATGCCGGAGGCGAAGGACCTCTACTTCTTCGACCGCTACTACGACCGCGGCCTCGGCTGGTACCTCGGGCAGTTCCGCGCCGCCGGCCCGCAGCACCGCGTCGTCGGCGAGGTCTGCCAGGACTACCTCGCCGCGCCGGAGGCCCCGGGGCGCATCCACGCGTCCCTCGGGGACGACGTGCGCTTCATGGCGACCCTGCGCGACCCGGCCGAGCGGGCGTGGTCCTCCTACCTCTACATGCTCAAGCACGGCGAGGAGCCGGGCACGTTCCTCGAGGCCCTCGAGGGCCGCCCCGAGCTGCTCGAGCACGGGCGGTACGGCACCCAGCTGCAGCGCTACGCCGAGCGCTTCGGCCTCGAGCGGGTCCACGTGGCCGTCTTCGACGACCTCGGCGCCGACCCGCAGGCCTTCGTCGACCCGCTGCTGGCCTGGCTCGGCCTGGACCGGATGGTCCTCGGCGAGGACCTGCTCGCGGTGCGCCTGCCCGCCGGGCGGGCCCGCTCGCTGCCCGTGGCGCGCGCCGCGCGCTGGGCGGCCGCGCGGGTGCGCGAGCTCGACGGCGCGAACCTCGTCGGGCGGGTCAAGCGGTCCCCCCTGGTGCAGCGCGCCCTCTACGCCCCGCTCGCCGACGGCAAGCCGGTGATGTCGGACGAGGAGCGCGCCGCGGTCCACGACGCGCTCGCCGGCGAGGTGGCCCTCGTGGACGAGCTCACCGGCCTCGGCCTGCGCGGGCGCTGGGGCTGGCCGGCGGCCGCCCCCGCCGCCGCGGGCCCCGGCGCGGCCCCGTCGGCCCGTACCCCCCGGACGGCGTGAGCCGGCCGTGACCGTCCTGCAGCCGGCGCCCGCCGCCCGCGCCCCCCGGGGCGGGGCGGAGCGCCCGCGCGCCGCCGGGCCCGCGCGCCCCGGCCGCGGCTCCTGGCTGGAGCGGCGGCTCGGCCCGGCGTGGCCGCTCAAGGTGCTGCTCCTCGGCTTCCCGCTCTGGTGGGCGCTGGGGCTGGCCAGCTTCGTCTTCCTCCTGCTCGCCGTGCCGATGGCGGTGCAGGTCGTGCGGCGCGGGCCGCTCAAGGTGCCCGCCGGCTTCGGGGTCTGGGTCCTCTTCCTCGCCTGGATGCTCCTCGGGGTCCTCGTCCTGTGGGCCGACGCGCCCGGGACGCTCGGCGGGGGCGGGCCCGAGCGGCTCCTCACCTACGGCTACCGCGTGCTGTGGTACCTCGCGATCACCGTGGCGATGCTCTACCCGATGAGCCTGCCGTCGTGGGTGCTGCCGACCCTCGACGTGGCCCGCTGGCTCGGCGCCCTCTTCCTCGTGTGCGTCCTCGGCGGCCTCGCGGGCATCGCGTTCCCGCACCTGGAGTTCACCTCGCTCGCCGAGCTCGTCGTCCCGGGCGCGCGCCAGGAGGGCTGGGTGCACTCGCTCGTGCACCCGTCGCTCACCACCTACAGCGACTTCCTCGGGTACGAGCAGCCGCGTCCGAAGGCGCCGTTCGTCTACCCGAACGCCTGGGGCAACAACGTCGGCCTGCTCCTGCCGTTCTTCGTCGTCGGCTGGCTCACGGCGCCGCAGCGCTGGCGGCGCTGGGCCGTCCCCGTGGTGCTCGCCGCGGCCGCCGCGCCCATCGCCTTCAGCCTCAACCGCGGCCTCTGGCTGGGACTCGGCCTCGTCGTCGTCTACACCGCGGTGCAGCTCGCGCGCTCCGGGCGCCTCGCGGCGCTCTGGGCGCTCACCGTGGCCGGGCTCGTCGCCGCCGCGGTGCTCGTCGCCTCGCCCCTGTGGTCGACGGTGACGCTGCGCATCGACACCCCGCACAGCAACGACCGCCGCGGGACCGTGGCGGAGGTGGTCACGACGACGACCCTCGAGGGCTCCCCGCTGCTCGGCTACGGCTCGACCCGCCAGGTCGACGGCAGCTTCGCCTCCATCGCCGGCGGCAAGACGCCCGACTGCCGCCAGTGCGCGGCGCCGCCGCTCGGCACGCAGGGCTTCATGTGGCGCCTCGTCTTCACCACCGGCTTCGTCGGCACGGCGCTGTTCCTGGGCTTCCTGGCGGTGCAGCTCCTGCGCCACGTGCGCCGGCGCACGCCCGCCGCGGTCCTGGGCTGCCTCGCCCTGCTCACCTCCGGGCTGTTCTTCTTCGTCTACGACTCGCTGGAGTCCCCCCTGTTCGTGCTCATGCTCGCGGTCGGGCTCATGAACCGGGAGCGGCTGGAGGACGAGGTCCGCCGCCGCACCGGCCGCACGCGCCCGCGCGTCCCGCGGCCCCCGCGCCGCGTCCCGCCGCCGGTGCGCGACGGCGCCACGGCCCTGGACGCGGCCCGGTGAGCGCCCCCGACGGCGCCCTCGCCGACGTGGCGCGGCTGCTCTGGCCGGCCGGCGGCGCGCGGACCACCCGGCGCCCCGGCGCGCCGGGCCTGCTCGCGCTGCCCTCGAGCGCGGCGCCGCGCCTGCTGGTCCCGGCCGACGTGCCCGGCGCGGCCGGGATGCTGCGCCGGCACAGCACCTCGGGGCGCCGCCGCGCCGCGCAGGACGCCCTGGCCCGCGCCCAGCGCGCGGGGGCGCTGCGCTGGCTGCCCCTGCCGCGGCTCACCGGCGCCGGGGGGCTGCCCGCGCACGCCGCGGCCACCGTCGAGGGCGGGCACCGGGTCGGGGTCCTGCTCGGCCCGCCGCGCGCGAACGCCAAGCCGGTGCTGCAGGTCTTCGACCGCGCCGGGCGCACGGTGGCCTTCGGCAAGGTCGGGCACACCCCGCGCGCCGCCGCCCTGGTCCGGCACGAGGCGGGGGTGCTGCGCGAGCTCGACGGGGCCCCGCTGCGGGCCCTCGAGGTGCCGCGCCCGCTGCACGCGGGCACCTGGCGCGGGCTGGAGCTGCTCGTCATGAGCGCCCTGCCCGCGGCCCAGACCCGCTCGGGCTCCTGGGAGCCCCCGCTGGCGGCGCTGCGCGAGCTCGCCGAGCACGGCGGCACCACGACCGCCCGGGTGGGGCGGGGGGCGTACGCCGAGGACCTCGTGCGCCGCTGCGCGGCCGCGTCGCCGGGGACGGGCGAGCTGGCCCGCGCCGCCGTCGCCGCCGTCGCGGACGTCGAGCTCGGGCACGGCCGCTGGCACGGGGACTGGGCGCCCTGGAACACCGCCGCCGGGGCCGACGGGCGGGTGCAGGTCTGGGACTGGGAGCGCTCGGCCACCGGCGTCCCCCTCGGCCTCGACGCGGCCCACCTGCGCGCCCAGGCCCTGCTGCGCGACCGGGCGGCCCCGTCCGAGCTCGCCGGGGGGCTGCTCGCCGCGGCCCGCGGCGACCTGGCCGCCTGGTACGACCGCGAGGACCGGCGCCGGGCCACCGTCCTGCTCTACCTGCTCGAGGTGCTCCAGCGCTACCGCGCGGACGCCGACGCAGGGAGCACCGAGGCGCTCCGGCGCCGTACCGCGACCGTCGAGGCGGCGGTCGACCACCTGCTCGACCCGCGCGCGGGGACCCCGCGCGACGACACGACGGAGGGCACCCGTGCCGGCGCTGAAGCGTAGGGCCCCGCAGGGCCTGAAGGTCCTCGGCCGCAGGGCCTCGGTGGCGACCGGGCGGTGGACCGCCGGCCTGCGCCTGGCGCCCGGCTTCCTGCTCGCCGGCGTCCAGCGCGGCGGGACGACGTCGCTGTTCCGCGCGCTCGTCGACCACCCGGCGGTCCTGCCGGCGAACTTCCACAAGGGCGTCAACTACTTCGACGTCCACTACGCCCGGGGCTGGGACTGGTACCAGGGCCACTTCCCGCTGCGTGCGGCGGCCGCGCTGCGCACCCGGGGCGCGGGCGAGCCGGTGACGTTCGACGCGAGCGGCTACTACGCGTACCACCCGCACGCCGCGGAGCGCATCGGGCGCGACCTGCCCGGCACCAAGGTGCTCGTGATGCTGCGCGACCCGGTCGAGCGGGCGTGGTCGGCGTACAAGCACGAGCACGCGCGCGGCTTCGAGACCGAGGCGCCCGAGCGGGCGTTCGCCCTCGAGGACGAGCGGGTGCAGCCCGAGCTCGAGCGGATGCTCGCCGACCCGGCCTACTACAGCGCGAGCCACCGCCACCACTCCTACCGCCGCCGGGGGCAGTACGCCGAGCAGCTCGAGCGCCTGCACGCCGCGGTGGGCGCGGCGGACGTGCTCGTCGTGGACAGCCGCGACTTCTTCGAGCGCCCGGAGGAGGAGTACCGCCGGGTGACGGACTTCCTCGGCCTCGCCCCGCACGCGCCCGCGCGCTTCGACCGCTGGAACGCGCGCCCGGGGAGCGGGATGCCCGAGGGCGTGCGCCGCGACCTCGAGCGCGCGCTGGAGCCGCACGACCGCGCCCTGGAGTCGCTGCTCGGCGCGCCGCCGAGCTGGCGGCGGTGACGGCGCCGTGCAGCTGCACCCCGACACCCCCGACCCGGTCCTCGCGCGCCTGCGCACGGCCCGGTGGCGCGTCGTGGCCGGCCTCGCCCTCGGCCTGGCGGCCGGCGCGGCGCTGCACCAGGCGCAGGACCCGGTGTACCGCTCCACGGTCGCCGTCGAGCTCGGCGAGGTCGCCCCGGCCGTCGACCTGAGCCCCACGGCCCAGCAGCCGCGGCTGCTGAGCATCGACACCGACGCGCAGCTCGTCCGCTCCGACGCGGTCGTGGGCGCGGTGGCCGACGTGGTGGACCGCCCGGCCGCCGAGGTGCGCACGGACCTGCGGGTCGGCGCGCGCCAGCTCACCCGCGTCCTGGAGATCACCTACGCCGACGGCACGGCGCGCGACGCCCTGGCCGGGGTGCGCGTCGCCACCGAGGCGTACCTCGCCGAGCGGGAGCGCCTCGTCGTCGAGCCCGCGCGGGCGTACCTGCGGGGGATCGGGGAGGCGACCGACGACCCGGTGCGGGCCCCGGACGGCGCTGCGCCCGACGCCGACGCGGGTGCCGACGCCGACGCCGACGCCGCCGGGACCGACGCCTCGGTCGAGGCGTCCGCCGGCGACGTCAGCGGCGCCGCGGAGTCCGAGGCGCGGCGCGAGCGCGCGCTGCGCCTCGAGCTGGCGCTGCCCGCCGCCGGCCGGGTGCTGCAGGCGGCCGACCCCGCGCCGGCGCCGGAGCGCCCCGACGTCGAGGTGCCGCTGGCCTCGGGCGCCGCCGTGGGCGCCCTGCTCGGCCTGGGCAGCACGGCCCTGGTGCCCGCCCGTCCGCGCCGCCGGCGCCCCGGGGTGGCATCGTGAGCGCGGCGACGCGGGGGGCGCCGGTGCCCGGCGCGGCCCGGTCCGGCCCGCAGGGCGGGGCGCACGACGGGGCGCAGGACGGGTCCGGGACGGAGGGCATGGCCACGGTCGGGCGGCACGCGGCGCGGGCGGGCTCCCGGGCGCGCGGGGCGCGCCGGGCGCGGGGCACCGGCCGCTGGTCGCGGCCGCTCGCGCCCTGGCGGGCGCTGCTCGTCGCGCTGGTGGTGGGCCTGCTGGGTGCCGCCGCGGCCGGCGGCGCCGCGAGCGCGGTGCTCGCGCCCCGGGCCACCGCGCAGGCCTCGCTCGTCCTCGCCCCCGCGCCCGGCAACGCGTACGCGACCGCCTCGCGCGACGTCCTCGCGGACCTGGAGACCGAGGCGGAGCTGCCGACGTCCGACGCGGTGCTGGAGCGGGTCGTGGCGGCCGTGCCCGGCACGACGGTGGAGGGGCTGCGCGGGCGGGTGCGCGCGAGCGTCGCCCCGCGCACCCAGGTCGTGCAGGTGCAGGTGAGCGCCCCGCGCCGCGCCGAGGCGCTGGCGCTGGCCCGGGCCCTCGCGGACGCGGTGCTGGCGACCCGGGCCGAGCGGGCCGGGGCCGCGCTCGGCGCGCGCCGGGAGGTGCTGGAGCGCCAGCTCGCCGCGGCGGAGGGGGCGCTCGTCGCCGTGCGCTCCGCCGAGGCCGCCGACCCCGTCGAGGACGCGGTGCTGAGCCGCCGCGTCGTCGCCCTGCGCACCGAGCTGCGCGCCACCGGCGCGGAGCCGTCCCCGGGCGCGCTCATCGGCACCGTCCCCCTCGGGCAGTCCCGCAGCCGCGAGCTGCTCGCCGCGGCCGGGGCCGGCGGTGCGCTCGCCGGGGGCGCGGCCCTGCTGCTCGCCCTGCGCCGGCCGCGACCGGCGCGCCGGGCCCGGCGCGCGGCGCGGGACCGGGGGTGAGCGCGCCCCCGCTCGGCGGGGCCGCCCCCGCCGGGACGCACGTCGAGCGCGCCGCCCGCTCCGGCGCGCTGAGCCTCGCGGGCGCGCTCGTCTCGGCCGTCGCCGGCGTCGCGCTGACCGCCGTCGTCACGAACGGCTTCGACCGGGCCACCGCCGGCACGGTGTTCGCCCTGACCAGCCTCTTCCTCATCGTCACCGGCGTCGTGCAGCTCGGCACCGAGGTGGGCCTCGTGCGCGCGCTGCCCGTCGCCCTCGTGCGCGGCGAGCCGTGGCGCGTGCGCGCGGTGCTGCGCACCGCCCTGGTGCCCGTCGCCGTCCTGTCCCTCGTCGCGGCGGCCGCGGGCGTGCTCCTGGACGGGACGGTCGCCGGCCTCGCCGTGCCGGGCACGGGCCAGGAGGGCGCGCGCCAGGTCCTCGTGCTCGCGCTGGCGCTGCCGGCGGCGGCGCTGCTCAACGCGGCCCTGGCGGCGACCCGCGGCCTGCGCACCATGCGCCCTACCGTCGTCGTCGAGGCGCTGGGGCGCAGCGTCGTGCAGCTCGCGGCCGTCGCCGCGGTCGCGGCCCTCGGCCTCGGACCGGTCGCCGCGGTGGCGGCCTGGTCGCTGCCGTACGCCCTCGCGCTGGTCGCGGCCGCGCTCTGGCTGGCGGCGCTGCTGCGCCGGCGCGCCCGCGGCAGGCCGCCGGAGGGCGCCGCGGTGCCCGGCCCGCGGGCCGAGGCGGGGGAGTTCTGGCGGTTCACCGCGCCCCGCGCGCTGGGCACGGTGTCGCAGGTGCTGCTCAAGCGCGCCGACGTCGTCCTCGTGGCGGCGCTGCGCTCGCCCGCCGAGGCCGCGCTCTACGCCGCCGCCACCCGCTTCGTCGTCCTCGGCCAGCTCGGCGTCCAGGCCCTGCAGCAGTCGCTCTCGCCGCAGCTGGCCGCGCTCTTCGCCGCGGGCGACACCGCGGGGGTGCGCGAGGTCTACCGGGCCGCGACGGCCTGGTCGATGATGCTCGCCTGGCCCGTCTACCTGGCCTGCGCCGTCCTGGCGCCCGAGCTCCTGACCCTCTTCGGCGAGGGGTACGACGAGGTCGCCCCCGTCGTCGTCGTCCTCTGCACGGCCATGCTGGCCGCCACCGCCTGCGGGGCGGTCGACACCGTGCTGCTCATGTCCGGCGGCGCCTGGCGGAGCCTGGCGAACAACTCCGCCGCGCTCGTGGTCAACCTCGTCCTCAACGTCGTGCTCATCCCGCGGTACGGCGCGGTCGGCGCCGGCGCGGCGTGGGCCGCGTCCATCCTGCTGCGCAACGCCCTGCCGCTCGTGCAGGTGTGGACGCTGCACCGCATCTCGCCGCTGGGGCGCCAGACCGCGGTGGTGGGCCTGAGCGCCGGCCTGCTGCTCGGGGTGGTGCCCGCGCTGGTGCGCTGGGCCACCGGCTCGGGGGCGGTCGTGCTCGGCGCGCTCGTCGTCGGCGGCCTCGTGCACCTGCTCGTCCTGGCCCGTCACCGCGAGGAGCTCCAGCTCGCGGCGCTCGCCGGTGCGCTGCGCCGCCGGGGCGCCCGGGCGGGCCGCGGGCGGGGCTGAGCCCCACCCACGGCCCCGGCGCCCGGGTGCCCCCTCGCTCAGAGGCGGCAGGCGGTCGACGAGGTCAGGCTGCGCCGGAAGGCCGCCAGCTTCGTCGCGGACTCGGTGAGGAGCCAGTTGTTGCCCGAGTTGTTGTTGTGCAGGCTCGAGAAGTACGAGATGGCGCCGATGCGCGAGGTGCGCGCCGCCGCCCAGTCCCACGAGCTGGTCCACCACTCGGCGCCCGACGGGTCGCGGTAGCCGTCGGTGGCGCCGGTCTCGCCGACGCCGACCATGAGGTCGGAGCGGCCCCGGGCGTCGAGGTAGCCGAGGATGCGGCCGAGCCGGACCTCGTACCCGTCGCCGGACCTGTTCTGGTAGAGGTCGATGCCCAGGAAGTGCGCCCGGTCCAGGACCCCGCCGGAGAGGTAGCCCTCCGGGGAGTCCCGGCGGTTCACCGGGTTGAACGTCCAGTCGCCGAGGATCGGCACGGACGCCACGTTGCGCAGGCCCGTCTCGTCGCGCATGACGTCGTGGACCCGGCACCAGGCCCGGGCGAAGTCCTGCGAGGTGCCGAGGTGGCCGACGTCGGTGTGCGGCTCGTGGTTGAACGTGGCGACGACGGGGCCGCCGAGCTGGGCGTACCGGCGGGCGCGGGCGCGCAGGTCCGCGTCGTAGCGCCCGGACGCGATCTGCGACCAGGAGGCGCCGGACGGCGGCTTGAAGGAGATCCACGGCAGGCGGCCGGCGCGGTGCGCCGCGGTGATGTTGCGGGTCTCGCGGGTGCCGTCGCCCCACTTGTAGTAGGTGCGCGCCAGGCCGAGCTGGTCCTGGACGGCCGAGAGCTGGCCGGAGCCGCCGAGGTAGATGCGCCCGGGCTGGTGGCCCGGCCAGCGCGCGGCGGCGGCCGCGGGGGCCGCCAGGGCGGTGGCCCCGGCGCCGGCGAGCACGGTGCCGGCGGCACCGAGCAGGGACAGCCGCAGCAGCTGGCGGCGGTCGAGCAGGGGTCCGGTCGCCGGGTTCACCGGGTGCCGCCGGGGGTACGGGGTGCCGGGCCGGCGGGGGTGCCGGGCCGGGCCGGGGCGAGGGGGGCCCCGGACGCGGGCAGGGTCGAGTGCACGGACGGTCCTTCTCCGACGCCTGCGGGGTCAGCTGTCGGGTTCGGGCCGGAGGTGGCCCGGCCGCCGGAGCGGCTTCACCCCGAGGACGCGCGCGAGGGGGTGCGCGCGCCCGGAAGTGGGTCCCCCGCTCCTGCCTGCGGTGTGCTCGTGGGGCTCGCACCGGGGCAGGACTCGGCGGACGGGCGAGGCCTCGGCGGAGGGGGGAGCCGGGGCGTCCGGAACCTACGGGAGCGGGTCGGTCCGGCTCAACACCCGGTCGAGTGCTTGACCCGCCCTCGACCGCTGCATTGCGTGCCCTTTGCCGAGCAACGACCGTGCGCGACCGGTCGTCCGCGCCCCGTCGCGCCGGGGCGCGGTGGGGTCAGCCCGCGGGGGCCTCGACGACGACGTCGTCGACGGCCCCGAAGTACTGGTCGTTGCCCGCCTTGAGGTTCTTGCCGGCGATGCGGACCGGCCCCTCCGGGTCCACCGGCAGGCCGTCGGGCACCGGCGCCCGGCCCCGCTCCTCGCCGTCCACCACGATGGACAGGCTCGCGCCGGCGCGCACGCACTCGACCCGGTGCCACCCGCCGTCGGCCACGTCGACGTCGGCCCGGACCTGGTGGATCGTGCTGTCGCCGCGGCCGACCAGCGTGCACGAGGGGTGCCCGGCCAGGCCGTCGACCTGCAGCTTCCACTGGCCCCCGCCGCCGACGGAGAAGCCCTGCTGCAGGACGTTGGAGCCCTTCGACGTGCGCCCGGCCGGCAGGGCGAGCGACGCGCCCCAGCGCAGGTCGCCGGTGCCCGGCGCCAGCCCGGCCGCGTCCTCGACCTCGACGACGCCCTTGGGGCAGTCCCCCTCGACGGTGCTGTCGCAGGGGGCGGGCAGCTGCAGCGCGAGCCCGCGCCCCGGCGCGCCCTCGACCAGCGCGAGCCCCCCGGTCGGTCCGGCGAGGCGCACCCGCGCGTCGTGCCCGCTCCCGCTCGCGTCGGGCACGAGCGCGCCCTCCCCGAGCCGGTCGCCCGCCGCGCCGTCGTCGAAGGTCAGCTCGAGCACCCGCTCGGCGCCGCCGGACCGGCCCGTGCCGGCGTCCGCGCCGGGGGTCAGCAGCGGGCCCAGCGTCGAGGGTGGCGCCGGGGCGCCCGCGGGGCCGGGGTCCTGCCCGCAGCCGGCCAGGCCGAGCAGCCCCAGCAGCCCCAGCACCCCCGCCAGCGCGAGCGCCGGCGCGCCGGCGCGCCGGCGCGCCCGTACGTCCGGCCCGGCCCCACCCGCGCCGTGACCGCTGCGGACCGCCTGCTGCACCCGGGACCCCGCCCTCGTCGTCGTCCGGCCCGTCGCGGGCCGCGCTCCATCGTCGCACGCAGCGTGACTGCTCGGGTGCGTCCACGTCCTCCGCGGCGGTGTCACGCCAGGGTCGTCGCCACGGGCGAGCGCAGGCTCGACCGGAACCCCTCCAGGAGGTCCTCGGACTGCTCGAGCACCCACCGCACGCCCTGGCGGTTGTTGCGCTCGCTGTTGAAGTACGACACCACCCCGACGCGGTCGGCGCTGCCCTCCACCCAGGACCAGGAGTCGGACCACCAGTCCACGGCGCTCGGCGCGCCGTAGTCGTCGGTCGCGCCGGTCTCGCCGACCCCGAGCATGAGGTGCCCGGCGCCGCGCCCGTCGAGCCAGTCCAGCACCCGGCCGAGCCGCACGTCGTACGCCGCCCCGGCCCGCGACTGGTAGACGTCGACGCCGAGGAAGGCGGCGCGCTCGAGCACGTCGTCGGTGAGGTACTCCTCGGGCCGGCCGCGCTCGTTGCGCGGGTTGAACTCCCACTCGCCGAGGATCGGCACGCTCGCGACGCCGCGCAGCCCCGTCTCGTCGTGCATGACGTCGTGGACCCGCGACCAGGCGGCCGCGAACTCCTCCGGCGTCCCCTCCTCGTCGTTGTGCGGCTCGTGGTGGAAGGTCACGACGACGGGGCGGTCCAGCGCGTCGTAGCGCCGCGCCCGCTCGCGCAGGTCGTCGTCGTGCGCGCCGGAGGCCACGGCGGCCCAGCTGCCGGGCCCGCCGCCGGGCGGCTTGAAGGACACCCACGGCAGGCGGTCGGCCGCGTGGTCCTCGCGCACCACGGCCTCCTCGTCGTCGAGGCCGTCCCAGGGGAAGAACGAGCGCCGCACGCCGAACGGCCCGGTGGCGGCCAGGGACCCCTCGAGGTCGCCGCCGACGGCCATGCCGAGGTAGACGCGCCCGGGGCGGTGCCCCGGCCAGCGGCCGGCGTCGTCGCGGTCGTCGTCGCGGTCGTCGTCGCGGTCGTCGTCCCGGTCGTCGTCCCGGTCGTCGTCGCCGCCGCACGCCGCGAGCAGCGGGGCGCCGAGCGCGCCGAGGCCCAGCAGGGCCAGGACCGCCCGGCGGTCGGGCCCCGCCGCCCCGCCCTCCGCGCCCACCCCTGCGCCTCCTCGTCCTCGGGCCGTCCCGTGCCCGTGCCGTGCCGTGCCCGTGCCGTGCCGTGCCCGTGCCGTGCCCGTGCCGCGTCCGTCGCGTGCCGTGCGTGCTCGCCGTTCGCCCAGCCGGGCGCCGCGCGCCCCGCCACGCTACCCGCGCGCGGGCGTCAGCGCGCCGTGCTCCCGCTGCGGTCCGCCGCGTCGCCCGCGGCGCGCGGGCCCCCGGCCCCGTCCCCGCCGTCCCGGCCGTCCCGGCCGGCGCGCGCTGCGCGCTCGCGCCGCCCCGTCGCCGGCAGGCCGGCCCGCCGGCGCGCCCAGGCCCAGGCGAGGGGCCCGGCGACGCACACCGCGAGCAGGCACCAGCCGAGCGCCACGTTCGGCACCCCGACGAGCTTGAGGCCCGACGCGAGCAGCACGAGGGTCAGCGCGCGGCGCACGAGCCCGCCGTTGGCGCGCGAGGAGAACCGGGCCCCGACGTACACCCCGGGCAGGGCGCCGACGAGCAGCGACGTGGTGACGTCGAGCTGGAAGTCGCCGAAGAGCATGTGCCCGACCGCCGCGGACGCCACCAGCGGCACGGCCTGCACGAGGTCGGTGCCGACGAGCTGGCTGGCGTGCAGCGCCGGGTAGAGCGCGAGCAGGGCGATGATGATCAGCGAGCCGGACCCCACCGAGGTCATGCCGACGATGAGGCCGCCGAGGACCCCGACGAGCACCGTGGGCACGGGGCGCAGCACGACGTCGGGGCGCCCGGTGGCCGAGCCCTCGGGGGGCAGGCCCTCGCGGTGCCGGCGCGCCCGGTCGCGCATGCCCAGCCAGGCCTTGCCGACGAGCGAGGCGGTGGCGATGAGCAGGGCGACGCCGAGCGCGACCTTGACGACCTCCTGCACCGTCTCGTCGTCGCCCAGGGCCTTGATGACGAGGACGCCGGCGAACGCGCTGGGCACCGAGCCGAGCATGAGCAGCTTGACCAGGCCGAGGTTCACGGTCCCGTTGCGCAGGTGCACCAGCCCGCCGACGGGCTTCATCACGGCGGACACGACGAGGTCGCTGGACACCGCGGCGAGCGGGGGCACGCCGAAGAAGAGCACGAGCACGGGCGTCATCAGCGCGCCCCCGCCCATGCCGGTGAGGCCGACGACGGCGCCGATGAAGAGGCCCGCGACGGCGAGGCCGAGGTCCACGTCAGTCCTCCGGGGTGGCGAGGTAGCCGCGGCCCTCGAGCAGGGCGAGCACGGCGCCGGCGGCGTCGTCGACCGGGCCCTGGGAGGTGTCGAGGACGAGCTCGGCGTCCTCGGGGGCCTCGTACGGGTCGGAGACGCCGGTGAACGCCGGGATGAGGCCGGCGCGCGCCTTGGCGTAGAGGCCCTTGCGGTCGCGGGCCTCGCAGACCTCGAGCGGCGTCGCGACGTGCACCAGGACGAAGTCGCCGACGGCCTCGGCCATCGCCCGGACCTCGGCGCGCACGGACGCGTAGGGCGCGATCGGCGCGCACAGGGCGATCCCCCCGTGGCGGGCCACCTCCGCGGCGACCCAGCCGATGCGCCGCACGTTGGTGTCGCGGTCGGCCTTGGAGAACCCGAGCCCGCTGGAGAGCACGTGGCGCACCTCGTCGCCGTCGAGCAGCGACACCCGGCGGTCCGAGCCCTCGACGAGCCGCTCGGCGACCCGGCGCGCGACCGTGGACTTGCCGGAGCCGGAGAGGCCGCTGAGCAGCACGACGACGCCACGGCGCGGCGGCGGCGGCCGCCAGCGCGCCAGCTCGCGCGCGACCCCGGGGGTCGCGTCGGCGGCGCCGAGGGCCCCCGCGTCCAGGGCGGCGCGCAGCTGCGCCGGGCCGGGGGCGCCGCTGGGGGCGGGTACGGCCGCCAGCGGGCTCCCGGCCGCGCCCGCGCCCCCGAGCAGGTGGGTCGCGCCGTGGGCGGCGGCCACCTGCGCGCCGAGCGCGAGGTCCTCGGCCGGGCCCGCGGGGCCGGTGCGGTGCGCGAGCGGCACGGTGACGACGGTCGCGGCCGGCAGGTCCGGCAGCGCCGCGAGCACGGTGCGCACGAGCACGTCCGCGGGCAGCCCGTCGGGGCCGGCGTCCGCGGTGCGCACGAGCAGGAGCAGGTGCGCGCCGGCGGCCGGGCCGCCCGGGGCGACGGCGGCCCGCAGCGCCGCCACGTCGGCCGCGAGCGGCGGGCGGTCCACGAGCGCGGCGAGCACGGGCCCCTCGGGCAGGCCGGCGCGCACCGCGCCGGGGGAGCGGTGCAGCGCGGCGAACGGGCCCTCGCTGCGCCGGCCCAGCGCCGTGAGGCCGCCGGCCAGGGCGAGCCGGCCCGGGCGCCGCCCGGGCGCGGCCTCGGCGACGCGCAGCAGCGCGACCGGCACGGACTCGGTGTCGGCGAGGACCACGGCGCCGGCGGCCCGGGCGGCCTCGGCCTCGGCCTCGGGCAGCTCGAGCGCGAGCGCCACGGGCCAGGGCGTGCCGTCCGGCAGCGCTCCGCCCGCCTCGACCGCGGCCCGCGCCGCGGCGTCGAGCGGCCCCGTGAGCGGCGCGAGGGCGCCGGAGAGGAGCAGCTCGACGTCGGCGAGCCCGGCGGGGTCGGGTACGGCCACCGGCAGGTCGGTGAGGTCGGTCCCGCCGCCCCCGCCCGCCGGTCGCGCTCCTGCGGCAGTCACGGCGGCGAGTGTGCCACGCACCCCTGTCGCGCCGGTGGGGATCGGGGGGCGCGACGACCCGGACGGAGCACCCCCAGCCGCCGCGGCGCTGCCGCGCGGTCGCGGTACGAGCACGCTGCGTCGATCCGGGGGCCGCGCTCCTGTGACGCTGCGTCATCGGGACCGGCCACCCGGGTCACCCCGTCCCCGACCGGCCGACCGCTCGCGCACCGCCTCCCGGTCCCGGCCGGGCGGGCGGGCGGCGACGCTGCGCCCGACCTCCTCGAACCGCTCGAGCGCGACGGCGGCCGTGGGCCGGCGGGTCTTCGACGTGGCCGTGGACGGGCGGGTCGCGCCGGCGCGGAGGTCCTCGCCGCGTCCGGGCAGGCCGCCTGGCACGACGCGCGCGGCGCGTTCCTCCTCGACGGGGTGCTGTGGACCGGCGGGGCCGACGGCACGCTGTCGCGGCGCGCCCTCGGCGGCGAGCGCACGGGCCCTGCCCAGCCCGTGCCGCTGGCTCGGCGCGCCCGCCCAGGAGCTGCAGCGGTGACCGGCACGGCCTACGCCGACGGCCGGCTCTCCTGCACCGTCGCCGGGCACGACGCCCTCCAACGCCCGCGGCCTGTCGTGCTGCCGCCGCGGGCGTCGTGAGCAGGGCGGCACCCGGTCGGGTGAAGCGGGACACCGGAGGGTCATCCGGGCGTAACGTGGCGCGGCCCGGGGACGACGAGCACGGGTACGGGCGAGGACAGGGGGACGACGTGCAGGTCGACGTGCAGGTCCGGGGCGGGCGCGCCGGGCGCCGCCGGCGGGCGGCCGCGGGGGCGGCGGCGCTCGCCGCGCTCCTCGCGGGCACCACCGGCACGACGGCCGGCCCCGCGGCCGCGGCGGGACCGAGCCACGGGCGCTCCGTGGTGACGGTGGACCCGGTGGACGTCACCCCGCACGTCATGGACGGCGCGGTGATGTCCGTCGTGCAGGTGGGGCGCACGGTCTACGCCGCGGGCACCTTCACCAGGGTCCGCCAGGCGCTCGACGGTCCGGACCTCGCACGGCGCGGCCTCGTGGCCTTCGACGCCGAGACCGGGCGGATCGACACCTCGTTCGACGCCCGCCTGACCGGCCCCCTCAAGTCGATCGACACCGACGGGACCCACCTGTTCGTGGGCGGCAGCTTCGGCGGGGTCGACGGGCGCACCACCCAGCGGCGGGTCGCGAAGCTGACGCTCGCCGGCCACCTCGCGCCGGGCCAGCCGGCCGTGCCCGGCTCGCAGGTCAACGAGGTCGTGGTGCGCGGCGACCGGGTCTACCTCGGCGGCAAGTTCACGACCGTCGGCGCGCACGTCCGCAAGGGCCTGGCGGCGGTCAGCGCCACCACCGGCGCCGTGCTGCCGGAGGTCGCCGTCCCCTTCGAGGGCACCTACAACGGCGGCGGCAGCGGCATCATCCGCATGGACGTCGCTCCCGACGGGCGGCGCCTGGTGGCGGTCGGCAACTTCGTCGAGGTGGCGGGCGCGCCGCGCGAGCAGGTCGCGGTGCTCGAGCTGCCCGCCACGGGCGCGGCCGCGCTCTCGAGCTGGGGGACGCTGCGGTTCTCGCACGCCCTCAACCCCGGCTGCTCGGTCGACCACGACGCGTGGGTGCGCGACGTCGACTTCGCCCCCGACGGGTCGTACTTCGTCGTCACGACGAGCGGCGCCTTCGGCGGCGGGGCCCGCGCCGGCACCCTGTGCGACACGGTGTCGCGCTGGGAGGGGCGGGCGACCCGGGGCGGGCAGCAGCCGACCTGGGTCGCCTACACCGGCGGCGACACCGTGTACGGCGTCTCGGCCACCGGCGCGGCGGTGTACGTCGGCGGGCACTTCCGGTGGTTCGACAACCCGTTCCAGGGCGGGCAGGCGGGTCCCGGCGCCATCCCCCGTGAGGGCCTGGCCGCGCTGGACCCGCTCAACGGCCTGCCCCTGCCGTGGGACCCGGGCCGCGCGCGCGGCGTCGGCGCCGAGGCCCTGCACGCGACCCGCACCGGCCTGTGGGTCGGCAGCGACACCACCCGGATCGGCCAGCCGTGGCAGACCCGCTCGCGCATCGCGTACCTGCCGCTGGCCGGCGGGACGACGGTGCCGGCCACGCCCGCGTCGACGCTGCCCGGGGACGTGCTCCGCGTGACCTCGACGGGCGCGCTGCAGCGGCGGGCGCTCGGGGCCGACGGGCGCCCGGCGGGCGCGGCGAGCGCCGTCCCGGGGGAGGGCCTGGCCTGGACGCAGGTGCGCGGCGCCTTCCTCGTCGGCGGCACCCTCTACTACGGCCACACGAGCGGGCGGATGTACGCCCGCTCCTTCGACCGCGCGACCGGGCGGGTCGGGCCGGCGCACGAGGTGGACCTGCGCACCGACCTCGACGTCCCGTCGAAGCCGGCGAAGATCCCGTTCCCCCTGGAGAAGCTGAGCGGGGCGTCCTTCGACCCGGCGACGCACCGCCTCTACTACACGGTGCCGGGCGACGCGCGGCTGTTCTACCGGTACTTCACCCCGCTCGGGCACGTCGTCGGCGCCCAGACGTTCGTGGCCGAGGGCGCGCCGGACATGACGCGCGCCGCCGGGCTGCTCGTCGCCGGCGGGCGCCTGCTGTGGGGCTCCAGCGCGGACGGCGCCCTGCGCGCGGCGCCCTTCGCCGCGGGTCGGGTGACGGGGCCGGCGGTCGTGGTCGACGCCGACCGCAGCTGGAACCTGCGCCAGCTGCTGCGCTGAGCCCCGCCGCGCCGCGGGGGCTGCGCGGCGGCCGGCTCAGCCGGTGTTGCGCAGCCCCGCGGCCACGCCGTTGACGGTGAGCAGCAGCGCGCGGCGCAGCTCGTCGTCGGGCCGGTCGGCGGCGCGCACCCGCCGCAGCAGCGACACCTGCAGGTACGAGATCGGCGCGAGGTAGCTGTCGCGCACCTGCAGCGTCTGCGCGAGCACCGGGTTGGCGCCGAGCAGCTCGCGCTCGCCCGTGATGGCGAGGACCTCGCGGACGGTGCGGGCGTACTCGTCCTCGATGGTCGGCAGGAAGCGGCGCAGCCGCGGCTCGACGAGCTGCTCGACGTAGTGCCGCGCCACCCCGAGGTCCGTCTTGGCCAGCGTCATGGAGACGTTGGACAGGAAGTTGCGGAAGAAGTGCCACTCGCGGTGCATCTCGAGCAGCGCCTCGCCGTGGCCCGCCTCGCGCGCGGCGGCCAGGCCGGCGCCGACGCCGTACCAGCCGGGGAGCACCTGGCGCGACTGCGTCCAGCCGAAGACCCACGGGATCGCGCGCAGGCCCTCCAGGCCCTTGCCGGTGTCGGGGCGGCGCGACGGGCGCGAGCCGAGGTGCAGGTCGCCGAGCTGCTCGACGGGCGTCGACTGGCCGAAGTACGCCGGCAGGTCCGGGTCGTCGACGAGCGCGCGGTGCGTCGCGAAGGCCGCGTCGGACAGCACGTCCATGACGGCGTCCCAGCGGGCGAGCTGCTCGGCGCTCGAGCGCGGCTGCTGGTGCAGCACGGTCGCGCGCAGGCTCGCCGCCACGGTGAGCTCGAGGTTCTCGCGGGCGAGCGCCGGCAGCATGTACTTGTCGCTGATGACCTCGCCCTGCTCGGTCACCTTGATCTCGCCGTCGAGCGTGCCGTTCGGCTGGGCGAGGATCGCGTCGTACGTGGGCCCGCCGCCGCGGCCCACGGTGCCGCCGCGGCCGTGGAAGAGCCGCAGCCGCACGCCGTGGCGCCGCGTGACGTCGCGCAGGCGGCGCTGGGCGCGGTGGATCTCCCACTGCGAGGTCGCCAGGCCCGCGTCCTTGGTCGAGTCCGAGTAGCCGAGCATGACCTCCTGCACGTCGCCGCGCAGCGCGACGAGCCGGCGGTACGAGGGGTCCTCCAGCAGCTCGCCGACGATGGTGTCGGCCGCGCGCAGCTCGGCGACGGTCTCCAGCAGCGGCACGAAGCCGACGCGGGCCACCCCGCCGGGCAGGTCGACGAGCCCCGCCTCGCGGGCGAGCAGCACGGCGGCGAGCACGTCGTCCGCGCCGTGGGTCATCGAGATGATGTACGACTCCACGGCCGCGTCGCCGTAGCGCTCGAGGCTCTCGCGGATGGTCGCGAAGACGGCGACGGTCTTGGCGCCGGCCTCGTCGAGCGGCGGCGGCACCGGGGCGAGCGGGCGGCGGCCGGCGAGCTCGCGGCGCAGCAGCGCGAGGCGCTCGGGGCGGGACAGGTCGGCGTACGGGCGGTCGAGCTCGCCGAGGCGGTCGACGAGCTGGCCGAGGGCCTGGTGGTGGGCGTCGGAGTGCTCGCGCACGTCCATCGTGGCCAGGTGCAGGCCGAACGCGCCCACCGTGCGCACCGCGCGGTCGAGGCAGCCGCGCGCCATGAGCTCGCCGCGGTGGGCCAGCAGGCTGTCGCGCATGACGAGCAGGTCGTCGAGCAGCTCCTGCGTCGAGGCGTAGTCCTGCCCCGGGCGGTGCGGCCCCCCGGCGGCGAGGCGCCGGCGGGTCTCGGCGATCTTCTCCCGGATGCAGGTGGCCTTGAGCCGGTACGGCTCCTCCACGTTGAGCCGCCGGTAGCGCGGCTCGATCCCGGGCAGCGCCGCGAGGTCCGCCTCGACGCTCTCGAGGAGCTCGCGGCTGGCACCGGCGATGCGGCTGGAGGTGGAGAGCTCGGCGCGCAGCTGGTCGACGAGCTCGGCGGCGTCGCGCAGGGCGTGGTCGTGCTGCAGGCGCAGGACCTCGGCCGTCACGGCCGGCGTCACGAACGGGTTGCCGTCGCGGTCGCCGCCGATCCAGGTGCCGAACGTCAGCGGCCGCGGCCCCACGGCGTCGCCGAGGCCGACCGCGCGCAGCTGCTCGTGCAGCTCCTCGACGACGTCGGGGACGGTGTCGCGGTAGAGCTGGTCGAAGTAGTAGAGGGCGTTGCGCGCCTCGTCCATGACGTCGGGCTTGCCCACGCGCAGCTCGTCGGTCTGCCACAGCGAGTCGATCGTCTCGGCGAGGCGGCGGTCGACGCGGGGCGACGGCGGGGCGTCGAGCAGGTCGGCGACGTCGCGCAGCTTGCCGAGGACGGTGCGCCGCGCCGCCTCCGTGGGGTGCGCGGTGAAGACCGGGCGCACCTCCAGCCCGGCGATGCCCCGGCGCGCGTCCTCGCCGAGGCCGGCCGCGGCGATCTCGCCGGCGGCCTGCTCGAGCCAGCCGCCCTGCTCGCGGCGCTGGCGGGCCAGCTCGCGGCCGCGGTGGACCTGCTCGGTGACGTTGGCGAGCTGGAAGTAGGTCGAGAAGGCGCGCACGAGCCGCGCGGCCGTCGCGGTGTCGAGGCCGTCGAGCAGCGCCGCGGCGGCCTCGCTGTCCTCGCGCACCAGGGCGCGCACCCGCTCGACGAGGTCGAAGAGCTCCTGGCCCTCCTGGCGCACCAGCGTCTCGCCGAGCAGCCGGCCGAGGCGGCGGATGTCGGCGCGCAGGGCCGCGTGGGCGTCGGCCTGACCGGGCGCGGCGGGCGCGGTCGCGGTCGGCTCGAGGGGGGAGTCCACAGCGGTCACGGGGGGCTCCTCGGCAGCGGGGTCGGGGCAGCGGGGTCGGGGCAGCGTGCGGTGCCGGACGCCGTCGTCCGCGCGGCACCCTACCCCGGGGCCGCGGGGCGCGGCCGGGGTGCGAGGGCGGGGGACCTCCCCGCCGGCGGCGCCGCGCGGGTCGGGGACGGGCCCAGCCCCCCGGCGACCGACTGTTGCGTGGGTCACCAGGTCACTGGCAGCATCCGGCCCGACCCCCACCGTCGACGGTCCCCCTCCGCCGCCGGCGCACCACCGCGCACGTCCCGAGGAGCGCCGTGACGCACGCCCGCACGCCCGCAAGCCCCTCCCGCCGCGGCCGCCGCGCGCTCGCCGCCGCGGCCCTCGCCGCGGGGCTGGCCACTCCGCTCGCGGCCGTCCCGGCCGCCCCTGCCGCCGCCGTCCCCGCCGGCGCCACCTGGGCGCTCGACTTCGACCAGTCCCTGCTCGGCGGCCTGCTCCCCAGCGACCGGGTCACGGACGTGACCGGGCGGGGCAACGACGGGCGGGTGCGGCTCGCGCGCGGGGGCGCCCTGCGCTCCGTCGTCGGCGCGCTGACGGGCTCACGGGCCCTGCAGTTCCCCGCCGCGTGCTCCGGCGCCGCCTGCCCCGCGGCCGTCGTCAAGGTGCCGGACGCTGCCGTGCTGGTGCCGCGCACCCGTCCCTTCGCCTACGGCGCGCGGCTGCGCCTGCCGGCCGCCGCGGTGACCCACGGCGCCAACGTCGTCCAGAAGGGCCTCTGGGGCGACCGCGGGCAGTGGAAGCTGCAGGTCGACGACGGCCGGCCCGGGTGCGTCGTCGCCGGGCAGCACGACGGCGACCTGCGCCGCGCCGTGGTCGCGGCCCCCCGCAGCATCGCCGACGGGCGGTGGCACGAGCTCGAGTGCCGCCGCACCGCCACCGCCGTCGAGCTCGTGGTCGACGGCGCCGTGGCCGCGCGCCAGGCGGCGCCGGCGGTGGACGTGCGCCCGGGCGCCGCCGTCGCCGTCGGCGGCAAGGGCGTCTCGAGCAGCGGGGACCAGTTCCACGGGGCGCTCGACGAGGTGTGGCTGCGGGTCGGCTGACGAGGCGCTGACGCAGCTCGGGGCCGGTGGCGGTCGCCACCGGCCCCGAGCCCCGGAGGGGTCCGCTCAGCAGCGGCCGAGGTAGGCGCAGCCGGCAGCGCGCAGCGCGGGCTTCGCCGTCAGGTCCCGCCGCATCAGGCCGAAGCGGTCCTGGTGCAGGTCGCCCGTCGCCTTGTCCCGGGAGTTGTACCAGTACGCCCGCGTCACCTGCGGGAACTGCGCACTGGCGTACCGGACGCTGCGGACGAGGTAGTCGGCCTGCACGGCCTCGCTCACCCCGCGCGCCCAGACGGGCGTGCTGCTGGTGTTGGCGTGCGCCGACCACCCCATCTCGGTGAACCAGACGTGCTTGGCGCCGTCACCGTGCTTGCGCATGACGTCGAGCAGGACCCGGGTCTGGTCGAGCCACCACTTGTTGCCGTCGGTCGGGTGCTCCGGGGCGGCGCTGCTGTCCCCCTGGTAGGGGTGGACGGCCATGACGTCGAAGGCCGAGCGCGCGCCGGCCTGGTACGCGCGGTCGATCCACGCGGTGTCGACGTACTCCGTGCCGCCGAAGACCACGCGGGCGGCCGGGTTGCCCGCCTTGATCTGCGGATAGGCCGCCTTCAGCAGGCGGGTGTACGCCGTCGGGTCCGGCGGGCTCAGGAAGGCGGCCGAGTTCGGCTCGTTCCAGACCTGCCACGCCTCGACGTCCTTCCACCGGGACGCTGCGAAGCGCGCGACGCGCCCGTAGTCCGCCACGTCGGTGGGCAGGACCTTGTCGCCCCTCCCGCCGTTGGCCCAGGAGGGGGTCAGCCAGAGCGTCGCCAGGACGCGGAGGCCGCGCTCTCGGGCCATGCGCAGGACCTTGTCGACCTGCGGGACGCCCCAGCCGTAGTCGTACTGGCCGCGCCGGGGCTCGATCATGCCCCAGCCCACGTCGATGCGGACCGAGGTCACGCCGTTGGCGCGGAGGGTGTCGAGGGCCTTGGCGCGCTGGGCGTCGGTCCAGTCGGCCCAGAGGCCGTGGAACTGCGCGCCCAGGGCGACCCGGGGCGGGGCGGCGGCCGCGGCGGCAGCCGAGGGCGGGGCGCTCGCGGTGGCGGCCGGCACGAGGCCGACGACGAGCAGCAGGGCCAGTGCGAGGAGCACGGCACGGGGTCGGGGCAGGGTGGGGCTCACGTCTCTCCAGGGGTGCGGCCAACAGGGGGTGCCCGCGACCGTGGGGTCGCGGGATGGCGCGCACGGGACCGAACCAGGACGGCATGGCTGGTGTCAAACCGGCACGGCCCGTCGCGAGTTCACCCGTACGGCCTATCGAGGGGGCCGTCCGCACGGGTCGATGCCTGTCCCACGTGACGGTGGCGCGCCGCCCGCGGCGCCCGGCGCCCGGCAGGCGCCCCGTCCTCCCCTGCCGCACCCCCCACCCCGAGAGGCCGATCTCGTGCATCGACCCGTGTCCCGGACCCTGCGCGCCCTGACGGGCGCCGCCCTGCTCGCCGGGGCCCTCGTCCCCGCCCTGCCCCCGCTCGCCGCCGGCGCCTCGGCCACCGCGACGACCGCGGCCACCGCGACGACCACGACCACCACGACCACCGCGACGACGGTGCGCATCGACGCCGGCGGGTCGTCGTCGACGGCGGGCGCCGACGCCCGCGCCTGGTCCGCCGACGCCGGTGCGACGGGCGGCGCCGTCGCGCGGACCAGCGCCGCGATCGCCGGGACCACCGACGACGCCCTGTACCAGTCGGTCCGCTGGGGCATGCAGCGCTACGCGGTGCCGGTGGCCCGTCGGGGCGTCTACCGCGTCACCCTGCACGTTGCGGAAACCGCGTTCCGCAGCGCGGGGAAGAGGGTCTTCAGCGTCACGGGCGAAGGTGCCCCGGTCGTCACCGACCTGGACGTGTACCGCGTCGCCGGCGCGAACACCGCTCACACCGTGAGCAAGGACCTGCAGGTGCTGGACGGCGTCCTCGACCTCGGGTTCACCGCCCGTGTGGACAACGCGATGCTCGCCGCCCTCGAGGTGGAGCTGCTCCGCCCCGTGGAGCCCCCGGTCGGCGTGGGCTCGCAGTTCCACTGCATGTGGTCCGGCGCCAGCGGCTACGGCACGTACGCCTTCGACGCGCAGCGCGCCGCCGTCCTCGACAAGCTGGTCGAGGCCGGGGTGCGCACGGTCCGCATCGACGTGGGCTGGGACGGCCTGCAGCCCACGGCGACCGCGCTGCCCGACCCTGCGAACTGGTACGTGAAGCTGCTCGACGGCTGCGTCGCCGGCGCCCGTGCCCGGGGCCTGGAGGTCCTGCTCACGCTCGACCGCAGCCCGGCGTGGGCGCGGCCGACCGCGTACGCGTCCACCGCGCGCGTCCTGCCTGCCGACCCCGCGCGCATCCGCCCGGTGGCGGGCTGGCTCGCCGCGCGCTACGCGACGTCCGTCTCGGCGATCGAGGTGTGGAACGAGCCCAACCTCAAGGACTTCGTGCAGGTCGTCGACCCGGCGAAGTACGTCGCCGTGCTGAAGGCCGCCCACGGCGCCATCAAGGCGGCGGCACCCGGCATGCAGGTCGTCTTCTCGGGGGCCGACCGCGTCGCGGTGCGCCCCGGCGCCGCTCCGGTCGACGACTTCTACAGCCTCGCCTACGCGGCGGGCGCCAAGGGCGCGTTCGACGTCATGGGCGTGCACACCTACCAGGGGGCGTCGAACGAGGCCCCGGACGCGCCGGACATCGGCACCTGGCGCATCCTGCACATGCCGGCCCTGCTCGACCTCATGCGGGCCAACGGCGACGGCGCGAAGCCCGTGTGGGTCACCGAGTTCGGCTGGTCGGTCCACCCGAACGCCGCCGGCGCCCCCTCGTGGGCCCTGGGCGTGACGGAGCAGCAGCAGGCGGACTACACCGTCCGGGCCTTCGACATCTTCGCCCGCTGGCCGCAGGTGCAGCGCGCGTTCGTCTACGCGGAGCGGCAGAAGCAGACCGGGGACGCCCACCAGGACGGCTACGGCATCCTGCGGCGCGACCTCACCCCGCGCCCGCTCTTCACCGCGCTCGTGGCGCGGCGCTGACGCCCGCGCACCGACGAGCCGCCCGGGGGGCGGCGGTCCCCGGACCGCCGCCCCTCTGGCGTGTCAGCGGTCCCAGGGCAGGTCGCGCCCGAGCACCCGGGCCAGTTCGGCGTTGGGCCCGCGGAAGTGCTCGACGAGCCGCGCGCGGGTCGCCGGGGCCATGCCGCGCGCCGGCAGGTGGTTGTGGCGCGGGAAGGAGGGGGGCGTCCAGCCCGCGAGCCCCAGGAACGCGCAGACCTGCCGGAAGGTGCGGTCGGGGTCCGCGTAGAGGTCCTCGGCCACGAGGACCAGGAGGCGATCGGGGGGGAGGTCGCGCAGCCAGGGCGCCAGGTGCTCGACGTAGCGCCCCCTGGCGAGGTACGACGAGTTGTCGTGGTGGTGGCTGTAGTAGCCGGGCGACCGGCGGATGCGCTCCTCCTCGCCGCGCAGCCGCTCGGGCTCCGCCTCGATCGCCTCCTCGAACGTGCGCAGCGGCTCCGTGCCGCCCCCCACGCGCTCGTTGTAGTGCGAGTAGGCCCGGTCCACCGGGTTGCGCAGCGTGACGAGGACGCGCACGTCGGGCAGGTCCCGCACGATGCGCTCCCGCGCGAGCGGGTGGAAGACGTAGTAGGGGCTGGCCTCCCCGGTGCGCACGGGTGCCCCGGTGCGCCGTCGCGCCCGCTCGCGCTGCCCCGCGGTGGGGAAGTGCGAGAGGTACCAGTCCCGGCCCCGCCCGTAGTGGATGTCGAAGTAGTGGGGGCTCTTGATCTGCTGCGCCGCGGGGAACATCGGCAGCACCCCGGGGTGCGCGACCAGGTAGTTCCACAGCGAGGTGGTGCCCCCGCGCTTGGTCCCGACGAGCAGGAAGTCCGGGGGTACCCGCCTGCCGGCCGTCGCGACCCCGGCGGTGCGCAGCGCCCGGCGGGCCGCCGCCTTGGCCGGGGCCGGGACCCTGCGCTTGAGCGTGCGCAGCCGGTCGGGGACCTCCACGTGCTGGGCCATCGTGACTCCCTCAGGTCGTGGGTGCGGTGGTCGTCCCGCGCAGGGCCGCGACGAGGGCAGGCAGCCCGAGGCGGTCCCGCGCGAGCAGGAGCAGGAGGGCGTACGCGAGCGTGCCGGACGCCGCGGCGCAGAGCAGGCCCACGGCGCCGTCGCCGAGGACCGTGCGCGCCGCCAGGGCCCCGCCCCCGTAGGCGGCCCCTGCGACGGCGGCGGCGAGGAGGACGGGCTGGCCGACGACGCTGACGCCCGCGCGCAGGCGCACGTCCGCGGCGGTCAGGAGGTTCTCCAGCACGAGGCAGACAGCCCAGGCGGCGGCGGCGCCGGTGACGCCGTGGGCGGGCACGAGCAGGAGGCAGAGCCCCGCGTTGACCGCGAGCGAGCCGAGCACGACGGCCAGGTTCACCCCGCTGCCACCACTCATCAGCTGCACCGTCTGCACGTTGCCGGCGGCGAGGCTGACGAGCATCCCCGCCGCCAGGAGGGCCAGGGCGGTCGCGCCGTCCTCGAACCCCGGCCCGAAGGCGCTCAGCAGCGGAGCCGGGAAAGCGAGGGCCAGGACGAACGGCGGCCACGACGCGAGCACCACCCACACCGTCGACGTCAGGTGCAGGTCCGACGCCGCGTGGCGGTCGCGCTGCGCCATGGCCTGGGCCACGGCGGGGGCCGCGACGAGCCGTACCGCCGTGAGGACGAGCGACCCCGCGACGACGTAGCGCGCGGCGGCGGCGTACACCCCTGCGTCCGCCGAGCCGGCGAGCGCGCTCACGAGGAGCAGCCCCACGGTGGCCGACAGCACCTCGACGGTGGCGGCGACGGCCCGCGGCGCGCTGAAGCGCCAGAAGGGCGCGGCGAGCGCGCGCGGTGGCAGCGCGCCCGTGGCGGCACCGGGCCGCCGGGCGGGCAGGAGGCGCGCGAGCTGCACCCCGGCGACGACCGCGCCGGCGAGGACGGGCAGCACCCAGGCGGCCGCCATCATGAGGGCCGAGCCGCCCGCGAGCGCCACGAGAGCGGCCAGGACCACGCGTGAGAACGGTTTCCCGACGTTCTCGACGAGGACGACCGGAGCGACCCGCCCCAGGCCTCGCACGCCCCCCAGCGCCACCGCGGTGAGCGCGCCGAAGGGCAGCGCGGCGGCGAGCACCCGGAGGAGGTCGGCAGCGCCGCCCGGTCCCGCACCGGGCAGGAAGGTCCGGGCCAGCCAGGGGGCCGCGGCGGCGACGCCGGCGGAGCAGAGCACGGACGCGGCGAGCACCGGGAGGACGGCCGCACGGACGGTCGGGCGCAGGTCCTCGAGCCGACCCGTCGCCCGTGCCGCCGCCAGTGCCCGCACCAGCCCGGTGTCGGCGCCGAGCTCGAGGGTGTTGCTCGCGATGGTGAACAGGGCGGCCGCGGCGAAGAAGACGCCGGCGCCCGCGGGCCCGAGCGCCCGGCCGACGACCACGGTCAGCGCGAACGCGAGGAGCCCGTTGGCCACCGCGCCGGCCATGCCGAGGGCGCTGCCCCTCGCCAGGCCGGCGGCCGCCGGCACCGGGGGCGGCCGGTGCTGCGCCGTGCTCACGGCGCGGCCCCGGGGACGTGCGGGGCGAGCGGCGACGTTCCGGGGACCCGCGCTGGCGGGAGGGTCGCGCGGGCGGTGCCGGCCGCGGCGGACGCGAGACCGAGCAGCGCCCAGACGAGCGCCATGACGAGGGGGTTCTGGAAGGTGACGTCGACCAGGCCCTGGCCCGCGACCGCGACGAGCCCCCCGCCGAGGGCCGCGACCGGCCCTGACGCGGCGGAGGGCGCCGGCGAGCGGGCGGCGGCCACGACGGCCGCGCCGGTCGCCGCGGTCAGGCCCAGCAGCAGGGCGAGGCCGACCAGGCCCGTCTCCGCGGCGACGTGCAAGGGGACCTGGTGGGCGTGGAGGCGGTGGTAGGCGGCGACGAGGGAGTCCGCCTCCTCGGCCTCCACCTTGAACGAGCCCGGTCCGTGACCGGTCACGGGGGACTCCGCGACGAGCCGCGCGGCCTCGCGGAACACCAGGTCGCGGTGGTCGTCCGGGTTGCCGGCCGGGTCGGCGACGCTCGTCAGGCGCTGCCCGACGACGGCGGCCGCCCCGCCGAGCGGGGTGAGGGCGAGCAGCAGCGCGAGGGCGGCCGCGCCCGCGGCCGCGGCGCGCAGGGCCGGCCCCGCGAGCGCGGGGCGGAGCACCAGCAGGGCCACCAGGCCGGCCGCGGTGCCGAGCCACGCACCGCGCGAGAGCGAGAGCGCGAGCCCCAGCAGGCCCGCGACCAGGGCGGCCGCGGCCAGGCCGCGCTGCACCCGGCGGCCCCCGGCGAGCAGGAGCGCGAGGGCGACGAAGACCGTCGTCATGCAGTAGGTGCCGAACTCGTTCGGCTGCACGAACGCGCCGGTCGCGCGGCCCTCGACCAGCGCGCCGCCGTACCTGCTGCTGAGGCCGCCGGCGCCCTGCAGCGCGGGCAGGCAGACCACGAGGGAGCCGGCGCACCAGGCGCTCAGCAGCAGCCGGAGGTCCGGCCCGCGTCGGCACACGGCGACCACGCAGGCGCACAGCGCCAGGCCGACGAGCAGGTTGGCGTCCACGCGCAGCGAGCGCTGGAAGGTCGAGGACGGCAGCGTGGTCACCAGCGCCCAGGTGACGAGGGCGCCGGCCCACAGCAGCTCAGCGGGCAGCGCCCGGGCGGGCGCCGCGGGACGGCGCCCCAGCACGACCGCCCCGAGGGTCAGCACGCCCAGGACCTGCACCACCTGCACCCCGGCCGCGAGCTCGACGAGGCCCCAGGGAGCCGCTGCCAGGGTCCCGGCCACGGCCCAGCGCGGGTCGCGCAGCGCCAGCGCCGCCGCGGCACCGGCCAGGGGCAGGGCCAGGACCGCGCCCGCGCCGGCGGTGCCGCCGAGGAGCCCGAGCACGGCCCCGGCGAGCACGCCGACGGCCGCGAGGGCCACCGCCGCGGCTCCTGCGGCGGCGGGGGTGCGCCCCGCCCCTCCCGGCCCGCTGCTCACCGCGCGTCCGCACCCCGGGCGCGGGACCGGGCGCGCCGTGCGAGCCCCTGTGCGCACCCGACCGCCTTGGCGAGGTCGCGCAGGCCCGCGACCACCGGCACGAGGGCGGCGGCCCGGGCGCCGAGGCGGTGCCGGCGCACGCGCACCAGGGGCAGCGAGGCGTAGGCCGCCGCGCCGGCGACCACGGCGGTGCGCACGGCCGGGCCGCCGCGCGCCAGGGCCAGCGGGCCGGCCACGTACGCGAGGGCCCGCGCCGCGTCCCGGCCGACGAGGAGGGGCGAGCCCGCGAGCCCGCCGCCCCGGCCGTAGGAGCGGTACATCCGCAGCGTGGCCGCCAGGCTCTCGCGCTGCTGCCAGGTGACGAGGGCGCGGCGCACGAGCACGGCGCGACCACCCGCCGCGACCACCGCCCGCCCGAAGAGCACGTCCTCGGCGGTCTGCAGGTGCTCGGGGAAGCCCCCCGCAGCGGCCCAGGCGCTGCGGCGGAACGCCATGGAGCGCCCCGTCGGGAGCGTGGCGTCGTAGAGGCGCCCGAAGGCCCTCCCGTACGCCCGCACGAGCGGTCCCGCGCGCCGCGCCTCGTCGGGGTCGGGGTAGCCGACGGCCGTCCACGCCGCCTCCACGGCGGAGCCGGGCCGGTGGGCCGCCCGGTAGGTGCCCGTCATGAGGTCGGCCGGCCGCCGCTCCGCGGCCGCCGCCCGGAAGGCGTCGAGCCAGCCGGCGTCGGGGTGGCAGCCCGCGTCGGTGCAGGCGACCGTGCCGTGCCGGGCGGCGCGCACCCCGGTGTTGCGCCCGCGGGAGATCCCGGCGCCGGGGTCCTCCACGAGGCGCACCCGGGGGTCCGCGCGACCCCGCGCCCGCACCAGGGACGGCGTCGCGTCGCGCGACCCCCCGTCGACGACGACCACCTCGTCGTCGTCGCGCAGCTGGGGCAGCAGGGCGTCGAGCAGGGCGTCGACCGACGCCGCCTCGTCGAGGACGGTCGTGACGACGCTCAGCGGCGGGCCCCCGGCGGTGCCGGCGCCCGGCAGGCCCGCCGCCTCGGCGAGCACGGCGGCCAGGTCGTCGGCGCAGGAGCCGGCCCGGGGGTGGTCGGCCACCAGCGCCGACCCCCGCGCCCCGAGGCGCTCGCGCGCGGCGGCGTCGAGGCCCGCCAGGGCCGCGGCGACGGCCGCCGGCTCGGCGCGGCCGACGAGGACCCCGCAGCCGCCGGCCGCCCGGCGCGCCACCGGCCCGCCGTCGTCGAGGGCGAGGAAGGGCGTGCCCGCCACCATCGCCTCGAGCGCCGCCATGCCCGCGCCCTCGCGCCCCGGGCCGCGACCGTCGGGGTGGGTGAGGACCGCGACGGCGTCGACGGCGCGCAGGAGGCGACCGGCGGCGGGGACCTGCCCGAGCAGGTGCACGCGCCCGGCCACCCCGCAGCCGCGGGCGACCGCGCGCAGGCGGCGGGCCTCGCCGGGGGCGGCGGGGTCCTCGGACCCCATGACCACGAGCCGCCAGCCCGCGGCGCCGGGCTGCGCGAGGGCCCGTACCGCGACGTCGACGCCCTTGTAGGGGATGAGGCGGGTGAGCATGGCGAGCACCGGCGCACCGTCCGCGGGGACGCCCCGCCGCCGCAGCTCCGCCTGCGCCGCGGCGCGCGGGAGCGGGTCGGGCGGGCGCGGGGGCGGCACGAGCACCACGTCGTCGCGCCCCGTGGCGTCCGCGACGCCGTCGCCGGTGGTCACCACGCGCGTCGCGAGCCGGCCGAGCGGGCGCGCGAGCGCCCGGTCGTGGCTGTAGTCGTGCTTCACCCACACGACCGGGACGCCCTGGACCGAGGCCGGGACCGCGACCGCCGCCTGCGCCTTGACCCCGTTCGCGAGCACGACGTCCGGGTCCAGGCGCCGCAGGACGCGGTGCACCTCCGGCGCGGCCCTCGCCAGGTCGGCCGGTCGAGGTCCCACCGGGAGCACCCGCACGGGCACGCCCCGGCGCTCCAGCTCGCCCCGCAGCGGCCCGGCCTCGAGGAGCACGGCGCTCACGTCCAGGCGCTGCGTCGCGTCGAGCAGCGAGAGCAGCCAGGCCTCGGCGCCGCCCACGAACCCCTTGGGCAGCACGGCGCAGACGCGCAGGCGCGCTCGCCGCGCGGTCACCGGACCGACCTCCGCGGGGGCGCGACCTCACCGGGCGGGCCGGCGGCCGGCCCGCCCCGCCGGCTCCGCTCCCGGGCGCGGGGACGCGGGGCCACCAGCCCTCGAGGGCCGCTGCGGGACGGCGTCGCGAGCCGCCCCAGCAGCAGCACGGCGAGCGCCCCGGCGGCGACGGCCACGACGGCGCCGGCGGCCAGCAGCAGCCGCGGCGGTGTCCCGCTCGGGAACGCGGGTTCCACAGCGGGTGCCACGAGGTCGGCGCGCAGGTTGACGTCAACGGCGGACTGGCGCACGACGGCCGCGCCCAGCGCGTTGGCCAGCCGCGCGGCCTCCGCCGGGTCGGCGGCCGTCGCGCTGACGGAGAGGTTCGCCGTGGCGGGCGGGATGACGGCGGACACCGCGTCCTGGAGCGCGCCGGCGTCGGTGCCCGTCTCCGCTGCCGTGCGCCGCAGGGTGGCGGGCGCCGAGATGTACGCGACGTACTTCGCGGACAGCACCTCGAGCGTGTCCGCCCCGAGCTGGCGGTCCGCGCGCGGCGCGAAGCTGACGACGGCGGTGCTCGTGTACTCCTCGGGCTGCCCGAGCACCTGCTGCGCCACCCCCGCCATGACCGCCAGGGCGACGAGGACGCCCGCGACCGCACGCCGCGCGAGGAGGGCCGTGGCACCCCGTCGCGCGCGCCGGACCACGTCGTCGCGTCGCACGTCGCCCCCCGAGGGTGGTGGATCGCGCCGAGCATAGGCACGCACGGGCCCTGCGCACGGGGCTTCCGCGCAACGGTCGTGCGCCGCCGTCCCGGTGCCGCGCAGTCGCGCGACCCGCGGCGGACGGCGGCCGCGCGCGCCTATGCTCGCCGCCACCGCGGGGCCGACGACGCCCGCGCGGCCGGGGAGGTGTCGCGTGGCGCTGCTCGGGGGGCCCTGCCGCGTGCGGCCAGGGCGCCGGCTCGTGGCCGGCGCCGCTCCCGCCGCGGTCGCCGTGCTGGCCGTGCTGGCCGTGCTCGCCGCGCCCGCCGCGCTCGCGGGCCCCGCGGCCGCGGCACCCGCGGGGCTCCTCGTGTGCACCGTGCAGGACCCCCGGCTCGCCGGCCTCAGCGGCCTCGCGGCGCGGGGCGGGCAGCTGTACGCCGTCTCCGACCAGCCCCCGGCCGCGGTCTACGAGCTGGGCCCCGACTGCGGCGTGACGGCCGTGCGCCCGGTGCCGGGCCGGTTCGTGGACGTCGAGGACCTCGCGCTGCGCCCGGACGGCACGCTGTGGCTCGGCGACACGGGCGGGAACCGCGTGCGGCGCGACGTCGTGGCGCTGCACGCCCTGAGCGCCGACGGCAAGCGGACGACCGCCCACCCGCTGCGCTACCCCGACGGCCCGCACGACGCGGAGGCGTTCGTGGTGGCGGCCGACGGGACGGTGCTCGTGGTCACCAAGTCCTCGAGCGGCGTGGCCGGCGTGTACGCCGCCCCCGCCCCCGTGCTGCCGGACGAGACCACGCCGCTGCGCCGCGTCGCCGACGTCGACCTGCGCGACGTCCCCGGGCGCACGCCAGGCGACGGCTCGACCCTCGTGACCGGTGCGGCGCTGTCGCCCGACGGCACGCGGCTCGTCCTGCGCACCTACCTCGACGCGTACGAGTGGGACGCCCCGGACACCGACCTCGTCGCCGCCCTGCGCGACGGCGAGCCCCGTGTGGTGCCGCTGCCCGCCTCGCCGCAGGGCGAGGCGGTCGCGTACGCCGCCGACGGCGCCTCCCTCCTCGTCGGCACCGAGGGGTCGCCGGCGCCCCTGCACCAGGTGCCGCTCGCCCGGCCGCGGCAGGGCCGGGCCCCGGCCGCGCCCGCCTCCCCGGTCGGAGGGCTCGTGCCGGGCGCCCTCGGGGTGGCAGCGGCGCTCTCGCTGGGGCTGGCGGCCCGGCGAGCCCGCTCGCGGGCGACGGGGGCACCGGTGGGCAGCACGGGCGGGACCGGCGGCGGGGACCGGTGAGGGAGCTCCCCGCGCCGCTCGTCCGCGAGCTGCACGGCCTCGGGGTGGACCCCGCGCGGCTGGTCGAGGCGCCGGCGGCGGGGCCGCCGTCGCCGGTCCGGCACCTCGCCGGCGACGGCGTGGTGGTGGACGTGGCGAGCGCGCCGGACGGCGTCCGCCGCGTCCTGCTCGAGCTGCGGGGCCGGGCGTGGGCCGCCGGCCAGGGCGTGCGGACGGTCCCGGTCCTGCGCGCCGACGCGGCCGGGCGCTGGGCGGTGTCCGCCGCGGTGCGCCCGACCGCCTCGGCCGGTGCCGACTACGTGCTCGCGGCGCTGGAGGCCGCGCGCCGCGTGGCACGGGCCGCTCCGCCGCCGGCTGCCGGCCCCGCGGCGAGCACGTGGCGGGCGCCGCGCCGGACCGTGCTGGCCCGCGCCGCCCGGGCCCGCGCCGCGGGAGTGCCGCTGCTGCGGCTGCGGCGCGCCCGGGGGCGGGCGGCGGCGCTGCCGGTGGCCGCCGCCGCCCACGGGGACTTCCACGCGCGCAACGTGCTCGGCACGGCCGACGGCGTGCTCGTGGTCGACTGGGAGCACCTGGGCCCCGCGCCGGCGGGCACGGACGCGGTGCGGCTCTGGACCACCCTGCGCCGGCAGGACGACCGCGACCTGCTGCTCGAGCACCTGCTGCGGGGACGGACCCCGGTCCTCGCACCGGCGGTCCTGGCGGACCTGCTCGAGCACCTCGGGCTGCGGCTGTGGGCCGAGAACGTCTCCTCGCCGCGGAGCCACCAGCGGCGCGACGACCGCGAGCACGCGCGTCAGGTCGCGGCGGAGGCCCGAGCCCTGGCCGCGGACCTCCGGGGCCGCGGTGCCGGCCGGCGGGCCAGCAGGTCCTCGTAGAGCTCGGAGAGCCGCCGCGCACCGTGCAGGGTCGCGGGCTCGCCCCAGGGGTCGCTCAGGCCGGGCGGCTGGTCGGCGCTCCCGGTGGCGGCGAGCGCCGCGGACAGGGCCCGGGCGAGGCCGGCAGGGTCGTCCGGGGGGACCAGCGTCGCCGCTGCACCCTCGAGCGCCTCCGCCATGCCGACGACGTCGCTCGCCACCACCGGCCGCTGCAGGGCGCGCGCCTCGAGGGCGGCGATCGACATCCCCTCCCAGCGCGAGGGGAGGGCCACGACGTCGGCCGCCGTCATCCACGACAGCGCCTCGTGCCGCGGCGCCACCCCGACGAGCCGCACGCCCCGCAGGCCCGCTGCCCGGGCGACGATCTCCTCCTCCATCGGCCCCCCGCCCACGAGGACGAGCAGGCCCGCGCCCTGCAGGCGCTCCCACGCGTCCAGCAGCACGTCCTGGCCCTTCTGGCGGCACAGCCGCCCGACGCACACCACGACGCGCGCGTGCTGCGGGACGCCGAGGGCCGAGCGCGCCGCAGCGCGGGTGCGCAGCAGCGCGTGGGCAGGGAGGTCGACCCGGTTGGGGACCACCTCCCAGCGGGCGCGCACCCCGGCATCCTCGCCCTCGCGGCGCTCCGCCTCGCTGACGCACACGACGAGGTCGGTCCAGCGGACGGCGAACCTCTCCCAGGCGAGCGCCTGGCGGCGCACGGCGCCCTCGACGGCGCGCCAGGACCAGGCGTGCGGGCTGAAGACGGTGGGGAGACCGCCGCGGACCGCGAGCCGGCCCGCCAGCCCCGCCTTCGCGCAGTGCAGGTGCAGCAGGTCCGGGGCGGTGCTGCGCACCAGCCCGTGCAGGGCCGCCACCTCGCCCCCGGTGCTCCGTCCCGGAGCGCGCGCCGCCTCCCAGGCGAGCACCTGGACGCCCGCGTCGCCCGCCCGGTCCGCGAGCTCCCCCGGTGGGCACGCGAGCAGCACGCTCCAGCCCAGCGCCCGCTGGTGCACCAGGTGGTCGAGCAGGCAGTGGGTCAGCCCGCCGATCTCGCTGACCTGCGACACGTGCAGCACGGCGCCCCGGGTCGGGGGCGCCCCGGCCGTGCCCGCCGTCCACCGGCCGGCCTCCAGAGCGCTCCCGCGCTGGCGGACCAGCCGCCGCGTCGCCTCGAGCCTCATCCCCACCCCCGGGCCGAGAGTCGCCGGGCGACGTCGTCGCTCGCCCGTACGTGTTGCACAGTAGCCATCCGGGAGTCACCTGACAGCCTTCCGTCGATCATCTCGTGCACGTCCTGAGTGCGATCCGGACCCCGGATGACAAAGGCGGCGGCGGGCTGCGGGACAAGCGGGACAACGTTTGCCGCCAGGTCCTACGGTGAGCAGGTGGAGCGCGGCGGCGTCGGTGCGCAGGGCGGTCCCCGACGGCCGCGTCGCCCGGTGGGGACCGCCGTCCTCGCCCTGCTGCTGGCGGTCCTCGCCGGCTCCGGCGCCACCCCGCCCGAGGGCCCGGCCGAGGTCCGCGGCGAGCATCACGGGCCCGTCGTGGGGGCGCAGTTCCACGGGCTCTGGGACGAGTGGGGCCCGGGGGAGCGGGCGCTCGTGCTCGACCGGCTCGCCGCGCGGGGCGTGCGGCACCTGCGCATCGACGTGTCGTGGGCGATGATCCAGCCGGCCGGGCGCGACCGCTACGACATGGCGTGGGGGGTGCCCTTCGTCGACCGCGTGCTCGCGATGGCGCACGAGCGCGGCTTCGAGGTCACGGCCACCTTCTGGCTCACGCCCGAATGGGCGCGGCCCCCGCGGGGGGAGCGCTCGCTGCCGGCCGACCCCGCCGACTACGCCGCGGCGCTGCGCTGGGCAGCGGAGCGCTGGCGTGACGAGGTGGTCGCCTGGGAGGTGTGGAACGAGCCGAACAGCGCCACCTACCTCGACCCGCCGGACCCCGTCGCGTACACCCGCCTGCTCCGCGCGGCGCACGGGGCCGTCCGGGCGGGCGACCGCTCCGCGTGGACCGTGCTCGGGGGGACGGAGTACGTCGACGTCGACTGGCTGCGACGGTGCTACGAGGCCGGCGCCCAGGGGAGCTTCGACGTCCTGGCCGTGCACCCCTACCCCAGCCCCTCCGACGCGTCACCGCTCGACCCGGTCCCGCCCGAGGGGCACGGCCTGCGCGACCTCGACGCGCTGCTGGCCGAGATGGACCGCCGCGGGGACGCGTCGCCCGTGTGGCTCACCGAGCTCGGGTGGTCGGTCCACGGCGACCTGGCGAGCACGCCGCCCTGGGCGAGGGGAGTGGACGAGGCGGAGCAGGCGCGCCACCTCCAGCAGGCCCTGGAGCTGCTGAGGACCGAGTTCCCGAGGGTCCGGCGCGTCTACTGGTACGCCGCGTCCGACACCTCCACGGGGCGGGCCCACCAGGACCACTTCGGTCTCCTGCGGCGCGACGGGTCCCCGCGGCCGGTCCTCGACGTTCTGGGCTGCCACGCCACGGGACGCTGCGGGCGTCCCGCGACGGGATAGCGCTTCACGGACGTCGCAGGACCACCCGGGCGAACGAGGTCAGGGCGGGCACGGGGTGCCGTACGAGGAAGCCCGCCTTGGCCTGCTCCAGCGCGTCCAGCGGCGGGACGCGGTCGTAGTAGCTGTGCCCGAAGTAGCCCTCGTAGGCGACGACCTCGAAGCCCGTCGACCGCAGCCTGCGGAACTGGCGCTCGCCCGGTCCGCGGCACCAGTCGTAGTGCGCGACGAACTTCGCCTCCTGGTGGGCGTCGCGGGGGTGCAGGCGGCGCAGGATCGCCGCACCGACGGCCTCGGGGAGCGCCAGGTTCACCACCAGCGGCAGCGTCCACAGCGTCGGGAAGAAGTGCATGGCGGTGCCCCCCGGGCGGAGCAGGGCGTGCACCGAGCGGTGGAAGGCCCGCGCGTCGGGCACGTGCTCCGCGGTCATCTTGCTGACGACCAGGTCGAAGCCCCCCCGCAGGTGCTCCGGCGGCGGCCCGGCGCACAGGTCCAGCACCTCGGTCGCGTAGCCGGCGGGCGCCTTGCGCAGCTCGTCCGCGGAGACGTCGAGCACCGTGCAGCGGACGCCCGAGGCCTCGACCTCGTCCGGTGCCAGCAGCGGGTTGGCGCCGCCCCCCACGTCGCACACGTCCCGGACCTGCTCCCCGCCCGCCGCGGAGAGGGCTTCCTGGTGGTGGCGCACCCAGGCCTGCGCGAAGTGCGCGAAGCGGACCTCGGGGCGCCCCTCGAGACGGCTGGTGGTGGTTCGGCGGCTCGGCGACGTCAGCATCACGGCCCCCCCGGGGCTCGGCCGGCGACCGTCGCCGGCGCTGCTCGGACAGTAGCCCAGAGCGGTCGCGCGGATGATCGGAAAGCGGCTGCTCGTTCACCCGTCCGGGCGTACGGTGCCGCTGACCGGACACGGACGTCCCTGCGCGTCCTCATCGTCGGGGCGACGGGTGGCCGGTCGCAGGACTCCCGGACGGGGCGGTTCCCATGGCACGACGCAAAGGCGCGCTCGTACTCGCGCTGGCCCTGACACTCCCGCTCTCCGCGACCGCCGGGCTACCGGCGGGCCCAGCGGCGGCCGACACGGCGCCGGCGGCCGGCGTCCCCGAGACGCTCACCGCCGACCCCCAGCCCACGTGGCAGACCAACGGGGTGGTCTGGGCGACGGAGATCGTCGGTGACGTCGTCTACGTCGGGGGCAGCTTCACGGCGGTGCGCCCGCCCGGCGCGGCGCCGGGTGCCCAGGAGGTGCCGCGGCGCAACCTCGCCGCCTTCGACAAGCGGACCGGCGCGCTGCTGCCCTTCGCCCACGACGTGCGGGCACCCGAGTCGACCGCGACGACCGACATCACCTGCCAGCCGGGGACCGCGCCCGGGACGCGCACCTGCGACACGGTGTACGAGATCCAGGCGTCGCCCGACGGCTCCCGCCTCTACGTCGGCGGCGACTTCGCCACCGTCGACGGCAAGCCCCGGGACAAGGTCGCGGCCTTCCTCACGGCCACGGGGGCGCTGGACACGGTCTTCAAGCCGCCGGTGTACGGGAGGGTGCGCGCCATCGCCGTCACCGACTCGACCGTCTACGTGGGCGGGCACTTCACCAGCGTGTGGCCGTCCACGCCGCGCCAGCGCCTGGCGGCGTACGCGCGCTCCACCGGGGCGCTGCTGCCGTGGGCCCCCACGGCCGACCGGCCGGTCCTCGCCATGGCGATGGCGCCCGACGGGAGCCGGGTCGTGCTCGGGGGGCAGTTCGACCGGGTGAACGGCGTGGACATCCACGGCCTCGCCGCCGTGGACGCCACCACCGGCGAGAGCACGCGCTGGGACAGCCGCCCGATCCCGAAGGTGTCCGACACGCGGTACTCGTACGTGACCGACCTCGTGGTCGACGAGGACACGGTCTACGCGAGCTCCAACGGCGAGGGCACGTTCGACGGGCGGGTCGCCGCGGACCCGTACACCGGTCAGCTACGCTGGGTCGACAGCTGCCTGGGCGCCACGTGGTCGCTGGCGCTGGTGCGAGGCCTGCTCTACAGCGGCTCGCACGCGCACAACTGCAGCAGCACGCCGGGCGGCTTCCCGGAGGCGTACAACGGGATCCTCCCGGAGAACCAGCGGTACTACCGGCTGCTCGCGCAGGACGCGCGGGGCGGCACCACGGAGATCCGCCACTGGTTCCCGACGACGAACGGGGGCATCCAGGGCAAGCTCGGGCCGCGCACCATGGCGTCGGACGCGGACCACCTCTGGGTCGGCGGCGAGTTCACGACCGTCAACGGGGTGGCGCAGCAGGGGCTCACGCGCTTCACGTTCCACGGGGTGTCGCCCGACGTCGGGCGCCCGCGCACGCCCGCCGCCGTCCGCGCGTCGACGTCGGTGCCGGGCCAGGTGGTCGTGCACGCCTTCGGCACCGAGGACCTGGACAACGAGCAGCTGGTGTACGAGCTCATCCGCGACCACGACACCGCGCGGCCGCTGCAGCGCTGGGAGGCCGGGTCCAGGCCCTGGGCCTACCCGCAGTTCACCTACGTCGACACCGACGTGGCCCCCGGGTCCACGCACACCTACGACCTGCGCGCCACCGACCCCTGGGGCAACCGGAGCTACCGCTCCTGGGAGGTCCGGGCCACGGTGGCGTCCGAGCGGGGCGCGTACGCGCGGAACGTCCTCGGCGCCGTGCCCGGCGCCTACTGGCGGCTCTCGGAGGCGTCGGGCTCGACGGCCGCCGACGCGTCGACGGGCGGCGTCCCGGGCGCGTACGGCAGCGGCGTGGCGCGCGGCGTCGCGTCCGCGGTCGCCAGCGAGCCCGGCGACGGCGCGGCCTCCTTCGACGGGACCTCGCGCGGCGTGGTCCGGGCCACGCGCAAGATGGCCGGGCCGCAGCACTTCTCGCTCGAGCTCTGGTTCCGCACGACGACGACCCGCGGCGGCAAGCTCGTCGGGTTCGGCACGAGCGCGAGCACGACGGGCGGCACCAGCGGGAGCTACGACCGGCACGTGTACATGAACGGCGCGGGGCAGCTCCTCTTCGGCGCGTACCCGGGCTCGGCGGTCGTCGTCAAGAGCCCCGGCAGCTACCGCGACGGGGCCTGGCACCACCTCGCGGCCACCATGGGGGCAGGCGGGATGCGCCTGTACGTCGACGGGCAGCAGGTCGCCGCGGGCCCGAGCCGCGCCGCGCAGCCGTACGAGGGCTACTGGGGCCTCGGCGGCGACAGCCTCGGCGGCTGGCCCGAGCGCCCGGCCAGCGACTTCTTCGCCGGCCAGCTCGACGACTTCTCCTACTACCCCTTCGAGCTGACGCCGGAGGAGGTCGCGGCGCACCGGGCGTCCGCGACCCCCTGAGGCCCGCGCGACGGTGCCCGTCCCGATGCCCGGGGCGGGCACCGTGGCGCGGACGCCCGGCTTGCGCCGCCGGGCCCGGGTGCGCGAGGGTGCCCCCGCCGGGGGGGACCCGCCGCGCCCGGGCGGCCCGCAGCTCCCGCGGGCGGCCCGCGCGCCCCACCGAGAGGCCCGCCCGTGCCGCCCTGCTCCGTCCTGCGCCCGGCTGCCCGCTCCGCCCTGCTCCTCGCAGCGGCGGCGGCGCTGCTCCTGCCGTCCGCCCCCGTCGCCGCCGTGGAGGCCGCGCGCCTCGACCGCACCCTGCTCGACGCCCGCATCACCGAGTCCAGCGGCCTCGCGCGCAGCGGCTACGACGACGGGCTGCTCTGGACGCACAACGACAGCGGGGACGGCCCCCGCCTCTTCGCGGTGGGACCCGACGGCAGGACCGTGGCGACCGCGGTGCTCCGCGGTGCGTCCGCGGTCGACTGGGAGGCCCTCGCGCGCTACCGCGGCGCCGACCGCTCGTACCTCTACGTCGGCGACGTCGGCGACAACGCGCGGGCCCGGCGCGAGGTCGCCGTGCACCGGGTGGAGGAGCCCCGCTCGCCCCGCGGGGACCTGGTGCTGGCCCCCCGGACGTACCGGCTCGCGTACGAGGACGGTCCGCGCGACGCCGAGGCGCTGCTCGTGCACCCCTGGACCGGGCGGCTGTACGTGGTGTCGAAGGACTACCGGGGCGGCGCGGTGTACGAGGCGCCCGCGGCCCTCAGCACCACCGGGGTGAACGTCCTGCGCCGGGTGGCGTCGGCGCCGGCGCTCGTCACCGACGGCGCGGTGCTCTTCGACGGGCGGGTCGTGCTGCGCGACTACGTCGCGGCGTGGGTGTCGCCGCGCATCGGCGCGCCGGCCACGCGCGTGCCGCTGCCGGCCAGCGCCCAGGGGGAGTCGCTCGCCCCCGCGCCCGGGTCCCGCGCGGTGCTCGTCGGCTCGGAGGGGCTCCGCAGCCCGGTCCACCGCCAGCCGCTCCCCGGCTGAGGCGCCCGCTCAGCCGGTCGGGGACAGCTCGAGGTCGAAGCTGACGTCCGACGAGGACGTCCCGGCGTTGTGCACCTCGACGGCGACGACGTTGGTCCCGGGCAGGAGCAGCGAGCTCGGCAGCAGCTGCTCGACGAAGGTCGTCTCGGCGGCACCGCCCAGGGCCGTCGACGCGGGGGTCGCCGCGGTCACGGGCCCGGCCGGCATGTTGGTGCGCCAGACCTCCGTGCCGTTGAGGTGCACCACCGCGCCGTCGTCGCGCAGCAGGCGAAGGCGCAGGCCCGGCACGGCAGCGGGGTCCGCGACCTGGAAGGACTGGCGGAAGTAGTGCGTCAGCCCCAGGGGGCTGACGACCGTCACCTCGTCCCCGTCGCCGTAGCCGAGCTGGGCGTCGCCCACGGCCCACCCGCGGTCGTCGAAGGCCCGCCCGCGCCAGGCGGTGCCCTGGTCGCTGCCGTTCGACAGGTAGCGCCAGGTCGACCCCTGGCGGACGAGGCTCGTGGACGGGGCGCGGGTCGTGACCTCGAGCGGCGCCGAGGGCGCCGAGCGGTTGCCGGCGGCGTCCACCGCCTCGACCCGGTACGCGTACCGGGTGCCGGGCACCAGCCCGGTGTCCGTCCAGCTCCGGCCGCCGAGCTCGGTGAGGAGCGCACCGTCGCGCAGGAGCCGGTAGCCCACGACACCGCGGTCGTCCGTGCTGGCCGACCAGGCGGTCGTGACCTGCGTGTCACCGACGGCGGTGGCGGTGAGGCCCTGCGGGGTCGTCGGCGGGGTGGTGTCCGCGCTGCTCGCGCCCTGCGGGAACTCGGCGTAGCGCTGCTCCCCGGTGCCCTGGAGCAGCGTGAACCCGCCGCCGACGCGCAGGTGGTCCGGCCCGGGGAGGACGTCCCAGACCCCCGCCCCACCCGTCAGGCGCGGGGCGAAGCCGGGCAGGACCCCGCCGGTGAAGGCGCTCAGCGCGACCAGGCCCGCCCGCGGCTGCCCCGCGAAGGCCGTGTCGAAGTGCCCGCCGGCGTAGAGCGTCGTGCCCTCGAGCGCGACCGCCTGGACGTCCCCGTCGGTGGTCGAGGCCCAGCGCCGGTTCCCCGTGGCGCCGTCCCACGCGCTGACCCGCCCGCCGGGCCCGCCGACCGCCGCGTACACGCTGCCGGTGTCCGCGGCGAGGTCGTAGACGATGCACGGGTTCGTGCTGTCCAGGCAGGGCGCGGGGGGCCGCCAGGCGTGCAGGGCGCCCGACGCGGCCACGAGCCGGCCGACGTAGTCGCGCGGCTGGCCGGCGAGGGTGCGGAAGTGGCCCCCGACCAGCAGACCGGTCCCGTCCGGTGTCGCGGCGAGGGCGTTGACCGCGTCCCCGGCACCCGTCGACCAGCCCGTCAGGAGCGCGCCGGTGGCCGCGTCGACGGCCGCGAGCCGCGCTCGCGGGACGGTGCGGACGTAGGTGAAGGTGCCGCCGAGGAAGAGGGTGCTCCCGATCCGCTCCAGCGCGTGGACGCCGATGTTCACCTCCGCGCCGAAGGCGGCGACGGGCCGCCCGTCGGCCAGGCCGACCGCGCCCAGCCCGCGGCGGGCCTGACCGGCCAGGCCGGTGAAGTAGCCGCCCACGTAGACCGTCGAGCCGTCCCCGGAGACCTCCAGCGCACGCACGTCGCCGCCGCTCGCGCCGGGGTCCCACGGCAGGAGGGCGCCCGACCCCGCGTCGAGCGCCGCGAGCCGGGCCCGCGCGACCGTCGTGCGGTCGTCGGGGCTGCGCAGCGCCGTGAAGGACCCGCCGAGCAGGACGACGTCGCCGACCCGGGCCACCGCGTAGACGCGCCCGCCGGTCGGCGTCCACGCGGCGCGGGGCGACTCGGCCGGGAGGGCGCCGGCGGGAGCGGCGGGCAGGACCAGGGCGAGCGCGGCCACGGCGAGCGCGAGCACGACGCGCAGGAGGCGGGGGACGACGGACGACGCGCTCATGGGCACCACCCTCGGGCCGGGCTCCGGTGCCCCGGCACGCTACTCCGGCCGCGCGTCCCCGTCCGGGGTTCGGCCGAGCCCGCGCCCGCTCCCGCCGGGCGGTGGGTCGCGGGCGGGCGCCGTACCCTGGGAGGACCCCCGGGCCCTCTCGTCGGCGCCCGGCGTTCGTGCTGCCCCGAGGAGCGCCCCCGTGAGCCTGTCCGGCCTGCTCGACGTCCTGCTCGACCCGCAGCGCCCCGACCCCGCCCTGGCGGAGGCGGTCGAGGCGGCGCGCTCGGGCGCGCGGGGGTCGTTCGACGTCACCGGCCCCGCCGCCGCGCGCCCGCTGGTGGCCGCGGCGCTGGCCCGCGACGGCGGGCGCACCGTGCTCGCGGTCACGGCGACGGGCCGGGAGGCGGAGGACCTCACCACGGCGCTGGGCAGCTTCCTCGGCGAGCACGCCGTGGCCGAGCTGCCCGCCTGGGAGACGCTGCCGCACGAGCGGCTCAGCCCCCGCTCCGACACCGTCGGCCGGCGCCTCGCGGTGCTCCGGCGGCTGGCGCACCCCAGCGCCGACGACCCCGAGCACGGCCCGCTGCAGGTCGTCGTCGCGACCGTGCGCAGCCTGCTGCAGCCCATGGTCAAGGGCCTTGGCGACCTCGCGCCGGTGGGGCTGCAGCAGGGGCAGGACGCGGAGCTGGACGACGTGGTGCACCGGCTGGCGGCGGCGGCGTACAGCCGGGTCGACCTGGTGGAGAAGCGCGGTGAGTTCGCGGTGCGCGGCGGCATCCTCGACGTCTTCCCGCCGACCGAGGAGCACCCCGTACGGGTCGAGTTCTGGGGCGACACGGTCGAGGAGGTCCGCTACTTCAAGGTCGCGGACCAGCGCTCGCTCGAGGTCGCCGAGCACGGCCTGTGGGCGCCGCCGTGCCGTGAGCTGCTGCTCACCCCGCAGGTGCGCGAGCGCGCCGCCGCGCTGCTCGAGCAGCACCCCGGCCTCGCCGACGTGCTCGGGAAGGTCTCCGAGGGCGTCGCGGTCGAGGGCATGGAGTCGCTCGCGCCGGCCCTGGTCGACGACATGGAGCTGCTGCTCGACGTGCTGCCCGCGGGGTCGCTCGTCCTGCTCTGCGACCCCGAGCGCGTGCGCACCCGGGCCCGCGACCTCGTGGCCACGAGCCAGGAGTTCCTCGAGGCGTCCTGGGCCACCGCGGCGATGAGCACGGACGCCGCGGCACCGATCGACCTGGGCGCGGCGTCGTACCGCACCCTCGCCGACGTCCGCGAGCACGCGGTCGAGGTCGGGGTGCCGTGGTTCTCGCTGTCCCCCTTCACCGCCGACGCGGAGCTCGACCCCGCCACGGTCGCGCTCGGGGTGCGCGAGCCGGACGGCTACCGCGGCGACGTGCAGCGCGCGCTCGCCGACGTCAAGGGCTGGCTCGGCGACGGCTGGCGGGTCGTCATGCTCAGCGAGGGGCACGGACCGGCCCAGCGCATCGTCGAGCGGCTCGGCGACGCCGGCGTGGCGGCCCGCCTCGTGGAGGACCTCTCGGCGCCGCCCGGCCCCGACGTCGTGCACGTGGGCTGCGGCTGCCTCGAGCACGGCGTGGTCGCGGAGGACCTGCGCCTCGCCGTGCTCACCGAGACCGACCTCGTCGGGCAGAAGTCGTCGACGAAGGACATGCGCCGCATGCCCAGCCGGCGGCGGAACACCGTCGACCCGCTCTCGCTCAAGGCGGGGGACCTCGTCGTCCACGAGCAGCACGGCGTCGGGCGCTACGTGGAGATGATCCAGCGCACGGTGCAGGGCGCCACCCGCGAGTACCTCGTCATCGAGTACGCCCCCGCCCGCAAGGGCCAGCCGGGCGACCGGCTCTTCGTGCCCACCGACCAGCTCGACCAGGTCACCCGGTACGTCGGCGGCGAGGCCCCCTCGCTGCACCGCCTCGGCGGCGCCGACTGGGCCAAGCAGAAGGGCCGCGCCCGCAAGGCGGTCCGCGAGATCGCCATGGAGCTGATCCGGCTCTACTCCGCGCGCATGGCCGCGCCGGGGCACGCCTTCGGCCCCGACACCCCCTGGCAGCGCGAGCTCGAGGACGCCTTCGCCCACGTCGAGACGCCCGACCAGCTCAGCACCATCGACGAGGTCAAGCACGACATGGAGCAGTCCGTGCCGATGGACCGCATCGTCTGCGGCGACGTCGGCTACGGCAAGACCGAGATCGCCGTACGGGCCGCCTTCAAGGCCGTCCAGGACGGCAAGCAGGTCGCGGTGCTCGTCCCCACGACCCTCCTGGTGCAGCAGCACTTCTCGACGTTCGCCGAGCGCTACGCCAACTTCCCGGTCACGGTGAAGGCGCTTTCCCGGTTCCAGTCCGCGAAGGAGTCCGCGGCGGTCACGGCCGGGGTCGCGGACGGCAGCGTCGACGTCGTCATCGGCACGCACCGCCTGCTGTCCGGCGAGGTGCGCTTCAAGGACCTCGGCCTCGTCATCGTCGACGAGGAGCAGCGCTTCGGCGTCGAGCACAAGGAGTACCTCAAGCAGATGCGCACCGCGGTGGACGTGCTCACGATGAGCGCGACGCCGATCCCGCGCACCCTCGAGATGGCGGTCACCGGCATCCGCGAGATGTCGACGATCCTCACCCCGCCCGAGGAGCGCCACCCCGTCCTCACGTTCGTCGGGCCGTACGACGAGAAGCAGATCGGCGCGGCGATCCGCCGCGAGCTCCTGCGCGAGGGCCAGGTCTTCTACATCCACAACCGGGTCGAGTCGATCGACCGCGCCGCGAAGCGCATCCGGGACGTCGTCCCCGAGGCGCGGGTCGCCGTGGCGCACGGGCAGATGGGCGAGCACCAGCTCGAGCAGGTCGTCGTGGACTTCTGGAACAAGGAGTTCGACGTCCTCGTCTGCACGACGATCGTCGAGAGCGGCATCGACATCTCCAACGCCAACACCCTCATCGTCGAGCGGGGCGACACCTTCGGCCTCTCGCAGCTGCACCAGCTGCGCGGGCGCGTGGGTCGCGGGCGGGAGCGGGCGTACGCCTACTTCCTCTACCCCCCGGAGAAGCCCCTGACGGAGACGGCGCACGACCGCCTGGCGACGATCGCCGCGCACACCGACCTCGGCGCCGGCATGCAGGTGGCGATGAAGGACCTCGAGATCCGCGGCGCCGGCAACCTGCTCGGCGGCGAGCAGTCGGGGCACATCGCCAACGTCGGCTTCGACCTCTACGTCCGCCTCGTCGGCGAGGCCGTCAACGAGTTCAAGCAGGGCGGCCCGGTCGTCGAGCAGGCCGAGGTCAAGGTCGAGCTGCCGGTCGACGCGCACATCCCGCACGAGTACGTCCCCGGCGAGCGGCTGCGCCTCGAGGCGTACCGCAAGCTCGCGGCCGTCACGGGGGAGGAGGAGCTCGAGGCCGTCCGCGCCGAGCTCGCCGACCGCTACGGCCAGCTGCCCCCGCCCGTCGAGAACCTCATCGCCGTGGCCCGCTTCCGCGTGCTGGCGCGGCGCGCGGGGCTCACCGAGGTCGTCCTGGCCGGCAACCACGTCCGCTTCGGCGGGGTGGAGCTGCGCGAGAGCCAGGAGCTGCGGGTGAAGCGGCTCTACCCCGGCACGCTCGTCAAGCCCGCGGTGCGCAGCATCATGGTCCCCAAGCCGATGACCGCCCGGGTGGGCGGGCAGCCGGTGCGCGACACCGCGCTGCTGCAGTGGTGCACCGACCTCGTCACGGCGGTCCTCGAGCCCGCGCCGGCCGCCGCGTAGGGCGACGGCGCTGCTGCGCACGGGGGACGTGACGCGCGCCGCCCCGGCGACCTGCCCGGAACGCCGGCAGGGGCGCGCCCGCCGCCGGTAGCCTCGCCCCACCGGCGGCGGGGGGTCGCCGGCGCGCCAGGGGACGGGAGCGGACGTGACGCAGCTCGACGGGGTGGACCGGGTCGAGGCCCTCGACGGCCTCGGGGGCCCCGGGGGGCTCGGGAGCGGCGGTGCCGTGGGCGGGCCGCCGGCGGTCCACGTCGACCACCGGCCCTGGGGCCGGTTCGAGCTGCTGCTGCTCAACGGCCGTGCGAGCGTCAAGGTCCTCACGGTGGAGCCGGGGGCCCGGCTGTCCCTGCAGCGGCACGCCCGCCGCGACGAGTGGTGGCAGATGCTCGACGACGGGCTCGAGGTCGAGGTCGACGGGCAGGCCCGCGCCGTGCCCCGCGGCGAGCGGGCGTGGGTGCCCCGCGGCGCCGCCCACCGCGTCCGCAACACCGGTGACGCCCCGGCGCGCTTCCTCGAGATCGCCTTCGGCGACTTCGACGAGGACGACATCGAGCGCCTCGCCGACGACTACCGCCGCGCCTGAGCGCCGCAGACCACCACCGGAGGACCCCCGTGCTCGCCGTGCTCGAGGAGCAGCTCGCCGCTGCCCAGCGCTCGCTGCCCGCCCCCGTGTACGAGTACTACGCCGCCGGCGCCGGCGAGGAGACGACGCTGGCCGAGTCCGCGCGGGCCTGGTCCGCGTTCCGCCTGCGCCCCCGGCCCCTGCGCGACGTCAGCGCCGTCGACCTCACCACCACGCTGCTCGGCGCGCCCCTCGAGGCCCCCCTGCTCGTCGCGCCCATGGCCTTCCACCGCCTCGCGCACGAGGAGGCCGAGGCGGCCACGGCGCGCGGCACCCGGGAGGCCGGCGGGCTCATGGTCGTCTCGACCCGGGCCTCGCTCGCGGTCGAGGACATCGGCGCCGTCGCGGGCCCCTGGTGGTTCCAGGTGTACGTCATGAAGGACCGCGACATCACCGCGCGCCTCGTCGAGCGGGCGGCCGCCTCCGGCGCCCAGGCGCTCGTGCTGACCGGCGACACCCCGTACGTCGGGGTGAAGCGCAAGGTCGGCGGCGTGCGCATCGACATGCCGGAGGACCACTTCCTCGTCAACCTGCGCCGGCACCTCGGCGACCGGGTCGACGGGGCGGCGGCGGCCGCGCAGGACCCGTCGGTCGACCTGGGCGCGGTCGAGTGGCTCCGCCGGCTCACCGGCCTGCCGGTCGTCGTCAAGGGCGTCCTGCGCGGCGACGCGGCGCAGGAGTGCCTCGACGCCGGGGCGGCGGGCGTCGTCGTCTCCAACCACGGCGGGCGCCAGCTCGACCGCGCGGTCCCCTCCGCGCTCGCCCTCGCCGAGGTCGTCGACGCCGTGGCCGGGCGCGCTCCCGTGCTCGTGGACGGCGGGGTGCGCAGCGGCCTCGACGCGCTGGTGGCGCTGGCCCTCGGCGCCAGCGGCGTGCTCGTCGGCCGGCCGGTGCTCTGGGCGCTCGCGCACGGCGGGGCCGACGGGGTGCGCGCCGCGCTCGCCGCCGTCCGCGACGACCTCGCGCACGCCCTGGCCCTGTGCGGCGCGGCGTCGCTGGCCGAGCTCGACCGCTCGTTCGTCGTCCCCGCCGCGGCCCCGGTGCCGGGGTGGTGAACGCCGGGCGGACCGCCCGTGGACGCCGTCCCCTACCCTGAGCGGGTGGAGCGGCGGATGCAGATCGGCGAGGTGGCCGAGCAGATCGGCCTGAGCCTGCGCACCATCCGCTACTACGACGAGATCGGGCTGGCGCCGCCGACGGCACGCACCCCGGGCGGTTTCCGGCTCTACACCGACGAGGACGTCGCCCGCCTCCTGCTCGTCAAGCGGATGAAGCCGCTCGGCTACAGCCTGGAGGAGATGCGCGACCTCGTCGAGCTCATGGACGCGCTGGCGAGCGAGGAGCGCGAGGACGAGCGGGCCGAGCTGCTGGGGCGCGTGGAGCTCTGGGAGCAGGCGGTCGCCGAGCGCGTCGCGGCGCTGCGCCAGCAGCTCTCGTACGCCGAGGAGTTCTCCTCCCGGGTGGCCGGGGAGAAGGAGCGCCGGCGCGCCCGCACGGCACCGCGCGCCTGAGGGGCGGCGCGGGCGCCGCACGGGCGCGGGAGGGGCCGGAGGGGCCGTCAGCCGCGGGCGCGGGCGATGCGCGTGGCGCCGCGCACGGAGCCCTCGCCGCAGCCGGCGCCGGTGCACACCGTCGCGGCCAGGGCGACGACGGCACGGCCCGGCACCGCGCTCGTGCGGCCCGTGCGCGCGGCCCAGGGGTGCGCCTCGCCGTCGCACAGCGCGAGCGTGCCGTCGAGGGCGAAGGTCCCGGCCGGGCGCCCGCCCTGGCGCAGGGTCCCGCCGGAGAACTCCACGACGACCTGGCCGGCGCGCGGGTCGAGCGCCCCGGTGCAGCGGTACGTCCCGCCCACGACGACGCGGCCCGAGCGCAGCACGGCCGCCGGGTCCACGGTCAGCGACACCTCCGGCGCCGCCGGCGCGTCGCCCAGCGCCACCCGGTAGGCCCCGGGCACCGCGCCGCCCGTCGCCCCCACCGCGAGCAGGTAGCGCTGCCCGGCCACGACGTCCAGGGGCACCGCGCCGCCCAGCGAGCACCACGTGCCGGCCCCGGGGCGCCCGTCGGCGCCGACGGGGAAGGCGGCCACCGTGGGCTCCCAGCCCGGCGTCGTCACCTCGACGAGCACCTGCCCGGTCGCCGAGGCGGTGAAGGCGTGCCAGGTCGTCGCGGCCAGCCGGTCGCTGCAGCCGGGCACCGGGTCGCCGGGGTCGGCGGTCGCCGCGCCGGCGTCGCCCGCGAAGGCGCCGGGGACGGCGAGCTCGACGGGGGCGGTGCGCGCGTCACCGGCCACCGGGGCGGGGGCGGCCGCCGCCGCGGGCAGCCCCGGTGCCGCCAGCAGCGCGAGCGCCCCCAGCGCTGCCGCCGCCCGTCGCGCCGTCGTCGTCGCCATGCGGTCCCCCTGTGGTCGTCATCACCTTGCGCGCCCAGTCTGCTACGGCGCGCACACGCACCTGGAGAGCCGAACGGGTGAACCACGGCGGCCGCGCCGCGCCGCGCCGCGGCCCGCGGTCGCGCCCCCGCCGGCTGCGCCGCCCCCTAGGCTGGCCCGGACGGCGGCGGGTCGACGGGAGGCGGTCGGGTGCGAGGGAGCACGCGTACGGGGCGGGCGGCGCGCGCCGCGACGCTGGCGGCGGCGGCCGCCCTGGCCCTCGGCGGCTGCGCCGTGCTCGAGGAGGCCGGCACGGCGGTGACGGTGGCCGGGGACCGGGTGAGCACCGAGCGGCTGCAGGACCTCACGCAGGAGCTCGTCGGCAGCGGCTGGGCGGTCGACCCGCAGACGCAGCAGCCGCTGGCGCCCGGCGACGCCCAGCGCACCGTGCTCGGCGTGGTCGTCACGAGCCGGGTGCTCGAGCGGCTCGCCGCCGAGGAGGGCGTGAGCGTGAGCGACGGGCAGGTCGACGCGCGCTGGGCGGAGTACGTCGAGGCCACCGGCGGCGAGGAGGCGCTGCGCCAGGGCCTGGCGTCGCAGCGCGGCGTGCCCCCGTCCTACGCCCGCGACTACGTCCGCGACCTCCTCCTCGCCGAGGAGGTGCAGCGCGCCCTCGTGCCCGGGGACGACGCCGACCCGGCCGTGCAGCAGGAGCGCGCGCAGGCGCTCTCCGAGCGGCTCGTGCAGGTCGGGCAGGAGGCCGACGTCGAGGTCAACCCGCGGTACGGCACCTGGTCCCCGACGACGGGGCAGGTGGCCCCGCTGGTCAGCGCGGGCCTGGCCGTGCCCGAGGGCGGGGCGCCCGGGCAGGCGCCGGCCGCGCCGGCGCCGCAGGACCCGGGCGGCGAGCAGCCGGCCCCGGAGCAGCCCTGAGCGCGGGGGCCGGGCGCGTCGTCCTGCTCGCCACGACCCACCGGGTCGCCCCCGGGCTGCTGAGCGGCCCGGCCTGGGCCGCGCTGCACGCGGCGGGCGCCGTGCTGGCCCGCGCCGCCGGCGACCCGCAGGCCGCGGCGGTGCGCGCGGCCGGCGTCGCCGTGCAGGACGCGCACGACCTGCCCGACGCGCGGCTCGCCGCCCGGCTGGCGCAGGAGGCGGAGCGCCACGTCGTCGTCCTGCTGCCCGGACCGGCCGGCGACCCCGCCGCGGACGGGCTCGCCGAGGCCCTGGCCGCCGAGCTCACCCGCCGCTCCTCCGCCGGCGCGCCCGTCCCCGAGGTGGAGCTGGTGCCGGCCTCCTGGGACGTCCCGGGCGCGCGGCTGCTCGACCTCGTCGCCGTCATGGACCGCCTGCGCTCGCCCGGCGGCTGCCCCTGGGACGCCGAGCAGACCCACGAGAGCCTCCTGCGCTACCTCGTCGAGGAGGCGTACGAGGTCGTGGAGGCCGTCGAGCACGGCGACGCGGCCGACCTGCGCGAGGAGCTCGGCGACCTGCTCCTGCAGGTCGTCTTCCACGCGCGGGTCGCCGAGGAGCGCGCCGAGGCCCCCTTCGGCGTCGACGACGTCGCCGCCGGCATCGTCGACAAGCTCGTGCGCCGGCACCCGCACGTCTTCGGCCCCGAGGACGGGGCGGACGCCGGGCCGGACGCCGGGCCGGCGAGCACGGCCGCGGACGTCGAGGCGTCCTGGGAGGTGCTCAAGGCGCGGGAGAAGCGCCGCGCGAGCGCCCTGGAGGGGGTGCCCGCGGCGCTGCCCGCGCTGCACCGCGCCGCCAGCCTGCTCGAGCGGGTGCGCCGCCGCGGCGTCGACGCCCCGGCGCCGGCGCTGCCCGCCGGGGTGGCGCTGCCCGCCGGGGGCGACGCCGCGCTGGGCGACCTGCTGCTGGCGCTCGTCGACGCCGCCGTCGGGGCCGGGCTCGACCCGGAGGCGGCGCTGCGCGGCGCGCTCGCCCGCTGGTCCGAACGGGTCCGTGCCGCGGAGGGGGCCGCCGCGGAGGCCGGGGCCGCGCCCACCGGGGAGGCGGACGCGCCCGGGCCCTGAGCCCCGCCTGCGCGGGGCGGGCCCCGCCCGCCGGTAGGGTCGGGGACGACGTACGAGACGAGGCATCCGCGGTCGGCCGACCGGCCCGCCGCGAGCGAGGAGCAGCCGCAGTGGCCACCATCGAAGCCGTCGGAGCCCGCGAGGTCCTGGACTCGCGCGGCAACCCCACCGTCGAGGTGGAGGTCGCCCTCGACGACGGCACCATCGCCCGCGCGGCCGTGCCCAGCGGCGCCTCGACCGGCGCGTTCGAGGCCGTCGAGCTGCGCGACAGCGAGGAGCGCTACGGCGGCAAGGGCGTGGAGAAGGCCGTCCTCGCCGTGCTCGACGAGATCGGCCCCGAGCTGCTCGGGTACGAGGCGAGCGAGCAGCGCCTCGTCGACCAGGCGATGATCGACCTCGACGGGACGCCGAACAAGGCGCGCCTGGGCGCCAACGCGATCCTGGGCGTCTCGCTCGCGGTCGCCCGCGCCGCCGCGGACTCCGCGGAGCTGCCGCTGTTCCGCTACGTCGGCGGGCCGAACGCGCACGTCCTCCCGGTGCCGATGATGAACATCCTCAACGGCGGCGCGCACGCCGACAGCAACGTCGACGTCCAGGAGTTCATGGTCGCGCCGGTCGGCGCGGAGAGCTTCCGCGAGGCGCTGCGCTGGGGCACGGAGGTCTACCACGCGCTGAAGTCGGTGCTCAAGGCGCAGGGGCTCGCCACGGGCCTCGGCGACGAGGGCGGCTTCGCGCCGAGCCTGCCGAGCAACCGCGACGCGCTCGACCTCATCGTCACCGCAGTGGAGAAGGCCGGCTTCCGGGTCGGCACGGACATCGCGTTCGCGCTCGACGTGGCCGCGACGGAGTTCTTCGCCGACGGGTCGTACCGCTTCGAGGGCGGGCAGAAGAGCGCCGAGGAGATGACGGCGTACTACGCCTCGCTCGTCGACGCGTACCCCCTGGTGTCCATCGAGGACCCGCTGAGCGAGGACGACTGGGCCGGCTGGGCCTCGCTGACCTCGGAGCTGGGCGGGCGCGTGCAGATCGTCGGCGACGACCTGTTCGTGACCAACCCCGAGCGCCTGCAGCGCGGCATCGACCAGAGCGCGGCCAACGCCCTGCTCGTCAAGGTCAACCAGATCGGCTCGCTCACCGAGACCCTCGACGCGGTCTCGCTGGCGCACCGCAACGGCTACCGCTGCATGATGAGCCACCGCTCGGGCGAGACCGAGGACACGACGATCGCCGACCTCGCCGTCGCCACCGACTGCGGGCAGATCAAGACCGGCGCCCCGGCGCGCTCGGAGCGCGTGGCGAAGTACAACCAGCTCCTGCGCATCGAGGAGGAGCTCGACGACGCGGCCCGGTACGCCGGGCGCGGCGCCTTCCCCCGCTCCGCCGCGACGGCGGGCTGAGGCGGTCCCCGTGGCGCCCGACCCCCGCGGCGCACGCCCCGGCCGCCGCTCCGGACGCCCCCAGGGCGCCGGGCGGTCGGCCCGGGCCGGCGCCCGTCCCGCGCGCACGCGCCGGGCCGGGCGCGCGGGCGCGCCCGCGGGGGCGGCGCCGGGCGGCGCGCACGCGCTGCGCCGCGACGGGCGGCCGGGCCTCACCGGCCGGGCCGCGGTGCTCGCGGTGGTGCTCGTCGCGCTCGCCCTGACGCTGGCGTACCCGCTGCGCAGCTACCTCGGCCAGCGCAGCGACATCTCCGGGCTGCGCGCCGAGGTCGCGGCGCAGCAGCAGCGCGTCGCCGACCTGGAGCGGGCGACGGCGCGCTGGCAGGACGAGGCGTACGTCACGGCGCAGGCGCGCGAGCGGCTGCACTACGCCCTGCCCGGGGAGACGCAGTACACGGTGCTCGAGCCGGAGGAGGCCCCGGCCGAGGACCGCGCCGCCGCGGCGCCGCAGGCGCCCGACGGGCCCTGGTACACCGAGCTGTGGGAGTCCGTCGGCAGCGTCGCCGGCGCCGAGCGCAGCGCCGCCCCCGGGGAGGGGCGCTGAGCGCCTCGCCCGAGGACCTCGCGGCGATGCGCGCGCAGCTCGGTCGGCCGCTGCGCGGGGTCCGCGCGGTCGCGCACCGCTGCCGCTGCGGGCTGCCCGACGTGGTGGAGACCTCGCCCGAGCTCGACGACGGGACGCCGTTCCCGACGCTCTACTACCTCACCTGCCCCCGCGCGACCGGCGCGGTGAGCACCCTGGAGTCCCAGGGCCTCATGCGGCGGATGCAGGAGCGGCTGGGGGAGGACCCGGAGCTCGCCGCGCGCTACGCGGACGCCCACGAGGACTACCTCGCCCGGCGCGAGGCCGTCGCCCACGTCGAGCGGATCGCCGGCACGAGCGCCGGCGGCATGCCCGAGCGCGTCAAGTGCCTGCACGTGCTCGTCGCGCACTCCCTGGCCGCCGGCCCGGGCACGAACCCGCTCGGCGACGAGGCGCTCGCGGCGCTGCCGGACTGGGGCGCCGCCGGCCCGTGCGTCGCGCCCGGGGAGCCGGACGGGGCCGGTACGGGGGCCGGCGCGTGAGGGTCGCCGCCGTCGACTGCGGCACCAACTCGATCCGCCTGCTCGTGGCCGAGGCGACGGGCGACCCGGCGGCGCCGCTGGCCGACCTGCACCGCGAGATGCGCGTCGTGCGGCTCGGCCAGGGCGTCGACCGCACCGGCCGCTTCGCGCCCGAGGCGCTCGAGCGCACCCTCGCCGCCTGCCGGGACTACGCCGAGGTGGTGCGCGGGCTCGGTGCGGGCGCGGTGCGGTTCGTCGCGACGAGCGCCACCCGCGACGCGCAGGACCGCGGCGCCTTCGTCGCCGGGGTGCGGGCCGCCCTCGGCGTCGAGCCCGAGGTGGTCAGCGGCGAGGAGGAGGCCCGCCTCTCCTTCCTCGGCGCCACCGGCGAGCTCGCCGCGGCGGGCCTGCCCGGGCCGTACCTCGCGGTCGACATCGGCGGCGGCTCGACGGAGTTCGTGCTCGGCGACGGCGAGGTGACGGCCGCGCGCTCGGTCGACGTGGGCTGCGTGCGCATGACCGAGCGCCACCTGCACGACGACCCGCCGACGCCGGCCCAGGTCGCCGCGGCCCGCGCCGACGTCGAGGCCGCCGTCGCCCTCGCCGGGGAGGCGGTCCCGCTGCGGGCCGCCGGCACCCTCGTCGGGCTCGCCGGCTCGGTCACCACGGTGACGGCCATGGCGCTGGACCTGCCGGCGTACGACAGCGCTTGGATCCACCACGCGCGGGTGCCGGCCGGGCGGGTGCACGAGGTCGCCGGGCGGCTGCTCGCGATGCCCCGCCGCGAGCGCGCGGCGCTGCCCTTCATGCACCCGGGCCGGGTCGACGTCATCGGCGCCGGGGCCCTCGTGCTCTCGGTCGTCGTGGAGCGCACCGGCGCCGCGGAGGTCGTCGCCAGCGAGCACGACATCCTCGACGGCATCGCCCTGGACCTGCTCGGGTGATCGCCCGCGGGGAGGGGCAGGACCCCGACCGGCTCCCGGTCGCCCCGGGCACCGGGTGGCCCGGCGACCCGGCGGGCCCTTCGACGCCGGTCGCGCGCGACCCCGCGCAGGTCGCGGCGCTCGCCGCGGCGGCGCCGGACCTGCGCGAGCTCGAGGCCCGCCAGTCGGTGTGCCGCGCCTGCCCGCGCCTCGTGGCGTGGCGCGAGGACGTGGCGGCCGCCCGGCGCCGGGCGTACGCCGACCAGCGCTACTGGGGGCGGCCCGTGCCGGGGTGGGGCGAGGAGCACCCCCGCGTGCTCGTGGTCGGGCTGGCCCCGGCCGCGCACGGCGGCAACCGCACGGGGCGGATCTTCACCGGGGACCCCAGCGGCGACTGGCTCTTCGCGGCCCTGCACCGCGCCGGGCTCGCGGCGCAGCCGACGTCGGTGCGCGCGGGGGACGGGCAGCGGCTCCTGGGCACGCGCATGCTCGCGGCCGTGCGCTGCGCCCCGCCGGACAACAGGCCGAGCGTCGAGGAGCGCGACGCGTGCGCGCCGTGGGCGCGGGCCGAGGTCGCGGCCGTGCTGCCCGGGCTGCGCGTCGTCGTGGCGCTGGGGGCGTTCGCCTGGCAGGCCTCGCTCGGGCTGCTGAGCGGCGCCGGCGTGCAGGTGCCGCGGCCCCGCCCGCGCTTCGGGCACGGCGCCGAGGTCGCCCTCGAGGGGCCGTCGGGAACCCTCCTGCTCCTCGGGTCGTTCCACCCGAGCCAGCAGAACACCGCCACCCGCCGGCTCACCGCGCCGATGCTCGACGACGTGCTCGGGCGCGCGGCGCGGGCCGCCGGGCTGCCCGCCGGACCCCGGGGCGGTTCACCGGCCCCCGAGGTGGGATGATCCCTGGCATGACCAAGCCCCGGATCCTCATCGTCGGCGGCGGCTACGTCGGCATGTACACGGCCCTGCGCCTGCAGCGGAAGCTGGCGCGCAGCGAGGCGGAGATCGTCGTCGTCGACCCGCGCTCCTACATGACGTACCAGCCGTTCCTGCCGGAGGCCGCGGCGGGCAGCCTCGAGCCGCGCCACGTCGTGGTCCCGCTGCGCAAGGTGCTGCCGGGCTGCGACGTGCTCACCGCCTCGGTGAGCGGCATCGACCACGCGCGCAAGACCGCGACGGTCATCCCGCACCAGGGCGACGCGTTCGAGGTGTCGTACGACCACCTCGTGGTCGCCCTCGGCTCCGTCGCGCGCACCCTGCCCATCCCGGGCCTGGCCGAGTGCGGCGTCGGCTTCAAGCGCGTGGAGGAGGCGATCTTCCTGCGCAACCACGTCATCGACCAGCTCGACATCGCCGAGTCGACCGACGACGAGGCGCTGCGCCGCCGCGCGCTCACCTTCGTCTTCGTCGGCGGCGGCTACGCCGGCGTCGAGGCGTTCGCCGAGCTCGAGGACATGGCGCGCGACGCCTGCCGCTACTACGAGAACATCACGCCGGCCGACATGCACTGGGTGCTCGTCGAGGCGTCCAACCGCATCCTCCCCGAGGTCGGCTGGGAGATGGGGCAGTACACCCTCGAGCGCCTGCGCGAGCGCGGCATGGACGTGCGCCTCGAGACGCTGCTCAAGTCCACGGTGGACAAGCACGTGGTCCTCTCCGACGGCAGCGAGTTCGACACCAACACGGTCGTGTGGACGGCGGGCGTCAAGCCGCACCCGCTGCTCAAGGAGACCGACCTGCCGGTGGACGACAAGGGCCGGCTGATGGCCACCGCGGAGCTGCGCGTCGAGGGCGTCGAGGGCGCCTGGACGGCCGGCGACTGCGCGGCCGTGCCCGACGTCACCAAGGGCCCGGGCAACTTCACCGGCCCGAGCGCGCAGCACGCGGTGCGCCAGGCCAAGCGCCTGGCCGACAACATCGTCGCCGAGCTGCGCGGCCTGCCGACGCAGAACTACCGGCACGAGTACGCCGGGTCGGTCGCCTCGCTCGGCCTGCACAAGGGCGTCGCGGCGGTCTACGGCGTCAAGCTCAAGGGCTGGCCGGCGTGGCTCATGCACCGCGCCTACCACCTGAGCCGCGTCCCCACGACGACCCGCAAGGCCCAGGTGCTCGCCGACTGGACGACCGCGGCGCTCTTCCGCCGCGAGACGGTGAGCCTCGGCTCGCTGTCCCGCCCGCGCGACGAGTTCTCGACCTACGCGGTGCGCACCCAGCCCGAGCCGGCGCTCAACCCCGGCAAGGGGCAGTAGCCGCGGGGCCGGCACGAGCACGCACCACCGGCGCCGGGGCCCGCGGGCCCCGGCGCCGCCCGCCCGGGTGGCGTAACTGGCAGGCGCACGGGGCTTAAACCCCCGGGCCGCGCAGCGGCGTGCGGGTTCGAACCCCGCCCCGGGCACGCCGGCGCACGCGGGTGCGCGCGCCGGGAACGCGGGCGGGCCCGCCGTCGTTACGCTGGGCAGCACCACTCCCAGGACGGGGCCGACCGGCCCCCCTGGCCCGACGGAGGGACACGATGGCGAGGCAGTCCGGCTTCGGACACAGCAACCCCGCGTTCGACCGCAACCCGGCGTTCTCCGGGCACTCGAGCTACGCGGCGGCGGCCCCGGCGATGAGCGCGGCCGACCTGCAGTCGATGTACGACGCCCCCTCCGCGGGGCCGGTCCAGACCCAGCGGATGACGCTGGACGACGTCGTCGTCAAGTGCGCGATCGTGTTCGGCGCCCTCTTCGTGGCCGCCGGCGTGACCTTCTTCGTCCTGCCGGAGTCCACGGCCGCCGGCCTGGCGCTGCCGGGCCTGCTCGTCGGCCTGGTCCTGGGCCTGGTCATCTCGTTCAAGCAGTCGACCAACCCGGCGCTGATCCTGTCGTACGCGGTCGCCGAGGGCCTGTTCCTCGGGGCGATCAGCCGCTTCTTCGACGCGGCGTACGACGGCATCGTGGCGCAGGCCGTGCTCGGCACCCTCGCGGCGGCCGGCGCGATGCTCTTCGTCTTCAGCACCGGGCGCCTGCGCGCCACCCCGAAGTTCACCAAGGTGCTGCTCACGGCGGGCCTGGCGTACGTCGGGATCGCGCTGGTCAACCTCGTGCTGCGCCTGACCGGCGTGCTCGACGGCTGGGGCTTCTACGGCGCCGGCCCGCTGGGCCTGCTGCTCTGCGCCGCGGGCGTGGCCCTGGCGAGCTTCTTCCTCATCCTCGACTTCGACTTCATCCAGCGCGGCATCCAGAACGGCGCCCCGGCCCGCTACTCGTGGTTCGCGGCCGCCGGCCTGCTCATGACGCTGGTGTGGCTCTACGTCGAGATGCTGCGCCTGCTGGCGATCCTGCGCGGCGACGAGTGACCAGCCGCTGACGCGCACCGCAGCACGGCCCGGAGGCCGGTCCCCGCGAGGGGGCCGGCCTCCGGCGCGTCGCGGGGTGCCCCCGTCAGCCGAAGGCGCGCTGCCCGCGGCGCAGGTCGTGCTCGTGCACGATCGCCGAGGCGTAGCCGTGCGGCAGGTCGTGCTCGTCGCGCAGCCAGTTCACCCGCTCGTCGAAGCGCAGCAGGCTCGGGCCGGCCTCGAGGGCGGCCAGCCACGTGGGCAGGTCCTTGCCCGTGACGGCGGGGATGCGGGCCAGCAGCTGCTTGTGCGTCTCCTCGCTGTGCATGGCAGCGAGGGTGCTACAACCGTGACCGGCGCCACAAGACCCCTCCGCGCAGCGGGTCGCCGCCGGGCGGGGCGCCGGCCTCAGAGCGCCCGGCGCAGCCGGACGAGCGCGGCGTGCGCGGCCCGCAGCGCGCCGGCCGCCGCTGCCGGGTCCGCGGCGGCGGCGCGCAGCAGGTCGTGCCCGGTCACCGCGAGGACGTCGCCGCTCGCCGCCGGGGCGAGCACGGGCAGGGCGCGCCGCGTCGCCCCGGCGCCCTCCTCGAGGTCCTGCGCGAGGTCGGCGAGCACCTGCGCCGCGGCGCGCGCCGCTGCGGTGCGCGAGGGCCAGGGCGGGGCGGGGTCGTCGAGCCGGGCGAGCGGCAGCGTCCTCAGCCGATCGGTGCTGCGCCGCAGCTCGCGGGCCACCTCCTCGGCGCCGGCGTCGGCGCCGGCGTCGTCCCCGGGCCCGGTCACGGCCGCTCCACAGCTGGCTCGGCGGGCTCGGCGGGCCCGCCGGGCTCGGCGGGCTCGGCGGGTCGGGGCGTGGGCGGCGGGTCCTGCCGCGACCGGCGCCGCAGCAGGGTCCAGCGGCCCCACGGGCCGCGGTCCCGACCGGCGACGTCGGCGGCGGTGACCTCCGTGCCCGCCCGCCCGGCGGCCTCGACCGCGGCCTCGGCGACGGAGCGCACGCCCTCGCCGCGCCGGGCGTCCGGGGCCGCGTCGGTGCCGACCCCGACGGCCGCGCAGACCGTCGGCAGGAGCGCCCCGGCCGCGGCGCGGTAGCCGGCGGCCGACGGGTGGAACCGGTCCGGCGCGAACATCTCGCGCGGGCGCGCGGCGAACTCCGGGCCCAGCAGGTCGCCGAGCGAGACCGAGCGCCCGCCGGCCTCGACGACCACCATCGTCTGGGCGGCGGCGAGGTTGCGGCTCCACTGCCGGGCGACGAGGCGCAGCGGCTGGCCGATGGGCTCGATCGTGCCGAGGTCGGGGCAGGTGCCGACGACGACCTCGGTGCCGGCGGCGCGCAGGCGCGCGACCGCCTCGGCGAGCAGGCGCACCGAGGTCGCCGGGCGCATGCGGTGCGTGACGTCGTTCGCGCCGACCATGACGAGGACCACGTCGGGGACCGGCCCGGCGAGGGCCAGGCCGACCTGGCGCTCGAGGTCGGAGGAGCGGGCCCCGATGCGCGCGTGCACGACGAGCTCGACCGAGCGCCCCGCGGCCTCGGCCAGGCCGGCCGCCACGAGCGCGCCGGTGGTCTCCGAGGCCCGCTGCACGCCGAACCCGGCGGCGCTGGAGTCGCCGACGACGGTGAGCCGCAGCGGGTCGGCGGTCGGGCCGGGCGGGGGGTCGTACCGGCCGTCGGGGACCGGGGGGCGCTCGGTGGCGCGGGGGATCGCGCGGCGCGCGAGGCGCACCTGCGCGGCGAGGACCGCGACGGCGCCGGCCGAGAAGGCCCCGAGCCCGCCCCCGCCGTACGCGGCGGCGACGGCGACGCGGCGCACGTGCCGCACCCGCACCACGTCGCCCACCTCCTGACCCCGCTGCGGCTGGTTGCCGGTGGCCACCGACCACGTCCCACCGTAGCGGCCCTACGCTGGCGCCATGGAGTACGCGGACTCGGTCGTCGACCTCATCGGGGGCACGCCCCTCGTCCGGCTCAGAACGGTCACCGAGGGCCTCGCGCCCCTCGTGCTGGCGAAGGTGGAGTACTTCAACCCCGGCGGGTCGGTGAAGGATCGCATCGCCGTGCGCATGGTCGACGCCGCGGAGGCGTCCGGCGCGCTGCAGCCGGGCGGCACCATCGTCGAGCCGACCTCGGGCAACACCGGCGTGGGCCTGGCGATCGTGGCGCAGCAGCGGGGCTACTCCTGCGTCTTCGTGTGCCCGGACAAGGTGAGCCAGGACAAGGTCAACACCCTGCGGGCGTACGGCGCGGAGGTCGTCGTCTGCCCGACGGCCGTCGCGCCGGAGGACCCGCGCTCGTACTACAGCGTCAGCGACCGGCTGGTCCGCGAGCGGCCGGGGGCCTGGAAGCCCGACCAGTACGCCAACCCGGAGAACCCGGCCTCGCACTACCACTCCACGGGCCCGGAGCTCTGGGAGCAGACCGCGGGGCGCATCACCCACTTCGTCACCGGCGTCGGCACCGGCGGCACGATCAGCGGCACCGGGCGCTACCTCAAGGAGGCCTCCGGCGGCCGGGTGCGGGTCGTGGGCGTCGACCCGGAGGGGTCGGTCTACTCCGGCGGCGACGGGCGGCCGTACCTCGTCGAGGGCGTGGGCGAGGACTTCTGGCCCGAGGCGTACGACAAGGGCGTCGCCGACGAGATCGTCGCGGTGTCCGACCGCGACTCCTTCGTCATGACCCGCCGGCTCGCCCGCGAGGAGGGCCTGCTCGTGGGCGGCTCCTGCGGCATGGCCGTCGCGGGCGCGCTGCGGGTGGCCGAGCGGCTCGGCCCGGACGACGTCGTCGTCGTGCTGCTGCCCGACGGCGGGCGCGGCTACCTGTCCAAGATCTTCAACGACGAGTGGATGGCCGACTACGGCTTCCTGTCCCGCCCCGGCGGGGCCACCGTCGGCGACGTCCTCGCGCGCAAGGAGGGCTCGCTGCCCTCGTTCGTGCACGTGCACCCGTCGGAGACGGTGCGCGAGGCGGTCGACATCCTGCGCGAGTACGCGGTGAGCCAGATGCCGGTGGTCAAGGCCGAGCCGCCCGTCATGGCCGCCGAGATCGTCGGCTCGGTCGCCGAGCGGGACCTGCTCGACGCCCTGTTCGGCGGGCGCGCCCAGCTCGCCGACCGGCTCGACAAGCACATGTCGGCGCCGCTGCCGCAGGTCGGTGCCGGCGAGGAGGTGTCCGCCGCCGTGCAGGCCCTCGAGCACTCCGACGCCGCGGTCGTCCTCGACGACGGCAAGCCCACCGGCATCGTGACCCGCCAGGACCTGCTGACGTACCTCGCGCAGGACTGACGGCCCCGGCGCGGTGGGGCTCAAGGCCCCTGCGCGCACTGCCGAGAGGATCCCGGAGAGGGCGTCGAGAGGCAGGCGCCCGCACGGGAGGCCACATGGCGGGCAACGCCGTCCGACCCACCGGGGTCGAGCGCACCTTCAGCGACGACGAGATCATCGTCACCAAGACGGACCTGCAGGGGCGGATCACGTACGCGAACGACGTGTTCCTGCGCGTCTCGGCGTTCAGCACCGAGGACGAGGTCCTCGGCAAGCCGCACAGCATCATCCGGCACCCCGACATGCCCCGCGCGGTGTTCAAGCTGCTGTGGGACACGCTGGCGGCCAAGGAGGAGCTGTTCGCGTACGTGGTCAACCTGGCCGCGGACGGGGCGCACTACTGGGTCCTGGCGCACGTCACGCCCTCGTTCGGGCCGGGCGGCGCGGTCGTCGGCTACCACTCGAGCCGGCGCACCCCGGACCGCCGCGCGCTGGAGCAGGTGCGCCCGCTCTACCAGCGCCTGCTCGCCGAGGAGCGGCGCCACAGCGGCGCCCGCGCCGCGGCCGACGCGGGCGCGCGGGCGCTGTCCGAGGTCGTCGCCCAGGCGGCCGGGTCGTACGACGAGTTCGTGTGGTCGCTCGAGCCGCAGGGCAGGGCCGCCTGATGGGCGGGCTGGGGAGCCTGCTCGGCGGGCGCGCCGCCCGCCGGGGCGAGGCCGAGCAGCTGGCGCTCTACCGCGAGGCCGTCGCCCGGGTCGCGGAGGTCTGCGCGGCCGCCGCCCGCGGCGACTCCGAGGCCCGCGTCGTCGGGCTGCCCGGCGCGCAGGAGCACCAGGACCTGGCCGCGCTGCGCACGGCGGTCAACGGGATGCTCGACCGCACCGACGCGTTCGTCCGCGAGGCGGGCGCCTCGCTCACCGCCGCCAGCGAGGGGCGGTTCCACCGCCGCTTCCTGCTGCGCGGCATGCTCGGCGCGTTCCGCGACGGGGCCGTGACGATCTCGCGGGCCAGCGCGGCGATGCAGGCCGGCACGGACCGGGTCGAGAGCGCCCGCACGGCGCGCCTCGGGCTGGCCGACGAGTTCGAGACGGTCGTGCTGTCGATGTCGGAGCAGGTGGCCACGGCGTCCACCGAGATGAGCGCGTCGGCGGCGGGCCTCACGGGCTCGGCCGCGGCCGCGGTCGACGAGGTCGGCCGGGCGCAGGAGACCATCCGCTCGCTCACCCGCTCCTCGGAGGAGATCCAGCAGGTCGTCGCCCTCATCAGCGAGGTCGCGGCGCAGACCAAGCTCCTCGCGCTCAACGCGACCATCGAGGCCGCGCGGGCCGGCGAGGCGGGCAAGGGGTTCGCCGTGGTCGCCAGCGAGGTCAAGGAGCTGGCCGACCAGACGGGGCGCGCGACCGAGCAGGTCATCGCCCAGGTCGCGTCGATCCAGCAGGTGACCGACGCCGCGGTGTCGGTGATCTCCGGCGTGGGCACGACGGTCGCGGAGATGAACGCGCTCGTCGAGGGCATCGCGGTCGCCGTCGACGGCGGCTCGACGGGCACGCTCGGTGGCGACGACTTCTCCGGGCTCTCGCAGATGGCCGAGCGGCTGCGCGCGGAGATGACCGACTTCCTGGCGGTCATGCGCCGGGACTGAGCCGCCCGCAGGCGGCCGCCGGCGCCGCCCAGGCCGAGGGCCCCCTCCCCGTGCGGGAGGGGGCCCTCGGTGCGCCCGGGGCGCCGGGTGCTCAGTCCTGCGGGACGCTGGCGCCGGTGCCCACCGGGCAGCTGACGCCGGTGCCGGCCAGGCCGCAGTAGCCGTTCGGCACCTTGTGGAGGTACTGCTGGTGGTAGTCCTCGGCGAGGTAGAACGGGCCCGCCGGGACGATCTCGGTGGTGATGGGGCGGTGGCCCCGCTCCTGGAGCACGCGGTCGTACGCCGCCCGCGACGCCTCGGCGGCGGCCTGCTGCTGCGGGCTCGTCGTGTAGACCGCCGAGCGGTACTGGGTGCCGACGTCGTTGCCCTGGCGGTGGCCCTGGGTGGGGTCGTGCTCCTCCCAGAACACCCTGAGCAGCCGCTCGTACGACACCTGCTGCGGGTCGAACACGACCTGCACGGCCTCGGTGTGCCCGGTGAGGCCGGTGCACGTCTCCTCGTACGTCGGGTTCGGGGTCACGCCGCCGGCGTAGCCCACGGCGGTGCTCCAGACGCCCGGGGTCTGCCAGAACAGGCGCTCGGCGCCCCAGAAGCAGCCGAGGCCGAAGTACGCGACCTCCAGGCCCTCGGGGAACGGGCCCTCGAGCGGCGTGCCCAGCACCGCGTGGGCCGCCGGCACGGCGTACGGGCGCTCGGCGCGGCCGGGCAGCGCGGTCTCGGGGGTGGGGAGCTCTCGCTTGGCGCGGCTGAACAGCACGTGCGGTCCTCTCGTCGTCGGGCTCCCGCTCCAACGCCCGGCGGGGCGCGACCCTTCCCGCGGGGGCGGGGGGCCCGCCCGTGGCCGGAACGTCCACGACGCGCCGCGCCCCGCGGCCCTAGCGTCGGAGCCATGGAGCTGCGCCCCGCCGTCGTCGAGCTCGTCGTGCCGGACATGGCCGCGAGCGTCGCCTTCTACCGCCGCCTCGGCCTGGACTTCCCCGAAGGGGCCGAGGACGCCCCGCACGCCGAGGCCGAGCTCGGCGGCGGCCTGCGCCTCGCCCTGGACACCGAGGAGACCGTGCGCTCCTTCGACCCCGAGTGGGTGCCGCCGACGGGCGGGCACCGGTGCGCCCTCGCCTTCGCGTGCCCGTCGCCGGCGGCGGTGGACGCGGCGTACGCGGAGCTCACCGCCGCCGGCGTGCAGGGGCACCTCGCGCCGTGGGACGCCCCGTGGGGCCAGCGCTACGCCGTCGTGCTCGGGCCGGGCGGCGCCTCGGTCGACCTGTTCGCGCCGCTGGGCTGAGCGGCGCGGGCCGCCTCCTCCGCCAGCAGCCCCGTCGGGGTGGTGCCCGTGAGGGCGCGGACCTCGCGGGACAGGTGCTGCTGGTCGGCGTGACCGGTGCGGGCGGCGACCTCCGCGAGCGGCAGGCCGGCCCGGGCCAGGTCCAGCGCCCGCCCCAGGCGCAGGACGCGGGCGAGGTGGCGGGGGCCGTACCCGAAGAGCTCGTGCGCCCGCCGCCGCAGCTGGCGCTCGGACCAGCCGGTGGCGGCGGCCGCGACGGGCACGGGCGCGCCGCGCTCGGCGAGGGCGAGCAGGCGGGGGCCCAGCGGGTCGACGTCGAGCCGGGGCAGCCGCCGGGCCCACCAGGCGGCGAGGGCGCCGGCCGGGTCGGCGCCGGCGCCGGCGAGGTCGGCCGCGGCGCGGTCGCCGAGGACGGCGGCGAGGTCGACGGTGCGGTCGCGCAGGGCGTGCGCCGGCACGCCGAGCAGGGCCGGCCCGCGCCCGCCGGGCAGGCGCAGCCCGGCGTGCGCCGCGCCGGCACCGCTCGTGTGGAGCCGCGCCGCGGTGTCGGGGCCCGCGACGACCCAGCGCCCGTCGAGGTGCAGCACGTCGAGGCAGCCGTCGGGGAGGATGCGCCGGGTGACCGGCGCCGGCGGGGCGTCGCTGCGCCACAGCACGGCCCCGCCGGGCAGGGTCCGCTCGCGGTACGCCACCCGGCCATGATGGCCGCCCTCCTGGACCCCGGGCGGCCGGCCCGGCAGGGTGGGCGCCATGGCCCGCTACGGCGCGATGTACGGCCCCGACGTCACGTTCCTCGGGGTGCCGCGGTGCGACCTGGGCGACCCGGCGACGTACGAGGGCGCCGACGTCGTCGTCGTGGGTGCGCCGTTCGACGGGGGGACGTCGCACCGGCCGGGGACGCGCTTCGGCCCGCAGGCGATCCGGACGACGGACTACCTCGGGCACGACGGCTCGCGCCCGAGCCTCGCGCTGCGGACCGACGGCCTGCGCGACCTGCGGGTCCTCGACGCCGGGGACGTCGAGATGCCCTCGGGGCACGTCGAGCGGTCGCTGGCCGCGCTGCGGGAGGCCGTGGCGCGGGTGGCGCGGGCGGGCGCGCTGCCGGTGGTGCTCGGCGGGGACCACGCGGTGGCGTACGCCGACGTCAGCGGGGTGGCGGACGTGCTCGGCGCCGGGCGCGTGTCGATGGTCCACTTCGACGCGCACGCCGACACCGGCGACGAGGAGTTCGGCTCGCTGTGGGGGCACGGGCAGCCGATGCGCCGGCTCATCGAGTCCGGGGCGCTGCGGGGCGACCGGTTCCTCCAGGTCGGGCTGCGCGGCTACTGGCCCGGCCCGGAGGTGCTGGACTGGATGGCCGAGCAGGGGCTGCGCTCGTACGAGATGACCGAGGTCGTGCACCGCGGCCTCGACGCCTGCCTCACGGAGGCCATGGGCATCGCGGTCGACGGCTGCGACGGGGTGTTCCTGTCCGTCGACATCGACGTCTGCGACCCGGGGCACGCGCCGGGCACCGGGACGCCGGAGCCGGGCGGGCTCACGGCGCGCGAGCTGCTCGACGCCGTGCGCCGGCTGTGCCTCGAGCTGCCCGTCGTGGGGATCGACGTGGTCGAGGTGAGCCCTCCGTACGACCACGCCGACGTCACCGCCGCCCTCGCGAACCGGGTGGTCCTCGAGGCGCTCAGCGCCGTCACGCGGCGGCGGCGCGACGCCGAGGACGGGACGCGGTGGGACCCCGCGCGCCCGCTCCTGGCCGACCGGCCCGACCGGCGCCCGGGGCGGGACCGGGGCTAGCCTCGCGGCCATGACGGACCCGCGCGGAGACCTCGCCGACCTCGGCTTCGAGACGCTCGCCCTGCACGCCGGCCAGGAGGCCGACGCGTCGACCGGCGCGGTCGTGCCGCCCATCCACCAGGTGTCGACGTACAAGCAGGACGGCGTCGGCGGCCTGCGCGGCGGCTACGAGTACAGCCGCAGCGCGAACCCCACCCGCACCGCCCTGGAGGAGTGCCTCGCCGCGCTCGACGGCGGCGCGAAGGCGATGGCCTTCGCCAGCGGGCTCGCGGCGGAGGACACGCTGCTGCGCACCGTCTGCGTCCCCGGCGACCACGTGGTCATCCCCGGCGACGCGTACGGCGGGACGTACCGGCTGTTCTCGCAGGTCCTGGCGCGCTGGGGGGTCGAGCACACGCCGGCCGGGGACGACATCGACTCCCTCGCCGCGGCGGTGCAGTCGGGGCGCACCAAGGTCGTGTGGGTCGAGACGCCGACCAACCCGCTGCTCTCGATCGTCGACGTCGCGGCCGCCGCGCAGGTCGCGCACGACGCCGGCGCCCTGCTCGTCGTCGACTCGACCTTCGCCTCGCCGTACCTGCAGCAGCCGATCGCCCTCGGCGCCGACGTCGTCGTGCACTCGACGACGAAGTACATGGGCGGGCACAGCGACGTCGTCGGCGGCGCGCTCGTCGCCGCGACGCAGGAGCTGGGGGAGCGGCTGCAGTACCACCAGAACGCGATGGGCGCCGTCGCCGGGCCGTTCGACTCCTGGCTCGTGCTGCGCGGGCTCAAGACGCTGGCGCTGCGCATGGAGCGGCACAGCGACAACGCCGAGAAGGTCGTGGACCTGCTCGTGAGCCACCCCGCGGTGGACCAGGTGCTCTACCCCGGGCTCCCGACGCACCCGCGGCACGACGTGGCGGCGCGGCAGATGCGGCGCTTCGGCGGCATGGTGTCGTTCCGGGTCACCGGCGGCGCCGAGCAGGCGCTGCGGGTGTGCGAGCGGGCGCGGCTGTTCACCCTCGCGGAGTCGCTCGGCGGCGTCGAGTCGCTCATCGAGCACCCGGCGCGCATGACCCACCAGTCCGCCGCCGGGTCGCCGCTCGAGGTGCCCGACGACCTCGTGCGGCTCTCGGTCGGCGTGGAGACCGCCGACGACCTGCTCGCCGACCTGTCGCGGGCGCTGTCCTGAGCGCTGCCTGCTGCGTCGACGTCGGCTCGACCTGGACCAAGGCCGCGCTCGTCGACCTCGCCGACGGGGCGCTGCTGGGCACCGCGGCGCACCCGACGACGTCCGCCACTGACGTCCTGCACGGCGTCGACGCGTGCGTCGCCGAGCTCGGGGCGCGGGGCGCGCCGCTGCTGCTGTGCTCGTCGGCCGGCGGCGGGCTGCGGCTCGGGGTGGTCGGGTACGAGCGCGTGGTCACCGCGGAGGCGGGGCACCGGGTCGGGCTCACGGCGGGCGCGCGCGTCGTCCACGTGGCGGCCGGGCGGCTCGACCCCGCGGCCGTACGGGCGCTGCGGGCCGACCGGCCGGACCTGCTGCTGCTCGTGGGGGGCACCGACGGCGGGAACGCCGAGGTCCTCCTGCACAACGCGGCCCGCCTCGCGCGCTCGCGGTGGCGCCGCCCGGTCGTCGTCGCCGGGAACGCCGCCGCCGCGGACGAGGTGCTGGGGGTGCTGCGGGCCGGCGGGGTGCCCGCGGAGGCCGTCGCCAACGTGCTGCCCGAGATCGGGACGCTGGAGCCGGCGCCGGCGCGGGCAGCCATCCGCGGGGCGTTCCTGCGCCACGTCATCGGCGGCAAGGGGCTCTCGCGGGGCCCGCGGTTCGCCCGGCTGGTGCGCGCCGCGACCCCGGACGCGGTGCTCACCGGCGTCGAGGTGCTCGCTGGGCTCGCCGGGCCGGTGCTCGTCGTGGACGTGGGCGGCGCGACGACCGACGTGTTCTCGGTGGTCGGGCCGGACGAGGAGCACGCGTCGGACGCGCCCGCGCGGCGCGAGGTCGTGGAGCAGCCGCCGGCGGCGCGCACCGTCGAGGGGGACCTCGGGCTGCGCTGGAGCGCGCCCGGCGTCGTCGACGCCGCGGCTGCCGAGCGGCTGCTGGGCCCGGCCGACGACGGGCTGGCGGCGGCCGCCGCCGCGCGGCACGACGACCCCGGCCTGCTGCCCGCGGACCCGGAGGGGGCGCGGGTGGACGCGCGGCTCGCCGAGCTCGCCGTCACGGTCGCCCTGCGCCGCCACGCGCGGGCGGGCGCGCGCGACCTGTGGCGCGTGCGCCTCGTCGTCGGCTCCGGCGGGGTCCTGCGCCACGGCGACGACGCCCTGCGCCGGCAGGTCCTCGCCCCGGCGACCGGTGACCTGGCGGGCGGGTGGCGGCTCCCCGAGGGCGCGCGCACGCTCGTCGACGCCCGGTACGTCCTCGCCGCCGCCGGGCTGCTCGCGGCCGAGCACCCGGCCGCGGCGCGGGGGCTGCTGGAGGCGGGGCTGCTGGGGCGCTGACGCGTCTCCCTGAGGGGCACCCCCACGCGCCGCGTCTCCTTGAGGGGCACCCTCAGGCGCCGCGTCTCCTTGAGGGGCACCCTCAGGCGCCGCGTCTCCTTGAGGGGCACCCCCAGGCGCCGCGCCTCCCTGAGGGGCACCCCCAGCAGGGTCGAGTCTGCTGAGGGGCACCCCGAGGCGGCGTCCGCGCCTGGGGGTGCCCCTCATGGGTCACGCCCAGGCGCGCCCCGGTCACACCTGGTCCAGCGCGAACGCCGTGAGGAAGCCGAGCGCCGTGATGAGCCCGGTGGAGAGCTGCGCCCGCTCGAAGGCCTCGGGGATCATGGTGTCCGCGAGCATGGCGAGTATCGCGCCCGCGGCGACGGCGGTGATCGCCGCGAGCACCGACGGCGGGACGTCGGCGAGGGCGGCGTACCCGACCGCGGCGGCGGCGGCGCTGGCCAGGGCGATGCCGCCCCAGACGCCGAAGACGTACGCCGCGGAGCGCCCGGCCCGCTTCATGCCGGCCGCCGAGGACAGCCCCTCGGGGACGTTGCTGATGAACACCGCAGCGAGCACCGCGACGCCGACGCCCCCGCCGCCGAGCAGGCTCGTGCCCAGCACCACCGACTCGGGCACGCCGTCGAGCAGCGCGCCGACGGCGATGGCCGCGCCGCTGCCGCCCTGCTCGCCCTCGGACGGCTGCTGGTCGCCGGAGCGCTTGCGGTGGCGGGCGCCGCGCCGGGCGAGCGCGACGTTGGCGAGCACGTACGCGACGGCACCGCCGAGGAAGCCGAGCGCCGTGGGCCCGAGGCCCCCGGTCTCCGCGGCGTCCTGCATGAGCTCGAACGACAGCGCCGAGATGAGCACGCCCGCGCCGAACGCCATGATCGCGGCGATGAGCCGCTGCGGGACCCGGACGAACCAGGCGACGGCGGCACCGAGGACCAGCGCCCCGCCGCCGAGCAGGCCCCACAGCCCCGCCTCGAGCCATCCCGGCACACGTCCTCCTCGGGTCCCGACCGCACCGGCGGCCCCACCTACCCCGGCCGGTGCCCCGCAACCGGACCGGCGGGCGCCGCCCTGCGCGTCTCGGGCATCACCGCGGTGAGCAGCAGGCCCGCCGCGAGGACGCCGGCGCTGGCGCCCCAGGCGGCGCCGTACGACACCGAGTCCGCGAGCGCGCCGGCGAGCACCGGCCCGACGACGGCGCCGAGGTCGCTCGCCATCTGGAACGCCGCGACGGACGTGCCGCCCCGGCCGGGTGCCACGTCGCCGACCACCGCGGCCGGTGCGGTGCCGAGGAAGGCGAAGCCCGCGCCGAAGGCGACCATGGCGAGGACGTACGCGACGACGGACGTCGACAGCGCGAGGGTGGCGGTCGAGCCGACCGCCAGCACCCCGCCGAGGAGCATCGCCGGGCGGCGGCCCACGGTGTCCGCCACCCGCCCGGCCGGCAGGAGCAGCGCGGCCTGCCCGAGGGCGGACACGACGAGCCCGACGCCCGTCCAGAACGGGTCGCGGCCCAGCCCCTCGACGACGAAGAGCGGCAGCAGGGACGCGCGCAAGCCCAGCAGCACCCAGCCCACGCCGAGGTTGGTGACGAGCGCCGCGCGGTACGAGGCCAGCCCCAGCGACTGCCGCAGCGTCGTGCGCTCCGGCGCGGCGGTGCCCTGCGCCGGCGCCTCGCCGAGGTGGGCGGCGCGCAGGAAGACCATGCCGATCGCGCCCGCCGCCGCGAGCGTCGCGGCGTAGACGAAGAACGGCGCGCGCAGCGACCCGCCCGCGAGCGCCCCGCCGAAGGCCGGTCCCGCGATGCCGCCGAGGATGAACCCGCCCTGGTAGACGCCCATCGCCCGCGCCCGCTGGTCCGGCCCCACGACCCGCAGCACCAGGCTCACCGCGGAGACGGTGAACATCGCCGAGCCGACGCCGCCCACCCCGCGCAGGACGAGCAGCTGCGCGTACGACTGCGCCAGGCCCGCGAGCAGGCTGGACACGGCGACGATGCCGATGCCGGTCGCGAGGACGAGCCGCTCGCCGTACCGGTCGACGAGGCGGCCGCCGAGCAGCGCCGAGGCCAGGCGCATCGCGGCGAACGCGGACACGACCGCGCCGGCCGCGGTGCGCCCGACGCCGAACTCGCGGGCGAACAGCGGGATCGCCGGGGCGACGACGCCGAAGCCGAGGGCGACCGCGAACGCGACCGCGGCGAGGACGGCGACCTCCCGGGGCAGGCTCCGGAAGGGGTTGGAGGGGGAGCGCACGAGGGGGCAGGATACGTCGGGCCGCTCAGGACGCCCGCCGCCCCCGCCCGCGCCGCCCGCGCCGCGACCGCAGGTAGTCGTCGACGACGTACGCCCCGAGCCGCTCCGGCGACGGGGAGAGCACCCGCCCGCCGTTGCGCCGCGCGACCTCCTGCACGAAGGCGCGCAGCCGCGGGTCGTCGTCGAGGAGGAAGACGTTGAGCACCGCGCCGCGGCGGGTCATCCGGTCGACCTCCGCGACCGTCGCCGTGATGGTCTCCGGCTCCGGCGGCCAGGCGAACCACGGCCGACCGTCCGGCAGCAGGTGCGCCGTCGGCTCGCCGTCGGTCACCACCATGACGACCGGCTCGGCGCCGCGGTGCTCGTCGAGGAACCGGCCGGCGAGCATGAGCGCGTGCTGCAGGTTCGTGCCCTGCACCATGTCCGCCTCGAGCCCGGCCAGCTCCGCGGGCCGCAGCGGGCGGGCGTACGACGAGAACCCGATGAGCTGGACCGCGTCCTGCGGGAACTGCGTCGTGGCCAGGCTGTGCAGGGCGAGCGCGGTCTGCTTGGCCGCGGCCCAGGTGTCGCGCAGGACCATCGAGTACGACAGGTCGACGAGCAGGCACACGGCCGCGGTCGTGCGCCGCTCGGTCTCCACGACCTCGAAGTCCTCGACGTCGAGCCGGATCGGGCGCCCGCCGCCGGTGCGCCGGACCGCGTTGGAGAGCGTGCGGACCACGTCGACCGGCTGCTCGTCGCCGAAGCGCCACGGCCGGGTCGCGCCGGTCCGCTCGCCGGCGGCCCCCGCGTCGTGCACGTCGTGCCCGCCGCGGCCCGCGCCGTCGAGGTCGGCGAAGACGCGGCGCAGCGCGGTCTGCCCCAGGCGCCGCACCGCGCGCGGGGTGAGCTCGAGCCGGCCGCCCTCGCGCTGCAGGTAGCCCTGGCGCTCCAGCTCGCGCTCGAGCTCCTTGAGCGCGCGCAGGTCGTCGACCGCCGAGCGACCCAGCGCCCGGCGGACCGCCTCCTCGTCGACGTCGTCGAGGTCGGCGCCGCGGTAGTCCTGCCCGAGCGTCGCCTCGAGCTCCTCGAGGTCGGCGAGGTCCTCCAGCGCGGACGTCGCGTCGCCCATGCCCAGCGGCTCGTCGCCGCGCATCCGCTGGCGGCCCTGCCAGTCCAGGTCGGGGCGCCGCTGGCGCAGCGCGGAGGAGAGCCGGTCCATCTCCTGCGCCAGGTCGAGGTCGGCGAGGGCCTGCGCGGCGAGCGCGGCGAGCTCGTCGCGCTGCTCGGGGGTGAGCGACTGCATCATCCGCTCGGCGGCGGCGGCCCGCCGGGCGAGGGCGTCCACGAGCTCGTCGAGGTCCTGCGGGTCGTCGGGGAAGAGGTCCCCGTGCCGGCGCATGAACCCCTCGAACGCCTCCTGGGTGTGCTCGCCGCGGGCGTCCGCCTCGAGCATCGCGTTGAGGTCGTTGAGCATGTCCTTGACCCGCGCCATCGCCTGCGGGTCGGGCGACTCCATCGCCTGCTTCATCCCGCGGAAGCGGGAGTCGAGGACCTCGCGGCGCAGCAGGTCCTGCAGCTCCTGGAAGGTCGCCCGGGCCTGCGGGGAGCGCCACTCGTACGACGAGAGCTCGCGCACCCCCCGCGCCGGGTCGGCGGGCAGGGCGTCGAGCTGGGTCTCGCGGAACCGCGCGTCGTCGGACGGGTCGGGGAAGAGCTCGGCCCGCTCCTCGCCGACGGCGCGGTCGAGCAGCGCGCGCACCTCCTCCAGCGTGCCGTCGAGCCGCCCGCGCGAGCGCGCCTCCTCGCGCCGGCGCCGCGCCTCGCGGCGCAGCGCGTCCAGGCCCCTGCGCCCCTGCAGGCCCTGGCGCAGCAGGTCGCGCAGGGCCTCGCGGGGCGTCTGCCCCGCGAGGACGCCGTCGCCGAGGGCGTCGACCGCCGCCCGCACGTCGTACGGGGGGGCGAGGGGGTCCGGCCCCTCGTGGAACTGCCCGTAGCGGTAGGGGCTGCTCATGCCGCGCCGTACACCGTGCGGCCCGGGACCGCGTCCTTGGCGATGCGCCGGTTGAGGAACAGGCCCTCCATCGCGAACTCCACGGCGCTCGCCGCGAGCGCCGGCTCCTCCGCGGCGTCGTCCATGCCGAGGCGCTCGAGCAGGTGCGCGAGGCCGGGCAGCGGGCCGAGCTGCTCGAGCAGCGTCGAGGACGGCACGAGCTCGCCGCTCTCCACGACGAGGCCCTCGTCGAAGCGCGCGATGAGCCCGGACAGGTCGGAGGCGCCCAGCCGGCGGCGGAAGGTCTCCGCGGTGGCCCGGCGCAGCAGGTGGTCGAGCACCTCGCGCTCGCGGCCCTCGTCGTCCACCTCGAACTCGACCTTGCCCTGCAGCGTCTCGGGCATCCCGGCGAGGTCGGCGACGCGCGCGACGGGGCGGTCCTCGCCGGCGATGGCCGCGCGGCGCAGCGCGCTGGCCGCGACGGTCTCGGCGCCGGCGACGGCGAAGCGCGCCGACACCCCCGAGCGGGAGTCCACCGACGGCGACTCGCGCACCGCGCGGGTGAAGCGGGCGACGACCTCGAGCAGGTGCCGCGGGACGACCGCCTCGAGCTGCGCCTCCTGCTCCAGCAGGGCCACCTCGTCGTCGAGCCGCAGCGGGTAGTGCGTGCGCACCTCGGCGCCGAAGCGGTCCTTGAGCGGGGTGATGATGCGCCCGCGGTTGGTGTAGTCCTCGGGGTTGGCGCTGGCCACGACGAGCAGGTCCAGCGGCAGGCGCAGCTGGTAGCCGCGGACCTGGATGTCGCGCTCCTCGAGCACGTTGAGCAGCGAGACCTGGATGCGCTCGGCGAGGTCGGGCAGCTCGTTCACGGCGAAGACCCCGCGGTTGGTGCGCGGCACCAGGCCGTAGTGCACGGTCTCGGGGTCGCCGAGCGCGCGGCCCTCGGCCACCTTGACCGGGTCTACGTCGCCGATGAGGTCGCCGACCGAGGTGTCGGGCGTCGCGAGCTTCTCGCCGTAGCGCTCCGAGCGGTGCAGCCACTCCACGGGCAGCGCGTCGCCGAGCTCGGCCGCGCGGCGGCGCGAGGCGGGGGTGATGGGCTCGTACGGGTGCTCGTTGGTCTCGGACCCCGCCACGACGGGCGTCCACTCGTCGAGCAGGCCGACGATGGTGCGGATGAGGCGGGTCTTGCCCTGGCCCCGGGCGCCGAGCAGGACGACGTCGTGGCCGGCGAGCAGGGCCCGCTCGACGTGGGGGAGGACGGTCTCGTCGAAGCCGACGATGCCGGGCCAGCGCTCGGCGGTGGTGAGGCCGGCGCGCATGCGCGCGACCAGGTTGTCGCGGATCTCCTGCTTGACGGTCTTGTGGGCGTGCCCGCTCGCGCGGAGCTCGCCGAGGGTCCTCGGTCGGGTCACGCGACGACCGTACGTCGCGCCAGGGCCCCCCGCGAGCGCCGGCGCCGGCGGGTGGTCGGCGGTGGTCGGCGGGTGGTCGGCGGGGCGGCTCAGAAGCAGCGGGACTTCGCCAGCAGCCCGAGGCCGGCCTTGTCGCCCTCCCGGTACGCCGGCCGCGAGGCCCCCGAGATCGTGCCGTGCATGGTCTGGGCGGGGTCGGCGACGTGCGCGAGGTTCACGGCGTGGCCGAGCTCGTGGAGCAGGAGGGTGCCGCGGCTGGCGCCGGGCCCGAAGCCGGGGGTGAGCGCGGTGGCGCGGTCCAGGACGACCGCCCCGAGCACGACGCGCCGCTCGCGCCCGCGGACCTCGACGGTGGAGGCGCCGCCGAGCCCGGCGACGCTGCCGGCGAGGGCGGGCACGGACCGGGCGTCGGACCAGCCGACGTAGATGTCCGAGCGGTGGCTCTCGGGCACCGCCCCGGTCCACCCGCTGCGCAGCGGCTGCACGGCGGTCGTGCCGGCGTAGACCAGGCGCAGCCCCGAGGCGTTCGCCAGCCGCGACGCGGCCTCGTGCACATCGGCCAGCGCGCCGGCGGGGGCCCCGGCGGTGTTCACCCGGTAGCGCACCGGGGTGCAGCGGTCCCAGTGGGCGGCGCCCTGCGGGCCGCTGACGGTGAAGGCGTACGGGGCCGCGGCGGCGGCGGTGCGGGGGGCGGAGGTGGTGGTGGACACGACCGTCGCGGCGCCGCCCGCGACGTCGGTGACCTCGCGGTGCTCCAGCACCGGCGTCCCGTCCACCGTCGCGGCCTCCACCACCGTCGTCAGCCGCTCGGGCGCGGGGGCCGCGGCGCCCGGGCCGGCAGGGGAGGGCCCGGGGGCCAGCACGGCCGCCGCGGCGGCGGCGAGGGCGCCGAGGAGCGCGAGGGGGCGGAGGGTGCGGGCGCTGTTGTCCACACAACGTGTGTCGGTCGCGCGCAGGGCCGCCTGTAGCCCTGGCGGGGCGCGCGCCACCCGGCTGGCAGACTGCGCGCCGTGGTGGTCCCTGCCGTGGTGCTCGACGACGTGCTCGCGGCCCGCGAGCTGCTGCGCGGGGTCGCCCGGCGCACCCCGCTCGAGGGCAGCCGGCCCCTGTCCGAGGCCGTGGGCGGCCCGGTCCACCTCAAGTGCGAGAACCTGCAGCGGGCCGGCTCCTTCAAGATCCGGGGGGCGTACACCCGCATCGCCCGGCTCCCGGCGCACGAGCGCGCGCTCGGCGTCGTCGCGGCCAGCGCCGGCAACCACGCGCAGGGCGTCGCCCTCGCCGCCTCGCTGCTCGGCGCCGCCGCCACCGTGGTCATGCCCGTCGGCGCGGCGATCCCCAAGGTCGAGGCCACCCGGGCGTACGGCGCCGAGGTCGTCCTCGCCGGCACCACCGTGGACGAGGCGCTCGACGTGGCGCGCGAGCGGGCGGCCGCGACGGGCGCCTCGCTCATCCACCCCTTCGACCACCAGGACGTCGTCGCCGGCCAGGGCACGCTGGGCCTCGAGGTGCTCGAGCAGTGCCCGGACGTGCGCACCCTCCTCGTGTGCACCGGCGGGGGCGGGCTGCTGGCCGGCACGGCGGTCGCCGTCAAGGCCCTGCGGCCGGACGTGCGGGTCGTCGGGGTGCAGGCGGCGGCCGCGGCGGCCTGGCCGGGCTCGCTGCGCGCGGGCCGCCCGGTCGCCCTGCCGCGGATGGCGACGATGGCCGACGGCATCGCGGTCGGCCGCCCGGGCGAGGTGCCCTTCGGCCTGGTCCGCGACCTCGTCGACGAGGTCGTGACCGTGCAGGAGGCGACGCTCTCGCGGGCCCTGCTGCTGTGCCTCGAGCGCGCGAAGCTGGTCGTGGAGCCGGCGGGCGCCGCGGCCGTGGCCGCCCTGCTCGAGGACCCGGGCCGGTACGAGCCCCCCGTGGTCGCCGTGCTCTCCGGCGGCAACGTCGACCCGCTGCTCATGGTCCGCGTGCTGCGCCACGGGCTCGCGGTGGCCGGGCGCTACCTCGCGGTGCGGGTGCGCCTGCTCGACCGGGCCGGCTCGCTGGCCGGGGTCCTGCAGGAGGTCGCCGCCACGGGCGCCAGCGTGCTGGAGGTCGAGCACGTGCGCACCGACTCCCGGCTGTCCGTGGACGAGGTCGAGGCGGTGGTGCGCCTGGAGACGCGCGGCGCGGAGCACGCCGAGGAGGTCGTGGCCCGGCTGCGCGCCGCGGGGCACGTGGTCGAGCGCGCCTGAGGTGGAACCTGTCGGTCCCCCGTGGGAGGTTGCCCGCGGACCCGGCGACGGGGGTTAACCGGTGGCAGCCGCGGGCGCCGCTGGCCCAGGATCGGGTCCCGGGGCGCGCCGGGCGGGGCGCGCCCCGCGAGCGTCGACCCGGAGGGGGCAGCGGTGGCGGTGGCGGTCAGCGCCGAGGGGCTGGTCAAGCGCTACGGGGAGGTGACGGCGCTCGACGGGGTCGACCTCGAGGTCCCGGAGGGCACCGTGCTCAGCCTGCTCGGCCCCAACGGCGCGGGCAAGACGACCACGGTGCGCATCCTCGCGACCCTCCTGCAGCCCGACGCGGGCAGCGCGCGGGTGGCCGGGGTCGACGTGCTGGCCGACCCCGCGGGGGTGCGCCGGCGCATCGGCCTGTCGGGGCAGTACGCGGCGGTCGACGAGTACCTCACGGGCTACGAGAACCTCGAGATGTTCGGCCGGCTCTACAAGCTCGGCAAGGCCGGCGCGCGGGCGCGCGCGCAGGAGCTGCTCGAGCGGTTCTCCCTCACCGAGGCGGCGCACCGGCCGGTCAAGACCTACTCCGGCGGCATGCGCCGGCGCCTCGACCTGGCCGGCGCGCTCGTCGCGACCCCGCCGGTGCTCTTCCTCGACGAGCCGACGACCGGGCTCGACCCGCGCAGCCGGCTCGAGATGTGGGAGGTCATCGCCGAGCTCGTGCGCTCCGGGGTCACGCTGCTGCTGACGACGCAGTACCTCGAGGAGGCCGACCGGCTCGCCGACTCCATCGCGGTCGTCGACCGCGGGCGGGTCATCGCGCGCGGCACCGCCGACGAGCTCAAGGCCCGCCTGGGCGGTGACACGCTCGAGGTCGTGGTCGACGGCGAGGCCGGCCTGGCCGCGGCCGAGGGGGTGCTGCGCGGCGTCGGCACCGCCGAGCCCGTGGTGGACCGGGGCTCGCGGCGGGTGTCGGTCGCGGTCGGCGCGGGCCCGGCGAGCCTGCTCGCCGCGGTGCGCGAGCTCGACGACCGCGGCGTCGCCCTGCTCGACGTCGGCCTGCACCGGCCCTCGCTCGACGACGTGTTCCTGGCCCTGACGGGCCGGGCCGCCGGCGACGACGAGCCGTCCCCCGACCCGGCGCCCGCGGGGCGCGAGCACGAGGAGGTGCGCCCGTGAGCGCGCTCGGCGACACGCTGTCCGACGGCCTCACCGTCACCCGGCGCAACATCACCAAGCTGCGCCGGATCCCGGACGTCATCGTCTTCTCGCTCATCCAGCCGGTGATGTTCATCGTGCTGTTCGTCTACGTCTTCGGCAGCGCGATCGAGGTCCCCGGGGTGGAGTACGAGGACTACCTGATCCCCGGCATCTTCGCCCAGACCCTGGTGTTCGGCTCGGCGCTCACGGGCCTCGGCCTCGCCGAGGACCTGCAGAAGGGCATCATCGACCGGTTCCGGTCCCTGCCCATGGCGCGCTCGGCCGTGCTCGTCGGGCGCACGGCGGCCGACCTGCTCAACAACGCCCTCGTGCTCGTCGTCATGGTGCTCGTCGGGCTGCTCGTGGGCTGGCGCCCGACGACGGGCCCGCTCCCGGTGGCGGCCGGCATCCTGCTCATGCTCCTGTTCGCCTACGCCTTCTCGTGGATCTCCGCGACGATCGGGCTCGCCGTGCGCAGCGTCGAGGTGGCGCAGAGCGCCGGATTCATCTGGCTGTTCCCGGTGACCTTCCTGTCCAACGTGTTCGTGCAGCCGGCGGGGCTCAACGACGTGCTGCGCGTGGTCGCCGAGTGGAACCCGGTCAGCGCGCTCGCGGCCGCCGTGCGCGACCTCTTCGGCAACGAGTCGTCGATCCCCGTGGAGGCCTGGCCGCTGCAGCACGCCGCGCTCGTCTCGGTCGGCTGGTCGCTGCTCATCCTGGCCGTCTTCGTGCCGCTGTCGGTCAACCGCTACCGCAAGGCCGCGGCGCGCTGACCCCCGGGCGGGGCCGGCGCCCTGCCGGCCCGGCGCGGAGGGGCGCGGCCGCCCCGCGTGGTTGACGGTGGCCGCGGGGGGAAGAGCGCTCGCGAGGTCGCCGCGCCGGCGGGGGGCCGGCCGGGACAGCGCGGCGACGACGAGGGGCGGGGGCGTGCGGTGGGGGTGGTGAGCCGTCGGCAGGTGGCCCCGTGCGCCGGAGAGGGCGGGGCGGCCCTGCAGCTGGCGCCGGAGCCGTCGAGCGTGGCCGCGGCCCGGCGGTTCGTCGCCGAGCGGGTGCGCGGCTGGGGCGCCGACGAGGCCGTGGTCGACACCTGCGTCCTGCTGGCCTCCGAGCTCGCGACCAACGCCCTGCTGCACGCGGGCACGCCGTTCTCGGTGGCGGTCTGCGGCGACGGCGACGGGGTCGTCGTCGACGTGCGCGACGGCGAGGAGGCGCTGCCCGTCGTGCACCGCTTCGCCGCGACGAGCACCACCGGACGGGGCCTGCGCCTGCTCGTCGGCCTCGCCGAGGACTGGGCCGCCACGGCAGCGCCGGACGGCAGCGGCAAGTCGGTCCGCTTCCGCGTCCCGCTGCGCAGCCGGGCCGGGTCCGGCGGCGGTGCCGACGGTCCCGACGGTGCCGACGGTGCGGGCGCCGGGGGGGCGCAGGGCGCCGACGAGGCGGCGGGCCTCGAGGGCTTCCTCGCGACGGACTGGCTCGCCGAGCTCGAGGGGCCGGCGGCGGACGACCGCCCGGCCGGCGGTGGCGCGGAGCGGGCCGGCGGGGGCGCCGGCGGGCACGTCCGCGGGGCCGCCGGTGCGGGCCGCGAGCGGGGAGCCGCCGCGCCGCCGGCCGCGTCCAGCGGCGCCGGCTCGGCTGCCGGCTCGGCTGCCGGCCCGGCTGCCGGCCCGTCGGTCGGCCCCGCGGTGCCCCCGTCGGCGCCCGGCGCGCGGCCCGAGGACGGTGAGGTGCGCCTGCGCCTGCTGCACGCCCCGGTGGCGCTGTGGGCCCGCTCGGAGGCGCACCGGGCCGAGCTGCTGCGCGAGTTCCGGCTGCTGGCCGCCGCGGGGGAGGGCGAGAGCGCCGAGCCCGCCGGGCGGCTGGTGCACGTGCTGCCCACGACCTTCGCCCGCTACCAGCCGCTGGCCGAGGCCGTCGACCGGGCCCGGGCGGGCGCGGCCCGGGAGGGCTCGCCGTGGACCGACGCGGCGTACGACGTGCCGCCCGAGGCGGTCGAGGAGCTCGTGCTCGCGCTGCCGCGGGTCCTCGCCCTGCTCGAGGAGGCGGACGAGCTGTGCCGGCGCGGCACCGACCTGCTCACCCTCGCCGCACCGCCGCAGGTCGCGGCCTTCCGCCGGTGGTACGTCCACGAGCTCGTCGGGCAGCTGCGGGGCGGCCCGGCGCACCCCTGGACCGGCCCCGCCGCCTGACGCTCCCCGCGGGACGGCCGGGACGGCCGGGGCGCCGGGGTGCCGGCTGCTGGCCGGCCGGACGGCGACGGGGCCGGGCGCCCGCGACGAGGGGCGCCCGGCCCGTCGCGGGTCCGGTCGGTGCCGGTGCTGGAGGTGCTGCCGGTCAGCCCGCGTAGGGGCGGGCCGCGGTGATCCGCACCTCGATCTGCCGGCCGTTCGGCGCTGCGTACGACGTCGTGTCGCCCACGGAGCGGCCGTTGATCGCCGCGCCCAGCGGCGAGGTGGGGGAGTAGACGTCGATGTCGCCGCCGGCCACCTCGCGGCTGCCCAGCAGGAAGGTCATCTCGTCGCCGGCCACGGTCGCGGTGACGACCATGCCGGGCTCGACGACGCCGTCGTCCGGCGGGGCCTCGCCGACCTGCGCGCGCTCGAGGAGGTCGCGCAGCTGGCGGATGCGGGCCTCCTGCTTGCCCTGCTCCTCCTTGGCGGCGTGGTACCCGCCGTTCTCGCGCAGGTCGCCCTCCTCGCGGGCGGCCTCGATCTTGCGGGCGATCTCCAGCCGTCCCTCGCCGGAGAGGTGGTCGAGCTCCGCCTGGAGCCGGTCGAACGCCTCCTGCGTCAGCCAGGTCGTGGCAGGGGTCGTCTCGGTCACGGGGTTCTCCGTCGTCCTCGGTCGGTCTGGTGGTCGTGGCCCGGTCGTGCCGGGGAAACGGCCAGTCTAACGAGAGGTCGTGCCGGGGGTCACTCCTCGCGGCAGTCGCCGACCTCGGCGGTGACCGGCGGGGCGCTGGCCTCGACCAGGACGGGCACCGTCGTGCGCCCGCCGGCCTCGGGGCCCACGACGAGCTCCTCGGCCCCGACGACGCTCGCGCCCGCGTCCCGCACCACGACGCGGCAGACCACGGTCGCCCCCTCGTCCTTGAGCACCCGCACCTGCGCGCGCAGCGACGTCGGCGTCGGCAGGTCGAAGGCGACCACGTCGGCGCGCACCGGGCGGTCGGCCTGGTGCAGCCCGATCCAGGCCACGAGGGCCACGCCCGCGGCGAGGAGCAGCGCGAGGCCGGCGCGCACCCGGGCGCGGTGGCGGGGGCCGGTGCGGTCGCCGTAGCGGTCCGCGGGGCGAGGGGTCGCAGGTCCGTCGGGCACGCCTGCCATCCTCTCCCCCGAGGGACCGCCCGTCGCGGCGCGGTCCGGGGGCCCGCGAGGGACGAGCGGCAGCAGGGAGGTCAGCAGGTGAGCGAGCGGCTCCGGTTGATGGCGGTGCACGCCCACCCCGACGACGAGTCGAGCAAGGGCGCGGCCACGATGGCGCGCTACGTCGACGAGGGGGTGGACGTCCTCGTGGCCACGTGCACCGGCGGCGAGCGGGGGTCGGTGCTCAACCCGCGGCTGCAGGACGACCCCAACGTGCTGGCGAACCTGCCCGACATCCGGCGCCGGGAGATGGACACCGCGCGGGAGATCCTCGGCGTGCGCCAGGCCTGGCTCGGGTTCGTCGACTCCGGGCTGCCCGAGGGCGACCCGCTGCCGCCGCTGCCCGAGGGCTGCTTCGCCCTGGTGCCGCTGGAGGAGGCGACGGCCCCGCTCGTGCGCCTCGTGCGCGAGTTCCGCCCGCACGTCATGACGACGTACGACGAGAACGGCGGCTACCCGCACCCCGACCACATCAAGTGCCACCAGGTCGCCGCGGCGGCGTTCGACGCGGCGGGCGACCCCGAGCGCTACCCCGGGCTCGGCGAGCCGTGGCAGCCGCTGAAGCTCTACTACAACCAGACGTTCTCCCGGGCCCGCACCCTCGCCCTGCACGAGGGCATGCTCGCCGAGGGCATGGAGTCGCCCTGGGGCGAGATGCTCGAGCGCTGGAAGGACCGCGAGGACCGGGCCACCACGACGCACGTGCCGTGCGCGGACTACTTCTCGGTGCGCGACCGCGCCCTGCTGGCCCACGCCACGCAGGTCGACCCCGACGGGTTCTGGTTCGCCTGCCCGCTCGAGCTGCAGCGCCGCCTCTGGCCGACCGAGGACTTCGAGCTGGCCCGCTCGCTCGTCCCGGTCGAGCTGCCCGAGGACGACCTCTTCGCGGGGGTGCGCGAGCGCCTCGCCTGAGGTGGGCCGGCTCACCCCGCGCCCGGCGGGCGGGGCCGGCCCGGGCTGCCACACTGGGAGCAGGAGGTCCCCCCGTGCTGCTCGCCGTCCCCACGCCCGCCACCACCCCCACCCCGGCCGTCGACGAGTACGACGTCACGCCGGGCCTGCTGGGCTTCCTCGTGATCGTCGCCGTCGGCCTCGCCCTGTGGGTGCTGCTGCGCTCGATGAGCCGGCACCTCGGCCGCATCGACGTACCCCACGACGAGCGCCCGCGCGCCCGTCGCGGGCTGGCCTCGCGGGCGTACGCGCCGGTCGTCGCGGACCGCGGCGTCGCGCCCGTGCGGTACGACCGGGCGCCGGACGCCGCCGACGGCGGCCCCGGCCGCGGTGCCGGCGACGACCCGGCCGGGCCGGCCGGGTCCCTGCCGGACCCCGGCGCCGCCGACGGCGGCGGGCGCCGCGGCGCCTGACCCGAGGGCCCCGCGGCACCGCAGGACGGTGGCCTGCGCGCGCGTCCCGCGGCCGTGTCCGGGTAGCACGGGCGCGTGCACCGACCCGCCACCGCGACCCCCGACCCCGCCGACGCCGTGACGAGCGCCGTCACCGGGGCGCTGACCGCCGCCGCGTCCGCCGGGCTGGGCGCCGCCTTCCGCGGCGTCGCGGCGCTGCGCGCGGCCAAGCCGCTGCACCCGTACGGCGTGCTGCTGCGCGCCACGGTGCGCCGCACCGCCGGCGGCCGCTGGGGGGCGCCCTGGCTGGACGAGGCGGGGGAGGACCGCGGTGCCGTGCGCGTCTCGCGCTCGGCCGGCCTGCCCCACCCGCTGCCCGACGTCCTCGGGCTGGCCCTGCGCGTCCCGGGCCCGGACGGGCCCGCCGACCTGCTCCTCGCCTCGTGCCTGGCGGCGGGGGTCCCGGGCCGCTTCGTCTTCGCGCCCCGCCTGGACGTCGCCGCCCGGTGCAGCTCGGTCATGACCTACCGCACCGCGACGGGCCGCGAGGTAGTCCTGGGCGTCGCGCCGCCCGCCGGCGGCCGGCGGGTCCCGATGGACCTGGCGACCCTCCCCGAGCGGCTCGCCGCCGACCCGCTGCTGCTCGACCTGGTCGTCGCGACGCCGGCGGGGCCGTGGCAGCCGTACGGCACCCTCGAGGTCGCCGGCGCGGCGGCCGACGAGCCGGACCCGGCGCTGGCGTACGAGCCGGTGCGCCACCCGCTGCCCGGCCTGCGGATGGCGGGCCCGCTGGCCCGGGTGCGCTCGGACGCCTACACCCAGGCCCGGCGGGGTCGCGGTGCCGACGAGGCGGACCTGGACCGCGAGGTCCCGGTCCGCCCCTGACCGCGCCGGTCCACCGGCCCCCGGCAGCCGCCCTCAGCGGCGGCGCCGGGCTCCGCTCACGGGACGACGACCGAGCGCACGCAGCCGTCCTCCTTGTCCTTGAACATGGCGTAGCCGCGCGGCGCGTCCTCCAGGCCCACCGTGTGGGTCTCGAGGTGCTCGGTGGTGACCTCGCCGGCGGCCATGCGCTCGAGGATCCGCGGGATGTAGCGGTGCCCGTGCATCTGCGCCCCGCGCACCGTCAGGCCCTTGTTGACCACGGCGCCGAGGGGGAACTTGTCGACGACCTCGGCGAAGACGCCGAGCACGAAGACGCTGCCGCCCTTGCGGCAGTTGTGCACCGCCTCGCGCACCGCGGTGGGCCGGTCGGTCTGCAGCCGCAGCTGCTGCTTCACCTGGTCGTACGCGCCCGCGACGCCCTCGCCGTGCGCCTCCATGCCGACCGCCTCGATGCACACGTCGGGCCCGCGCCCGCCGGTCATCTCGCGCAGCTCGCCACCGACGTCGGTCGCCGAGTAGTCGAGGACCTCGGCCCCGATGACGTCCTCCGCCTGCGCCAGCCGCTCGGGGATGCGGTCGATGACGACGACCCGGTCCGCGCCGAGCAGCTGCGCCCCGCGGGCCGCCATCTGCCCCACGGCGCCGGCGCCCCACACCGCGACGACCTTGCCGGGGCCGGCCTCGCCGAGGTGCGCGCCCATGAAGCCGGTCGGCACGGAGTCCGAGGCGAAGAGCGCGCGCTGGTCGCTCACGCCCTCCGGGACGCTGAAGGCGCCGTAGTCCGCGTACGGCACGCGGACGTACTCCGCCATGCTGCCGGAGTAGCCGCCCATGACGTGCGAGTAGCCGAAGCACCCCCCGGGCGCGAAGCCCCAGAGGTTCTCCGGGATGGCCGGGTTGGGGTTGCCGTTGTCGCAGGCCGACCACAGGTCGTTGCGGCAGTACCAGCAGCGCCCGCAGGCGATGAAGGAGCACACGACGACGCGGTCGCCGACGCGGTGGCGGGTCACCGCCCTGCCGACCTCCACGACCTCGCCGACGAACTCGTGCCCGAGCACGTCCCCCTTCTTCATGAAGGGGATGTAGCCGCCCACGAGGTGCAGGTCCGAGCCGCAGGTCGTCGTGCGGGTCACCCGGAGCACGACGTCCTGGTCGTTCTGCACGTGCGGGTCGGGGACGTCCTCGACCGACAGCTCGTTCACGCCCTGCCAGGTCAGTGCCCTCACAGCCGCCCCTCGTCCCGTCCGTGCCCGGTGGCCCACTGCAGCTGCAGGTTGGCCGGCGTGGTCTCCGTCGACGCCGTGCTGTCCGGCTGCAGCACCTCGCCGGTCTCCAGCAGCAGCTTGCTCTCGCGCAGGGCGCGCCGGACGTCCTGCCGGGGGTCCTGGCCCGTGAGCCGCGCGGCGGCCCCGGACACCCCCGACGGCTCCCCGTCGCGCAGGCGCACGTGCACCTCGGTGCCGCGGTCGCCCGGCGCGTCGACGAGGCGCACCTCCAGCGCGTCGCCCAGCTCGGCGAGCGGGGCCGGCAGCCCCCGCTCGAGCTCGCTGCGGGGCACCTGCACCGTCACCGCCCGCCAGCGCCCCGGTGCCTCGTCGTCGTCGCGGCTGAGCGCGCGGGCCGCGAGCGCACCGGCGGCCGCCGCGGCGACCCCCACCGCCCCGGCCACGGCCGCTGCGTGCCCCGACCCCTCGTCCTGGCCCCCGGCGGCGTGCGCGCCGGCGCCCTGCTCGTCCTGCACGTGGACCTCCTGTCGCCGTCCGCCCCCGCTGCCCGCCCCGCCCCGGCGGAAACGGGGGCGCCCGGCCCGGGGTGCTGCCCGCGTGCGACGCGGCCCAGGCGCCGCCGCCCCTGGCGCGCCATCCCCGCGGGAGCACGGCGGAGGGATGGCCGCCACGTGCGCATGATCAGGGCGGGACCTCCTGCGGCGATCATGCGGAGAGGGTCGCCACGTGCGCATGGTCGCGGCGGGACCTCCTGCGGCGATCATGCGGGGATGGTCGCCACGTGCGCGTGGTCGCGGCGGAGATCCCGCGGCGATCGTGCGCGGGGGGTGCCGTCAGCGGCCGGGGACGTTGACCGCCTCGACGCCGTGGGCGCGGGCGAGGGCGGCGACGGCGGCGTGCTCGACGTCCTCCTCGAGCAGCAGGAGCTCGGCGAGGGCGTCGAGGAGGGCGCGGTGCTCGCGCAGGAGGGTGCGGGCGCGCTCGAGCGCGTCGACGAGGAGCTCCTCGACGCGGGCGCGGACGGCGTCGGTCGGGGGGCCGTCGTGGACGGCGAGGGTGCCGGCGAGGCCGTACCGGGCGACGAGGGAGGTCGCGAGCGACGTGGCGCTCTCGAGGTCGTTGTGCGCGCCGGTGGTCGGGTCGCCGTCGAGCAGCAGCTCCTCGGCGGCGCGCCCGCCGAGCGCCACGGCGAGCTGGGCGTGCGCGGCGCTGCGGGCGAGGAAGGCGTCGTCGGAGCCGGCCATCCAGGTCACGCCGCCGGCGTGCCCGCGGGGGACGATCGACACCTGCACGGGCGGGTGGGCGCCGGGCAGCAGGAGCGCGCAGAGCGTGTGCCCCGCCTCGTGCCACGCCGTCACCGCGCGGTCCCGCTCGCTGACCAGCGCGTGCCGGCTGGCCTTGCCGAGGGCGACCGTGGCGAGGGCCGTCGCCACGTGGTCGCCGTCGACGCGGGCGGCGCCCGTGCGGACGGCCTCCAGGGCCGCCTCGTTGAGCAGCTGCTCGAGCTGCGCGCCGCTCATGCCGGGGGTGCGGCGCGAGAGCAGGGCCCAGTCGACGTCGTCGGCGACGACCTTGCCGGCGGCGTAGTGCCGCAGCAGCCCCTCGCGGGCCCGCCGGTCGGGCAGCCCGACGGCGACCGTGCGGTCGAACCGCCCCGGGCGGGTGAGCGCGGGGTCGAGCATCTCGGGGCGGTTCGTGGCGCCGATGACCACGAGGTGGCCGCGCTCGCCGAAGCCGTCGAGCTCGACGAGGAGCTGGTTGAGGGTGCGCTCCGCCTCGCCGTCGGCGCCGCTGCCGCCGCCCTCGGTGCGCCGGCGCCCCACGGCGTCGATCTCGTCGAGGAACACGATCGCGGCCGGGTGCTTGCGGGCCTGGGCGAAGAGCTCGCGGACGCGGGCGGCGCCCTTGCCGGCGAAGACCTCCACGAACTCCGAGCCGGAGACGATGAACACCGGCACGCCGGCCTCGCCGGCCAGGGCGCGCGCGAGCAGCGTCTTGCCGGTGCCGGGCGGGCCGCTGAACAGCAGGCCCCGCGGCATGCGCGCGCCGAGGGCGGCGAACGCGCCGGGGTCGTGCAGGAAGGTCACGACCTCGCGGAGCTCGGCGACGGTCTCCTCGGCGCCGATGACGTCGTCGAAGCGGGTCGTGGGGACCTCGGCGGGCAACCGCTTGCCGCCGCTGAGGCCGAGGGCGCCGCCCTGGCGGCGCAGCACGACGACGAGGACGGCGAGCAGGAGCAGCACCGGCAGCAGGGGGAGCAGGACGTCGGTCGGCGACAGCCCCGCGGGCTCGACCTCGACGGGGACCCGGGCGTCGAGCAGGCGGTCGAGCACCTCCTCCGCACCGGCCCGGGGGACCGCGGACACGACCTGCGCCCCGTCCGGTGCCGTGACGACGAGGCGGCCGGGGCCTTCCTCGTACGAGACCTCCTCCGCGGCGGTGGCCGCCCGCAGCGCGGCGTCGAGGGGCACCTCGCGCGGGTGCGGCCCGTCCGCCACGAGCGCGCTGCCGCCCAGCCAGGCGGCCAGCAGCAGCGCGGCCAGCAGGGCGACGAGCGGGCGCTCGTGGCGGCGGGCCCGCTCCCGGAGCCGCTCGCGCCGCGGCCTCCGGTCGAGGGGGCTGCTCCCGGCCGGCCCGGTCGGGCCGGCCCCGGCCGCCCCGGTCGTGCCGGCCCGGGCCGCGCCGGTCGTGCCGTCCCCGGTCGCCCCGGCCGTGCCGGTGCGACCCGTCGTCCCCGTCGTCCCCGCCATGGACCCGTCCCGCCTGCCGGTGCGCCCCCGGCGCCGCTGCGCGCTCTCCCGCGCTCCTCGGCGGTCCCGGCCCCGGCCTTGAGCGGGAGCGCTGCACCGGCCGGGTGACGGCGCTGGCCCGTACGGGTGCCCGTGGCGCCGAGGCGCTCGCCGCGGGGGCCGTGCGGCCGACAGGGACGTGCCGGGTCCCGCGACGAGCGGTGACCGGGACGCCCGGCGCCCGGGCGCACCACCAGCAGGAGGAGGACCCGTGCCCGTCACCCGTCGTGCCGCCCACCGCCCGCGGGCCGCTCTCGCGGCGGTGCTGGCCGCGGCGCTGCTCGGCGGCGCGACCGCCCCGGCCGCGGCCTCGACGGACGGTGCGGCGGCGACCGCCGCGCTGGCGGGCCTGCTGCCGGCCGACGTCCTGGCCGACCTCGGCGCCGGCGAGCGGCGGGCCGCCGCGGCGGCGCTGCCCGGCCCCGGCGAGCGCGCCGGGCAGGTCGCCCTCGCGGTCGGGGACGGCGACCGGCTGCGGATCAGCACGGTCCCCTCGGCGCCGCCGGACGCCGCCGGGCTCGCCGCCCTGCTCGGGGCGCAGCCCTCGGTCGAGGCGGCGGCGCCGGTGGGGAGGGTCCGGGCCCACGAGGACCCGCTGCGGGGCTACCAGTGGCCGCTGGACCGGCTGGCCGCCGAGGACCTCCGCGCGGACGTCGCGGCCACGGGGACCGGCTGGGACGCGCTGCCCGTCGTCGCCGTCGTGGACACCGGGGTCGACGCCACGCACCCGGACCTGGCCGGGCGGACGGTGGCGGGGTACGACGCCGTGACGGGCACCGCGCTCGCCCCCGGCGCCGCGCGCGACCCCGACGGGCACGGCACCCACGTCGCGGGCATCCTCGGCGCCACCGTCGGCAACGGCGTCGGCGTCGAGGGCCTGCTCCCGCAGGCGCGGATCATGCCGGTGCGGGTGCTCGGAGAGGACGGCAGCGGTACCGACGCGGACGTCGCCGAGGGGGTCGTGTGGGCGGCCGAGCACGGTGCGCGCGTCGTCAACCTGTCCCTGGGCGGCGCCGGCGCGTCGTCGGTGCTCGCCGCCGCCGTGCGGCACGCCCACGCGCGCGGCGCGGTCGTGGTGGCGGCCTCCGGCAACGACGGCGACGGCGCCAACGAGGTGCAGTACCCCTGCGCGAGCGCCGCCACGGTGCTCTGCGTCGGCGCGACCACGCCGGAGGACCGGCGCGCGGCGTTCTCCACCCACGGTCCCCAGGTCGACGTCGCCGCACCGGGCCAGGACATCGCCTCGACCTTCCCCGGCGACGGCTACGTGCTCATGGACGGCACCTCCATGGCGACCCCGTACGCCGCCGCGACCGTGGCCCTCGCCGCCGCGGCGATGCCCTGGGCCGGGCCGGACGCGGTGCGCGCCCGGGTGGTGGGCACGGCCGAGGACCTCGGGCCGGCCGGGGTCGACACCGCCTTCGGCGCGGGCCTCGTGCGCCCCCGTGCCGCGGCGGTGCCGGTGCCCCTCGCACCCCCGCTGCCGGTCGGGACGGGGGCCACGACGTACCCCGCGCCCGGGCGCGTGGTCCTCGCGTGGACCGCGCCGGCGCCGGCGGACGGGCGCGCCGCCGTGACCGGGTACGCCGTGCGGGTCGACGGCGGCGCCGCCCGCGCCCTGCCGGCGACGGCCGCCTCGGTCGTGCTCGCGGGGCTCGCGCCCGGCTCGGCGCACACCGTCTCGGTGGAGGTGCGCTCGGCCGTCGGCGGCCCGGCGAGCAGCCGCCGGGTGGTGCTGCCCCGGCTGCTGCCCGGCGCCCTGGGCGCCGCGGCGCCCGCGTCGGTCGCCGTCGCCGGCGCGCGGGTGCGCGTGACCGGCCGCCTGACGACCCGCCCCACGACGGGCAGCAGCCCCGTCGCCGTCGCCGGCGCCGTCGTGGAGCTGTGGGCCGCCCGGGCCGGGCGCCCGGCGGCGCGGGTGGCGGCGGCCCGTACGGACGCCACCGGCCGGGTCGCGCTCGTCGCGCCCGTGACGGCCGCGGGGACCCTGCAGCTGCGCTCCCCTCTGGGCCGGACCGCGGGCGGCGCCTTCGTCGGGGCGGCCGCCTCGCCGGCCCTGCGCGTGGCGGTGCGCGCCCCCGCGGCGGTCCCGGGCGCGGCAGGGGCGCGCTGGGCCCCGCGCCGCTAGCGTGGCCCCGCACCGACCGTCGCGGGTGTGGGCCCGCCGTCCCCGGGGAGCAGGCGCGCATGACGCAGCTGGCGAGCATGGGCGGGGACACCTCCGCCGACAACGAGTCCGCGGGCGGCGGCGAGAGCCGGGCGCCGCAGCCGTACGCGCTGGGGGAGGTGCCGGGCCCGCTCGACCGCGAGCAGCTCCGGCTGCTCGACCAGTGGTGGCGGGCGGCGAACTACCTGTCGGTGGGCCAGATCTACCTCATGGCCGACCCGCTGCTGCGCGAGCCGCTGCGCCCGGAGCACGTCAAGCCCCGCCTGCTCGGGCACTTCGGGACGGTCCCCGGGCTCAACCTCGTCTACGCGCACGTCAACCGGCTCATCCGCGAGCGCGACCTCGAGGCGGTGTTCGTCGCGGGGCCCGGGCACGGCGGTCCCGGGCCGAACGCGTGCGCGTGGCTCGAGGGGACGTACACCGAGCTCTACAGCCACATCACCCGCGATGAGGAGGGGATGCGCGAGCTGTTCCGCCAGTTCTCCTTCCCGGGCGGCGTCCCGAGCCACTGCGCGCCGGAGACGCCCGGCTCCTTCCACGAGGGCGGCGAGCTGGGCTACGCCCTCCTGCACGCGTACGGCGCCGTGCTGGACAACCCGGACCTCGTGGCGGTCGCGGTGGTGGGCGACGGCGAGGCGGAGACCGGCCCGCTCGCGACGTCGTGGCACTGCGGCAAGTTCGTGAACCCGGCCCGCGACGGGGCCGTGCTGCCCGTCCTGCACCTCAACGAGTACAAGATCGCGAACCCGACCCTCCTCGCCCGCATCCCCGAGGAGGAGCTGCTGACCCTGCTCCGCGGCTACGGGTACGCGCCGCGGGTCGTCGCCGGCAGCGACCCGGCGGCGGTGCACCAGGCGACGGCCCGGGCGTTCGACGAGTGCCTCGACGAGATCCGCGCGATCCAGGCCGCGGCCCGCGCCGGGGGCGCCGCGCCGGAGCGGCGGCCGTGGCCGATGGTCGTGCTGCGCACCCCGAAGGGCTGGACCTGCCCGCCGGTCGTCGACGGCCAGCAGGTGGAGGGCACGTTCCGCGCGCACCAGGTGCCCCTGCCGGGCGCCCGGGGCGACGACGGGCACCGGCGCGTCCTCGAGGAGTGGATGCGCTCGTACCGCCCGGAGGAGCTCTTCGACGAGCAGGGCCGCCCGGTGCAGGAGCTGCTCGAGCTCAACCCGGTCGGGACGCGGCGGATGAGCGCGAGCCCGCACGCCAACGGCAACGTCGTGCGCGACCTGCGCCTGCCCGACTGGCGGGACTACACGGTCGAGGTGGACCCGGCGCACCGCGGCGCGCTGCTGCACGAGGCGACGCGGGTGCTCGGCACGTGGCTGCGCGACGTCACCCGGCTCAACCCCGACAACTTCCTCACCTTCGCCCCGGACGAGCTGGCGAGCAACCGCCTGCAGGACATCCTCGAGGTGACGGGGCGGTCCTGGCAGGCCGAGGTGGGGGAGTTCGACGTCGGCCTGGACCGGCTCGGGCGCACCGTCGAGGTGCTCTCCGAGCACGTCTGCCAGGGCCTGCTCGAGGGCTACACGCTGACCGGCCGGCACGGGCTGTTCACGTGCTACGAGGCGTTCATCCACATCGTCGACGCGATGTTCAACCAGCACGCCAAGTGGCTGCAGGCGAGCGCCGCCGTCGAGTGGCGCCACCCGGTGCCGAGCCTGAACTACCTGCTCTCGTCGCACGTCTGGCGCCAGGACCACAACGGGTTCACCCACCAGGACCCGGGCTTCCTCGACGTCGTGCTCAACAAGGACCCCGCCGTGGTGCGGATCTACCTGCCGCCGGACGCCAACACCCTGCTGTCGACGTACGACCACTGCCTGCGGTCGCGGCACTACGTCAACGTCGTCGTCGCCGGCAAGCAGCCGCAGCAGGACTGGCTCACGGCCGAGGAGGCGGCCCTGCACTGCGCCCGCGGGGCCGGCATCTGGGACTGGGCGGGCACGGAGGGCGGCCCGGGCACGCTGCCCGACGTCGTCCTGGCCTGCGCCGGCGACGTGCCGACCCTGGAGACGCTGGCCGCCGCGTCGATCCTGCGCGAGGAGCTGCCCGACCTCGCCGTGCGGGTCGTCAACGTCGTCGACCTCATGCGCCTGCTGCCGGAGACCGAGCACCCGCACGGGCTGCCGGACCGCGAGTTCGACACGCTGTTCACCGAGGACCGGCCCGTGGTCTTCGCCTTCCACGGCTACCCGTGGCTGGTGCACCGGCTGACGTACCGCCGCCGCAACCACGCCCAGCTGCACGTGCGCGGCTTCAAGGAGAAGGGCACCACGACGACGCCCTTCGACATGGTCATGCTCAACGACCTGGACCGCTACCACCTGGTCATCGACGTGGTCGACCGCGTCCCGTCGCTCGGTCCCCGCGCCGCCGCGCTGCGCCAGCGGATGGTCGACGCCCGCCTGCGCGCCCGCACCTGGACCCGCGAGCACGGCGAGGACGCCCCGGAGGTCACCGGGTGGAGCTGGCCGGGGGACGCCCGTTGACCACGTGAGGCAGGCGCACGGGTGCCCGCGGGGCCGCGGGGCCCCGTCACGCACCCGTGCGCCTCGTCCGGCGCCCGCGCCGCTGCGCCCTGCTCGGTGCCGCTCGGTCCTGGTCGGTGCCGCTCAGTCCTGCTCGGGCTCCACGGGCACGTCGGTGAGGCGCAGCGCGTCCGAGCCGAGGCCCGCGTCCACCTGCACGGTGACCGTCCCGTGCTCGCCCACCTCCGGGTAGAGGACGCTGAAGGTCCGCGTCTGGCCACCGTCGAGCCGCGCGAGCGTGTCGAGGTCGGTCAGGGGCAGCCACAGCCGCGCGCCCGTGGGGCCGACGGCCTCGAGGTGGTCCAGCGGGTAGACGGCCGACCCGCCGAGGAGCACCGTGAGCCCGCCCGCCGAGTGCTGCGGCTGCACGGCGTCCTCGCCGCGGTGGTGCCAGACGCCCGAGAGCGACGCGAAGCCGAAGGCCGAGTCGACCTCCCGGTCCAGCGCGGTCACCTCCACGTCGAGCACCAGGTGCCCGTCCACCGTCCGGGCCCGCGGTGCGGCGACGCGGAACGGCCGCGTGGTCCCCACCTCGACCCCCTCCGGCCCGGGCGCCGTGGGACCGTCGAAGGGCGGCAGCCCGCCGCTCGCCCGTACCGGCGTGCTGGTCGTCACCTCGGAGGCGAGGGTGAGGGTGACGCGCCGGTTGAGGGCGCGCTCGGCGTCGGAGCCGTTCGGCGCCACGGGGTCGAGCTCGCCGCGGCCCGACGCCCGCAGCGGGTAGGAGCCGGCGTCCACGCGCTCGGCGAGCGCCTGCGCCACCGCCGCGGCCCGGCGCTCGGACAGGGCCTGGTTGTACGCCTCGTCCCCGCTGTCGTCCGTGTGCCCGACGACGTCGACGGTGCCGGGGGCGCGCTCGGTGAGGCGCGCGGCGGCGACGTCCAGCGCGGCCCGGGCCCGGGGCGAGAGCTCCGCGGAGTCGACCGCGAAGAGCACGTCCGACCCGAGCGTGACCTGCACCTCCTCCGTGCTCGTGAGGGTGGAGACCGCGCCCTCGAGCTCGCGGGTGAAGGAGTCGAGCCCGACGGTGCGGGCCTCGACCACGGCGGCGAGGTCGAGCGTTGCGACGTCGCCGGGCGCGGGGGCGCCGGTCGCCCCGGGGGCGGGCAGCCCGGGGGGAGGCACCTGCCCGTCGACGACGGGGACCTCGGCGAGGTAGGGCGCCGCCGGCAGGAGCAGCCCCAGCGCCTCGACGCCCGGCGGCGGGGCGGCGTAGGCGAGCTGCAGCCGCGCGCCGCCCGGCCGGACGGTGCCCGCCGGGTCGACGCCGGCCGTCACGGCGTCGCCGTCGGCGTCGACGGCCACGGGGTGCACCCGGTCGTGGGCGAGGTCGACCAGCCGGACGCCGGCGAGCGCGGGCACGCGCACGGGGGTGGTGGCGCCGAGGGCGCCGCCCAGGGGCAGCCCGTCCTCGCCGACCGCGTCGGCGCCCAGGTCGATCGTCGCGACCACGTGCTCGCCCACCCGCACCAGGGGGTGGACCCCCGCGGTGACGGTGGTCCCGCCGAGGGTGAGCTCGACGCGGGCGGCGACGTCCTCGGGGGACGGGCCGGCCGACGGGGCGCCACCGCCCTCCGGCGGCCCGGGACGGGGGTCCCCGCCGGACGTGCAGGCCGCGAGGGCCCCGGCGAGGCAGGCCGCCGCGACCAGCCGGCGGGCCGGTCCAGGTGTCGTACGCACCGGGACAAGGTCGCACAGGCCCGGCGAGCCGACGCCGAGGGTGCGGAGCCGGTCAGCGCACCCCGGTGAGGTCCCGCACCCGGACGTTGCGGAACGACACCCGGTCCGGGTCGCTGCCGTGCGCCTGCAGGCCGACGTGCCCGACGAGCACGCGGCTGCTCGTGCCGGGGTCGAGGGGCCGGTCCGGGAAGGGCAGCCCCGGCCGGTTCACGAACTCGTTGACGACCTCGCCGTTGCGGATCACCGTGTAGCGCTGCCCGACGACCCGCACCTCGAGGTCGTTCCAGACGCCCTTGGGCGTCGGGTCGGCGCGGTCGAGGCCGATGTCGGCGAACCCGTACACCGAGCCGGTCTTGCGCGGGTCGTTGCCCTCGGCCTCGGGGGAGTCGTTGACCTGGATCTCGTGCCCGCAGTTGACGGCGATCCACGAGAGGTTGCCCTGCTCGGAGCCGTTGAAGGTGGTCGGGCAGCCCGGCACCGGCCCGTCGAGGGACGGGAACCGCACCTGCACGCCGCTGTTGCCGCGGGTGCCCCCGGGCGCGTCGTCCCGGAACTGCAGCCTCAGCGAGAAGTCGGCGTACTGGCGGCGGGTGTACCAGAGCGTGCCGAACCCGCCGTCCTCGCCGACCCGGCTCCGCAGCACGCCGCCGGGCAGCACGTCGAAGCCGCCGTCGCCGGCGTACTCCCAGCCGTCGAGGGTGCCGTCGAAGATCCGCTGGTACGACGACGTGCCGCGCTCGCGGAAGGGCTGCAGCGGCACGGCGCTGCCGAGGGCCGCCATGCCCTCGTCGTTCGGGTGCAGCCCGTCGCCGGAGTCGTAGCGGGCGAGCATCCGCTGGGGGCGGTCCGGGTCGCGCAGCACGCGGTCCACGTCGACGACCGCGTCGAAGACCCCGCTGGTGCGGATCCACCGGTTGACCGCCTGGCGCTCGCGCTCCCCCTCCGGGGTCCAGTAGCCGGGGATGGTCGTGCCGCGGTACGGCGCCAGGGTCGCCCCGTGCACGGTGATCCCGCGCTCGTGCGCCCGGTCCACGATCTGCCGGTACGCCCCGATCACCTGCCGCGCGCTGACGTCCTCGGACGGCGGCGCCACCGACGTCGGGTGGCCGAGGTCGTTGATGCCGAGCAGCACGACGAGGTGCTCGACGCCGGGCTGGGCGAGCACGTCGCGGTCGAGGCGCCGCAGCGCGCTCTCGCCGAAGAGCGGGCCGATGCCCGCCGCGTCGGAGTCGGGCAGGGTGTTCCCGTCGTGCAGGAGGCGGTTGCCGCCGATCCCGGCGTTGAGGACCCCGAGGTGGCGCAGCCCCCGCTCGTCCTGGAAGCGGCGGGCGAGCACGTCGGTCCAGCGGGCGTTCGCCCCCGGGGTCGTCGAGGAGCCGTCGGTGATCGAGTCGCCGAGCGCGACGACCGAGGCGCCGCGGGCCCGCTCCACGCTCACCCCGGACAGGAAGTACCAGGAGGTCCGCGTCGCACCCGTCGGGAAGCGGCCCTCGCCGGTGGCGTCGCCGTCGGCGAGGTACGTCGTGGTGAAGGCCGAGCTGTGCAGCGTCGTCGCCGGGGTGCGCCGCGGCAGGTAGAGGTCGACGACGAGGTCCGACCCCGGCGGCAGGCGCAGGTCGACGGGGTCGCTCAGCACGGGGGCGCCGGCGGGGACGGTGACGGCGCCGCGCCCGCCGAAGGTCAGGGCCCGGCCGGTGCCGGCGCGGGCCGCGTCGCCGCCGGCCGAGAGGGCGACGTGCGCGCCGCCGATGCGCAGCGGCCGGTCGCCGTGCTCGTTGGAGAAGCGCACCCGCACCTCGCCGCCGCCGACGCTCGTGCGCACGACCTGGCGCAGCGTCTGGTCGTGGAAGACGTCCGGCGACAGCGGCGCGCCCGGGCCCGCGGTCACGGCCGTGGCCCACGTGCCCACGCGCACGGGCTCCGAGCGCACCGGCCCCTGGTGGGCGGCGCCCGCGGGCGGTGCGGTGAGGGCGAGGCCGGCGGCGGCGAGCAGCGCCACCACCGCCCGTCCGGCGCGGGAGCGGGGTGGGCGCGGTGCTGCAGCGGTCATCGTCGACCGACCTCCGAGGGCGTCGCGGCGGTGCCCGGGACCGGGCGGGGCGCAGGGACGTACGTGTCGAACCTAGGCACGGCGGTCCCCAGCGTCAACGGTCGTCACGCTGGGTCACGGCGGTCGCTGCCGTCCCGGCGCCCGCGCCCGCGCCGCCCCGCCGGCCGGGCGGGCAGCCGCCGAGGCCGTCCTCGAGCAGGGCGCGGACCTCCTCCCACGCCGGGGAGCCCGTGGCCTCCTCGGGCAGCTCGCGCCGCAGCCGGGCGAGGGCGCCGGCGAGGGCGGCGTCCTGCGGGCTGCGCAGGGCGGCGTACCGGTCGTCGAGGAGCCAGCCGCTGCGGGGGGTCGAGGACGCGGCCACCCGGTCGAGGAGCACCTCGAGCCGGCGCGCCGCGGCGGGCAGCGGCGTCGTCGCCCCGCCCAGGCTGACCTGCGTCAGGTCCTGGGCCCACAGCTCCTGGCGCAGCGGCTCCTCGCGCAGGGCCAGCGCGGTGCCGACGGGCGGGCCGCCGTGCTCCTCGCGCAGGCGGCGCACCTGGTGCGCGGCGCGGATGAAGGTGTCGTCGAGGAGGCTGAACCCGACGAAGAGGACGTGCTGGGCGAGCAGCAGCGAGGGCACCACCCCCGCGAGCGCCGCGCGCTCCTCGGGCAGGCGCAGGAAGCCCTCGCGGGTCAGCACCACGTCCCCGGGGCGGCGCACGTCCCCGTGCACCTTGAGGAGCCACGGCTCGCCGGGGCCCTGCGCCGGGGCGTCCCCCGGCAGCAGGCGCAGCGCGCGCCCGGCCCCGGCGAAGGCTACCTCGAGCAGCGGGTCGAAGTTCGTCGTCACGACCTGGCGCACGGGCAGGGCGGCCAGCAGCGCGTGGCTCAGGGCGTGCTCGGTGCGGTCGTAGAGGCTGCGGAGCTCGTCGGCGAGCCCCTGCGGGCCGAGCCGGCCCTCGAGCAGCTGCGCGGCGTCCGGCGGCGCGAGCGCGGCCAGGGCCTCGCGCTCGCCGTCCCCGAGGCCGGCGCGCACGGCGAGGCGGTCGAGCAGCTCCTGCCAGACGGGCAGCCCGGCGGCGCGGCTCACGCCCGCCCCGACGAAGAGGGCGAGCCGCCCGGCCGTCGCGAGCCGGGCGAGCTCGTCGGCGCGGTCGAGCAGCCCCCGCGGCAGCGGCCACCGGCCCTCGCGCCGGCGGACCTCCTGCGCCGCGGCGTGGTCGCGCGGGTCGGCGAGCACCAGGGCGGCGTCCACGTCGAGCTCCGCGCAGAGCCGGTGCAGCAGCGGGAGCAGCCCGCCGATGACGTCGCCGCGGCGGCCCGCCGCGCCGCCCTCGCCGGTGCCCACCAGCGGCATCGCCAGCAGCCGCTTGGCCCGCCCGTGCCGCGGGCCGCCGGGCCGTGCGGCGGCGGCCCGCACGAAGCGCTCCACCTGGGCCGCCAGGCGCTGGACGTCGCCCGAGGCGGTGTCGACCAGCCAGGTGCCCCGCTCGCCGTCGCCCCGCAGGCGCTCCAGCCCGTCCCCGCCCGCCTCGAGCGCCTCCGCCGCGACGTGCCCGCGCCCGCCGGGACCGGCCCGCAGGGCGTCGCCGAGCAGCGGCGCGAAGCCGCGGGTCACCCGGCCCTGCGCGTCGGTCGGCACGAGCACGTCGTCGCAGGCGAGGAGCGAGAGGTCCCCGTGCACGACGAAGACGTGCGCCGCGTCGGCGCCCTCGGGCGCGGCGGCCGCCGCCTGCGCGGCCCTGGCCGGCCCGGCGCCCTCGTCGTCCTCGTCGACCCGCACGGCGCCCGCGCTACCCGGGCTGCGCCGGGCCATGCCCGCCTGCCACCCCGCCGGTCGCCACCGTGCGTCGACGGCTCGTGACCGTTGACCGCTCCCCGGACCGTAGGTATGTTCCGGCGCACCGCAAGACCCGGTGAACGAGCAACATCCGCCCGGTGACCCAGCACCCAGGAGGCCCCGTGCCCCGCTCCACCCCGCCCCGCGAGCACCGGCGCAGCGCCGGGCTCGGTGGCGCCCTCGCCCTCGCCGTCGCGGCGGGCTCGCTGCTCGCGGCGCCCGCCGCCGCGGCTCCCGCCGCCCCCGCCCCGCAGGCGGCCCCTGCCGCCCAGGCCGGCGTAGCCCAGCCGCCGGCCGCGGCCCGCGGCTACGCCCAGCGGACCCTGCGCCGGATGACGCTGGAGGAGAAGGTCGGCCAGCTCATCACGGGCTACGCCTACGGCTCCTCCGCGACCACCGCCGACCCGCGCAACGAGGCGCTCTACGGCGAGGGCGTCGCGACGCCCGCCGACGTCGTCGAGCGCTACCACCTCGGCGGCGTCATCTACTTCGCCTGGACCGACAACGTGCGCAACCCCTCGCAGACCGCCGCGCTGTCCAACGGCCTCCAGGACGCGGCCCTGTCCAGCGGCGCGGAGGTCCCGCTGCTCATCAGCACCGACCAGGAGCAGGGCGTCGTCACCCGGCTCGGCCCGCCCGCGACCGCGCTGCCGGGCGCGATGGCCCTCGGCGCCGGGCGCAGCAGCACCGACGCGCGCCGCGCGGCCGCCATCACCGGCACCGAGCTCGCCGCGGTCGGGATCCGCCAGGACTTCGCGCCCGTCGCCGACGTCAACGTCGACCCCGCCAACCCGGTCATCGGCGTCCGGTCGCACTCGAGCGACCCGCAGCTCGCGGCGCGGATGGTCACCGCGCAGGTCCGCGGCTTCCAGGGGGACGCGGGCGTCGTCGCCACCGCGAAGCACTTCCCGGGGCACGGCGACACCTCGACGGACAGCCACGTCGGGCTGCCGGTCATCGACCACACCCGCGAGGAGTGGGAGCGCATCGACGCGCCGCCCTTCCGGGCGGCGGTCGCCGCGGGCGTCGACTCGATCATGACGGCGCACATCGTCGTCCCCAGCCTCGACCCGTCGGGCGACCCGGCGACCCTCAGCGAGCCGATCATCACCGGGGTGCTGCGCGGGGAGCTCGGCTACGACGGCGTCGTCACGACGGACTCCCTCGAGATGGCCGGCGTCCGCCAGCAGTACGGCGACGGCGAGGTCGCGGTGCGCGCCCTCGAGGCCGGCGCCGACGTCCTGCTCATGCCCGCCGACCCCGCCGCGGCGGTCGAGGCGATCCACGAGGCCCTCGACGGCGGCCGGCTCACCGAGCGGCGCATCGACCAGTCCGTGCGCCGCGTCCTCGAGCTGAAGCACCGCCGGGGCGTCGTGCAGGAGCCGTACGCCGACCCGGACCGCGTCGGCGCCGTCGTGGGCAGCGACGCCCACCGCGCCGAGGCGCAGGCCATCAGCGACCGCACCGTGACGGTGCTGCGCGACGACGCCGGCCTGCTGCCCCTCGCGGCCGGCGCGCGCAGGGTGCTCGTCGCCGGCCCCGGCGCCGGGCCGACCGCGGCGCTGTCCGCGGCGCTGGGCCGACGCGGCCACGCGGTCACCACGCTCGAGACCGGCACCCGCCCGAGCGACGCCGCCCTCGACGCGGCGGCGGCCGGCGCCGCGCGCAGCGACCTCGTCGTCGTCCTCACCAACAAGGCCTGGGACCGCGCGGTCACCGACCGGGAGGGCCGTCAGCAGCGGCTCGTCGCGGGGGTCGTGGCGAGCGGGACGCCCGTCGTGCACGTCGCGGTCCGCGACCCGTACGACGTCGCGCACCTGCCCGGCGCCACGACGAGCCTGGCGACGTACTCGACCACGGACGTCTCGATGGAGTCGGTGGCCCGGGTCGTCACCGGCGAGGTGGCGCCGCACGGGAGGCTGCCCGTCGACGTCCCGCGCGCCGACGACCCGTCGCAGGTCCTCCTGCCCTTCGGGACGGGGGTGACCTGGTGACCCGGGGCACGAGCCGCCGCGCGTTCCTCGCCGGCACCGGCGCCGCCGTCGCGGCGCCCGCCCTGGGGGCCGCGGCCCCCGCCGCGGCCTCCGGGCGCCCCTCCGGCGTCGTCCCCGGCGTCGACGTCCTCGCCGCGCAGGGCTGGTCGCTGCTGCGCGGTCAGCGCGTCGGCGTGGTCACCAACCCGACCGGGGTGCTGCGCGACCTGCGGCACGAGGTCGACGCCATGGCGGCCTCGGGCGCCGTCGACCTCGTCGCGGTCTTCGGCCCGGAGCACGGTTTCCGCGGGGCCGCCCAGGCGGGCGGCTCCGAGGGCACGTACGAGGACCCCCGCACCGGCGTCACGGTCTACGACGCCTACGGCGCCACGGCCGACGACCTGGCCGCCATGTACGCCGCCGCCGACGTCGACACGGTCGTCTTCGACATCCAGGACGTGGGCTCGCGGTTCTACACCTACGTCTGGACGATGTACGACGCCATGGTCGCCGCCGCGCGGGCCGGCAAGCGCTTCGTGGTGCTGGACCGGCCCAACCCGGTCGGCGGCTCGCCGCGCGGCCCGCTCATGACGCCGGCCTTCACGACGTTCGTCGGCAAGCGCGAGGTCGTGCAGCAGCACGGCATGACCGTCGGCGAGCTGGCCCGGCTGTTCGACGAGGAGTTCGTGCCCGACGAGGCGGGCCGGCGGGTGCCGCGCCTCGACGTGGTGGAGGCGCGCGGGTGGCGCCGGGACGTGCTCTGGGAGCAGACCGGCCTGGAGTGGGTGATGCCGAGCCCCAACATGCCGACGCCGACCACCGCGCTCGTCTACCCGGGCACGTGCCTGTTCGAGGGCACGAACCTGTCCGAGGGGCGCGGCACCACGCGCCCGTTCGAGCTCGTGGGAGCGCCCTGGGCGGACCACCGGTGGGCGGAGGCGCTGCGCGCGCTCGACCTGCCGGGGGTGCTGGTGCGCGAGGCGTACTTCCAGCCCACGATCAGCAAGCACGCGGGGGCGACCTGCGGCGGCGTGCAGCTGCACGTCACCGACCCGCACCGGTTCGAGGCGGTCCGCACGGCGGTGGCCATGCTCGTGACCGCCAAGGAGCTCTACGCCGACTTCGCGTGGCGCTACGACTCCTACGACCCGCAGCGGCCGTACTGGGTCGACAAGCTGTCGGGCTCGCCGCGGCTGCGCGAGATGGTCGACGCCGGCGCGGGCGTCGACGAGGTCGAGGCGGCCTGGCAGCAGGAGCTGCGCGCGTTCGCGCGGCTGCGGCGGCCGTACCTGCTCTACCCCGGGCGCTCGTCGTGAGGGCCGCGGTGCTCGCGGGCGCCACGGTGCTGGCCCTCCTGGCGAGCGTCGCGCCCGCGGCTGCGGGGGACGCCGCGCGGTTCGACCAGCCGCGCCGGGGCTTCAGCCCGGCCGGTACGGAGCTCCGCGACAGCTCGCCGCGCGCGGCGGGCCTCGACCCGGCGCCGGTCAGGGAAGCGCTTGCCGCGGTGGAGCGAGGTACGCGCGAGGGTGGCGCCGACGCGTCGGGCACCTCGCGGCCGCTCTTCTCCGGCGCGGTCACGGTCATGGCGACCGGCGGCGAGGTCGTCGCCCGGGAGGCCACGGGATGGGCGCTGCGCTACGCCGACGGGCAGGGCACGGAGCTGCCCCGCGACCAGTGGGAGCCGGTCACCGAGGACACGGTCTTCGACATGGCGTCGGTGTCCAAGCTCTTCACGTCCGTCGTCGTCATGCAGCAGGTCGAGGCCGGCCGGGTCGACCTCGACGAGCCCGTCGCGACGTACCTGCCGGAGTTCGCCGCGGGCGGCAAGGAGGGCGTGACCGTCCGGCACCTGCTCACCCACACCGGGGGGCTGCCGGCCTGGCTGCCGCTCTGGAGCGCGTACCCGGACCCGGGCTCGCGCCTGCGCGCGGCCCTCGAGGCCACCCCGGTCGGCGCGCCGGGGGAGCAGTACCTCTACAGCGACCTCGGCCTCATCGCGCTCGGCGCGCTCGTGGAGCGGGTCAGCGGCGACCCGCTCGACGCGCTCGTGGCCGAGGGCGTCACCGGGCCCCTGGGCATGGTGGACACCGGCTACAACCCCACCGGCGACGTCCGGGACCGGGCGGCGGCCACGGAGCACCAGACGACCCCGCCGCGCGGCATGGTCCGCGGGGAGGTCCACGACGAGAACGCGTGGGCCCTCGGCGGCGTCTCCGGGCACGCCGGGGTCTTCTCCACGGCGCGCGACATGTCCGTGCTCGCCCAGGCGATGCTCGACGGCGGCACCTACGCCGGAGAGCGCATCCTCTCCCGGTCCTCGGTCGAGCAGATGCTGGCCGACGAGAACCGCGAGTTCCCGGGCGACGCCCACGGCCTGGGGTTCGAGCTCGACCAGCGCTGGTACATGGGGGCGCTCAGCGGCCCGCGCACCGCCGGGCACACGGGCTACACCGGCACCTCGCTGGTCCTGGACTACCAGTCCGGCTCCTTCGCCGTGCTGCTCACCAACCGGGTCCACCCCTCGCGCAGCTGGGGGTCGGTCAACGCCGTGCGCCGCGCGGTCGCCGACGGCCTCGCCCGGGCGCTGCGGGTGCCGCCGCGCGAGGGCCGCACGGCCTGGGCGACCCCCACGACCGACGCCACGACCTCCACGCTCACCGCGGCGGTCGAGGTGCCGGCCCGCGGCGGCCGCCTCGCCTTCGACCTGTTCGTCGACACCGAGGCGACCGACGTGCTGGCGCTGGAGACCTCCGCGGACGGCGGGGCCACCTGGTCCCCGCTGCCGTTCGACGTGCGCGACCGCGGCGTGGTGACGCGCACGGACGGGACCGTCGCCGGTGCGGGGCACCGCACCTGGTGGCAGGCATCCACCCGGCTGCCCGCGGGCGACCTGCTCCTGCGGTGGCGCTACACCACCGACGCGGGCGAGCAGGGCCGGGGCGTCCTCGTCGACGGCGTCGTCGCCAGGTCCGGCGGGCAGGTGCTGCTCGACGGCGAGCGGCGCCCGGGCGCGTTCACCGGCGTGGGCTGGCGGACCGTCCGCGGGTGAGGGGCCTACCGTGAGGCGCGTGAGCGACCTCGTCGTGCCGGAGCAGGGGGGCGCCGCCGGCGCCCCCCTGCTCGTCCGCCTGCGCGCGGCCCTGCCGGACCTCGCGCCGGCGGAGCGCCGCGTCGGCCAGCGGGTGCTCGACGACCCGTACGGCACGGCCGCCCTGACCATCTCCGAGCTCGCGCAGGCGGCGGCCACCTCGGAGACGACGGTCATCCGCTTCTGCAAGGCGCTGGGGCTGCCGGGCTACCCGCAGCTGCGGCTCACCCTGGCCGCGGAGTCGGGCGGCGGGGGCGCCGCGCAGGAGGTGGGCGCGGAGATCGGCCCCGACGACGACCTGCGCGACGTGGTGGCCAAGGTGGCGTGGGCCGACGCCCGCGCCGTCGAGGAGACCGCCCAGCAGCTCGACGTCCCGGCGCTGGAGCGGGTCGTGGACGCCCTGGCGGGGGCTGCGCGCGTCGACGTGTACGGCGTCGGGGCAAGCGCTTTCGTCGCCGCCGACCTGCAGCAGAAGCTGCACCGGATCGGGCGGGTGGCCTTCGCCTGGTCCGACACCCACATCGCGCTCACCTCGGCGGCGCTGCTGCGCCCCGGCGACGTCGCGGTCGCGGTGAGCCACACCGGCACGACCGCGGAGGTCGTCGAGGCCCTGCGCCTCGCCGGCCGGCGGGGTGCCACGACCGTGGCGGTGACCAACTTCCCGCGCTCGCCGGTGGCCCGCGCGGCCGACCACGTCCTCACGACGGCCGCGCGCGAGACGACGTACCGCTCGGGCGCCATGGCGAGCCGCATCGCGCAGCTCGTCCTCGTCGACTGCCTCTTCATCGGCCTCGCGCAGCGCCTGCTGCCCGAGGCGCGCGAGGCGCTCGGGGTCACGTACGAGGCCGTGCGCGCGCACCACCTCGACGGGCGCTCCGCCGACCGTTGACGCGCCGCTCGGAGGTAATTAACCTCCGAGCATGACGGTGACCCGGAAGGAAACCTTCGAGGCGGTCCCGGGGCCCACGGAGCTGCGCAACCCGCGCACCACGGGGATCGACGCCCTCGGGACGCTCGAGGTCCTGCACCTGCTCAACGACGAGGACGGGCGCGTCCCCGCCGCGGTCCGCGCGGTCCTGCCGGCCCTCGCCCGGGCCGTCGACCTCGCGGTGGAGCGGGTGCGCGCGGGCGGGCGGGTCCACTACTTCGGGGCGGGCACCTCGGGCCGCCTCGCGGTCCTCGACGCGGCCGAGCTGCTGCCGACGTTCAACGCGCCGCCGGGGCTGGTCGTCGCGCACCACGCCGGCGGGGCGGAGGCGCTCGTGCGGGCGGTCGAGGAGGTCGAGGACTCCGAGGCGCTCGGTGCGCGCGAGGCCGCCGCCGTCGGCCCGTCCGACCTGGCCCTGGGGATCACCGCCTCGGGCCGCACGCCCTACGTGGCGGGCGCGCTCGCCGCCGCGCGCCGCACGGGCGCGGCCACGGTGCTCGTGACGTCCGACCCGGCCAGCGCGCTCGCGCCGCTGGCCGACGTGCTCGTCGCGCCCGACACCGGCCCCGAGGCCGTCGCGGGCTCCACCCGCCTCAAGGCGGGCACGGCGCAGAAGCTCCTGCTCAACGGCTTCTCGACCGCGCTCATGGTCCGGCTGGGCCGCACCTGGTCGAACCTCATGGTCGACGTCGTGCCCACGAACGCCAAGCTGCGCCGGCGGGTGGTCCGCATCCTCGGCGAGGCCACGGGGGCCGACGAGCAGGCCTGCCTCGAGGCGCTGGACGCCTGCGGGGGCGAGCTCAAGACCGCCCTCGTCCACATGCTGACGGGGGCGCCGCCGGCCGCGTGCCGCGACGCCCTCGCTGCGGCCGGCGGCGTGGCCGCCGACGCCGTGACCCGACTCCAGGCAGCGGGGCACCCCCTGCCCGACGCCACTCACCGGAGGTAGTGGAATGCGTTTCCCAACCCCTGCCCGGGCCCTGCTCGGCGCGGCCGGAGCGGTCGCCCTGCTCGTCTCCTGCGCACCCTCCGACGAGGGGTCCGCGGGCGGCTCCGCCGCCGGCGAGGGCGGCGACCAGACCGTCACCGTCTGGTCGTGGCGCACGGAGGACGCGGCGGCGTACGAGCAGATCTTCGACGCGTACGAGGAGGCGAACCCGGGGGTCACCGTCGACTTCCGCGCCTTCAAGAACACCGAGTACAACCAGATCCTCAGCACGGGCCTCACGGGGGACGGCGGTCCCGACGTGGCCCAGCTGCGGGCGTACGGCCAGCTGCAGCCGCTCGTCGAGGGCGGCGACCTCGTGCCGCTGCCGGACGACGTCGACGTGGCGGGCTTCGACGAGACGGTGCTCGAGGGCGCCCGGGGCCGCGAGGACGGCGAGCTCTACGGCGTGCCGTTCGCCGTGCAGACCCTGCAGGTCTACTACAACAAGGGGCTCTTCGCGGACAACGGCATCGAGGTGCCCACCACCTGGGAGGAGATGCTCCAGGCCGCGCAGACCCTGCAGGAGGCCGGCGTCACGCCCTTCGCGGTGGGCGCCAAGGACGCCTGGACGCTGCCGATCCTGCACGACATCGTGGGGTCCGCCCGCTACGGCGGCCCGCAGTTCGAGCAGCAGGTCCTGAGCGGGGAGAAGGACTTCACCGACCCGGCGTGGGTGGACTCCCTCGGCCTGCTCGGGCAGCTGCAGCCCTACATGCCCGAGGACGTCGTCGGCGTCGCGTACACCGACGCGCAGGTGCTGTTCACCTCCGGCCAGGCCGCGATGTTCCCCGGCGGCTCCTTCGAGCTCGGCTTCTTCCAGGAGCAGGCGCCGGACCTCGACATGGGGGTCTTCGAGGTGCCGCCGCCGCCCGGCTCGGTGCTCACCGAGCCCGTCACGCCCGGGTACGCCGACGGCTCCTTCGGGGTCTCGGCGGCGAGCGACGCGCCCGACGCGGCGATGGACCTCGTGCGCTGGATGGCGACGCCCGAGTTCGGCCAGGCCTTCACCGACGCGGTCAAGCAGCTCTCGCCGGTCCCCGGCGTGGAGCCCAGCGACCCGCTGCTGCAGGAGATGGCGACGAACTACGAGGAGAGCGGCGCGCCGTACCTCATGCTCGTCGACTTCCGGTACGGCCAGCCGCTCGGCACCGACCTCGTCGGCACCGGGGTGCAGGAGCTGCTGCTCGGGCAGAAGGACGCCCCGGCGGTCGCGCAGGACGTCCAGGCGGGGATCTCGTCGTGGTTCACGCCCCAGGGGTGACGCGGCGCCGGGGCGCCCGGCCGGCGGCGGGGGGCGCGCCGGCCGGGCTGACCCTCGGGCGGGCCGCGCTCTTCGTGGCGCCGGCGCTCGTGCTCTTCGGGGTGTTCGTGCTCTACCCGATGGTCACGGCGTTCTCGTACGCCTTCTACGACTGGCGGGGCACGGCGCGCGGGGGCTTCGCCGGCCTCGAGAACTTCACGACGCTGTTCACCGAGGCGCCGTACGCCGACCAGCTCCCGCGGGCCTTCGGGCACAACCTGCTGTTCTTCGCGGGCACCATGCTCGTCCAGAACACGCTGGGCCTGGGGTTCGCCGTGCTCCTGCACCGCGGACGGAGGAGCAAGCGCCTGCTGCAGACGCTCTACGCGATGCCCTACCTCGTGAGCCCGCTGGTCATCGGCTACCTGTGGACCCTGCTGCTCTCGCCCACCTTCGGCCCGGTGAACGCGCTGCTCGAGGCCGTGGGCCTCGGCTCGCTCGCCCAGCCCTGGCTCGGCGACCCGACCACCGCGCTGCCGGTCATCGTGCTCATCAGCGCCTGGCAGTGGGTCGGCTTCCCCGTGCTGCTCTACGGCGCGGCCCTCGGCGGCCTGCCCGAGGAGCTCTCCGAGGCGGCGCGCATGGACGGCGCGAGCTCGTGGCAGGTCTTCCGGCGCATCACGCTGCCGCTGCTGCTGCCGGCCATCGGCACCGTCGGCGTGCTCACCTTCATCATGGCGATGGAGGCCTTCGCCCTGCCGTACGCCCTGGGCGGCTCCACGGGAAGCCCGGCGGGCGCGACCGACGTGCTCTCCCTGCTCTTCTACCGGACGGCCTTCGAGTCCGGTGCGACCAACGCCATCGGCGTCTCCTCCGCGCTCGCCACGGTCCTGTTCGCCGTCATCTTCGGCGGCGCCGTCCTGGCGACCCGGGTGCTGCGCCGCCAGGAGGAGGCGATGCTCCGGTGAGCGACGTCGTCCAGACCGCCACCGCCCTGCCCGTCGGCGTCGCCGTCGACGAGCGCCCCCCGTCGCGGCGCCCCCGCCGCCGGCGCGGCGCAGGCCCCGTCGTCGCCTCCGGGCTGCTCTGGGGCTACGCCGTGGTCGCGGTCGCCCCGCTGCTCGTCATGGTGGTCAGCTCGCTGCGCCCCACCCGCGAGCTGTACGACCAGCCCCTCGCGCTGCCGTGGCCGCTCTCGGTGGAGAGCTACCGCACGGCGTGGACGGAGGCGTCGTTCGGCACGTACTTCCTGACCTCGCTGCTCGTCACCGTCGGCGCGGTCCTGCTCTCGACGGCGGTGGCGACCCTCGCCGCGTACGGCCTGGCGCGCAGCCGGTCCCGCGTCATGCGCGGGCTCGAGGCGCTCTTCCTGTCCGGGCTCATGCTCCCGATCCACCTGGCGATCCTGCCGATCTTCTACCTGCTCGACGGCTTCGGCCTCGTCGACAGCCGGCTCGGCCTGACGCTGGTGTACGCCGCCGCCGGCGTCCCGTTCTCCGTGTTCGTCCTCACGACCTTCTTCCGCCAGCTCCCGCTGGACCTGGAGGAGGCCGCGCGGATCGACGGGGCGGGCGCCTTCGCCACCTTCCGGCACGTCATGCTGCCGCTGGTGCGCCCGGCCATGGCCACGGTGCTCGTCTTCCGCTTCGTGCCTGTGTGGAACGACTTCCTCTACCCCCTCGTGCTGCTGCGCAGCAGCGAGAAGTACACCCTCCCCGTGGGGCTGACGACGTTCTTCGGCGAGTACCAGACCGACTGGTCGACGCTCTTCGCCGGGCTCGTCATCGCCACCCTGCCCCTCGTGCTGCTGTTCGTCCTCGCGACGCGGCAGATCGTCGCCGGCCTCACCGCCGGCATGGGGCGGTGATCAGCGGGTCAGGACAGCGTCGTCCTGACGGCACCCCCGTCGCCGGCGTCGACGTCGGCGGCGGGGGCTGCCGGGTCCGCGTCGCGTGGCCCGGCGGCAGCGCCGAGGGCGCGGGGGAGGGCGTACGGGTCCGCGGCGCCGGCATCGACGTCGACGAGGTGGCCGCCGCGGTGGCCGCGGTGCTGGGCCGGCTCCGGGCGCAGGGCGCCCCCGCCCCGGGGGCCGTGGGACTGGGCATGACCGGCCTGCTCACGCTCGCCGACCGCCCGGGCGGGCTGCACGCCGCGCTGCGCGAGCGCCTCGGCGTCGCGCGCACGGTGGTCGCACCGGACGCGGTGACCGCGCTCGTCGGCGCGCTCGGCGGCCTCGTGCCCGGCGCGGTGGTCGCCGCCGGCACCGGCGCGATCGCGCTGGGCACCGACGGGCGCGGGGCCTGGCGGCGCGTCGACGGCTGGGGGCACCTGCTCGGCGACGACGGGGCGGGCTCCTGGGTCGGGCAGGCGGGGCTGCGCGCGGCCTTCCGCGCCCACGACGGCCGCCCCCGCGGGTCGGCCCGGCTGCTCGAGCTCGCCCGGGCCCGCTACGGCGCCCCCGAGGACCTGCCCCGCGCGCTCTACCCCGCGCCCGACCGGGCCGCGCGCCTCGCGGCGTTCGCCCCCGACGTCGCCCTGGCCGCGCGCGAGGGCGACCCGGTGGCGGCGGCGGTGTGGCGCGGCGCGGGGGAGCGGCTCGCCGAGGCGCTGCTCGCGGCCGTGCCCCCGGGCGTGCCCGACCCGGCGCTCAGCCGCACGGGCGGCCTCTTCGCGGCCGGCGGGCTGCTGCTCGAGCCGCTCGCGGCCGCGCTGGCGGCCGCCGGCGCGCCGCCGCTGCGCGCGCCGCGGGGCGGCCCGCTGGACGGCGCGGTGCTCCTCGCCCGCGACGGCGCGGAGGCGGGGCCGGCGGCCTGAGCGGGCGCCCGGGGGGGGCGGGACGACACGTGACGCACGTCGACGGGCCGTGCGCGACCGTCCGCGCTGCGTAGCCAGACGGGCGGCGGGCACCTACCCTCTCCTGCACGGGACGGACGGGCACCCGCACCGCTCCGGACCGCCCTGCCCTGCCGCGACCCCTGGACGTACCGCATGCCCCTGCACGACGACGCCCCGCGCACCCCGGGCGACCCCGAGCCCCTCCCGGGCCTGCACCGGGACCGCGACGGGCTGGTCCGCGCCGCCGTGCGCCACGCGCGCCGCCTCGAGGTGCTGCTGCAGCTGGGCCTGCTCGGCGAGCGCGGGGCCGAGGAGCTCGACGACATCGCGGCGCTCGCCGCGGCCGTGGCCGGGGCGCCGAGCGCGGCGGTGAGCATCGCGCTGCCCGAGCGGGTCGTCTTCGCCGGACGGCACGGCCTGCCCGGCGGCCGGCGCCTCGACGTGCCGGAGACGAGCGTGCCGTGCGCCCACGTGGTGGCCGGGCGCGCCGCGGTGCGGGTCGTCGACGCGACCCTCGACCCGTACTGGGAGAGCACCGAGCTGGTCGTGGCGGGGGCGCTGCGCGGCTACGCCGGGCACCCCGTCGTCGTCGAGGACCAGGTGCTCGCCTCGCTGTGCGTGCTCGGGGACCAGCCCCTCGACCTGCCCCCGGAGGCGCACCGGCGCCTCGCCGCGCTCGCGCGCCAGGTCTCGGACCTGCTCACCCTGCGCCTGCGGGTGCAGGACCTGCAGGACGACCGCGAGCAGCTGCACTCCGAGCGCGGTCTGCTGCACCAGCTCAACGCCGGCCAGCCGGTCGGCGAGGTGCTGCGCCTGCTCGCGGCGCAGGTCGTGGAGGGCCAGGAGGGCGCCGCCGCGCTCGTGCTGCGCGTGCTCGGCGGGCGGCTGCGGGTGGCGGCCGCCCACGGGCTCGGGCCGGTCGAGCGCGCCGTGCTCGACGACCTGCCGGCGACGCCGGTGGGCGGGCCGCTGGGCGAGGCCGCGCAGCGGGGGGTGCCGGTGGACACCGCCGGGCTCGCCGAGGACTACCCGGCGCTCGGGCACCGCCTGCGCGCCGCGCGCGCCGTGCCGGTGCTCGGCCCGAGCGGGGCGGTGCTGGGCGTGCTCGCGCTGCTGACCCGCCAGGAGCGGGTCGAGCCGCGGGCCGGCGCCCGCCTGCTCGCCGCGGCGAGCCTGGCGGGCCTGGCACTGCGCCGCGAGGAGTCCGAGGGCGCGCGCGGCCAGGGCGGCGAGCGGCTGCGGGACGCGCTCACCGGCCTGCTCACCCGCGTCGGCTTCCTCTCCGCGGCGGTGGAGGCCGTACGGGGCGTGCCCGGCCCCCACGCGCTGCTGTGCCTCGACCTGGACCGGCTGGCCGTGGTCAACGACTCGCTCGGCCACCAGCACGGCGACGCCCTGCTCGCCGTCGTCGCCGAGCGCCTGCGCGAGACGGTGCGCGCCAGCGACCTCGTGGGACGGCTCGGCGGGGACGAGTTCGCCGTGCTGTGCCCCGGCCTCGACGCCGCCGCCGCCGCCGAGGTGGCCCGCCGGCTCGCCGCGGACGTCGCGCGCCCCGTGCCCTTGGCGGGGTCGCCCGTCGCGGTGACCGCGAGCGTGGGCGTCGCCGCCGCGGACGCCACCGACGACCTCGTCGCCGTGCTCCGCGCCGCCGAGCACGCCGTCGTCGCGGCCAAGGCCGGCGGGCGGGGGCGCGTCGCCCTCGCCGACCCGGAGGCCGCGAGCGCCGCGCAGGAGAGCAACCTGCTCGAGCTGGACCTGCGGCGCCTGCTCGACGGCGGCGCCCCCGGCGCCCAGCTGCGCCTGGTCTACCAGCCGCAGGTCGACCTCGCCGACGGGCGCGTCTCGGGCCTGGAGGCCCTGCTGCGGTGGGACCACCCCGCGCGCGGCGCGGTGCCCCCCGACCAGTTCATCGCCGTCGCGGAGGACGCCGGCCTCATGCCGGTGCTCGGCGACCACGTGCTGCGCGAGGCCCTCGAGCAGCACCGGCGCTGGCAGGAGGAGGGGGCGCCCTGGGCCGCCAGCGTGGTCTGGGTCAACGTGTCGGGCCGCCAGCTCGAGGAGCGCGGCTTCGCCGCCCGCGTCGCCCGGGCCCTCGCCGACCACCAGGTCGACGCCGAGCGCCTGGGGCTCGAGATCACCGAGAGCGTCGTCACCGGGCGCACGCCCACCGCCCGGCGCGAGCTCGCCGCGCTGCGCGGGCTGGGCGTGCGGCTCGCCGTCGACGACTTCGGGACCGGGTTCTCCAACCTCGCGCTGCTGCGCGGGGCACCGCTCGACGTGGTCAAGGTGGACCGCTCGCTGGTCGCCGGCATGGGGCGCGACCGCGACGGCGCCCGGCTCGTCGACGCGGTCCTCGGCCTCGCGCGCGCCTTCGACCTCGAGGTCGTCGCCGAGGGCGTGGAGACCGCCGAGCAGCTCGACGCCCTCGTGGACCGCGCCTGCACCTCCGCGCAGGGCTACCTGCTGGGCCGGCCCGTGCCCGCCGGCGAGCTCGTCGCGCCGCCCGCGGTGCCGGCACGCGGGGGTGCGTCGGAGCAGGCGGCACCCCCGGCCGTGCCCGGGGCCCCGCCGGTCTTCGCCGACTTCCGCTCGGCCGCCGCGGCCGTGCTGCGGCTGCTGCGCGACGAGGTGGGCATGGACCTCTGGGCGGTCTGCCGCGCCTCCGGCGACGACCAGGTCGTCCTGCTCGCCGAGCGGGAGGCCGGTTCCGCGTACGGCTTCGCCGAGGGCGACGCCCTGCCGTGGCAGTCCTCGCTGTGCCGGCGGATGCTCCACGGGACGGCGCCCAAGGTCGCCCCGCGGGTCGAGGAGGTGCCGGCCTACGCCACCGCCGGCAACCGCTCGCTCCTGCCCATCGCCGCCTACGTCGGGATGCCGCTGCACGACCACCGCGGCGACGTGTTCGGCACGCTCTGCGGCTTCGACGCCCGCGAGCAGCCGGAGCGGCTGCGCGAGGCCGAGCCCCGCATCGAGCTCCTCGCCCGGTTGCTCTCGACCCTGCTGGCCCGCGAGCTCGCCCAGGACGAGCTGGCCCGCCGGCTCGAGCGCGCCGAGGCCGACGCGGCGCGCGACCCCCTCACCGGGCTCGCGAACCGGCGCGGCTGGGCGGACGTGCTCGCCCGCGAGGAGGCGCGCTGCCGGCGGTACGGGGGCCCGGCCTCCGTCGTCGTGCTCGACCTCGACGCGCTCAAGGAGGTCAACGACACGCAGGGCCACGCCGCGGGCGACGACCTGCTGCGCCGCACCGCCCGGGTGCTGCGCGGCACCGCCCGCAGCGTGGACCTCGTCGCCCGCCTCGGCGGGGACGAGTTCGGGGTGCTGTCGGTGCAGGCCGACGGCGCGGGGGTCGACGCCGAGGTGCGCCGGCTCGGCGCCGCCCTCGACGAGGCCGGCGTCGTGGCGAGCATCGGCTGCGCCGCGCGCGGGGCGGGCGGCACGCTCGCCGACGCGTGGGCCGCTGCCGACGCGGCCATGTACGCGCAGAAGCGGGCGCGAGGGGGCCGCGCGGCGGGGTAGGGGAGGGCGCATGCCGAACCGCCTGGCCCGCGCCACCTCCCCGTACCTGCAGCAGCACCGCGACAACCCGGTCGACTGGTGGGAGTGGGGCGTGGAGGCCTTCGCCGAGGCCCGCCGCCGCGACGTGCCGCTCCTGCTGTCGGTCGGCTACGCCGCCTGCCACTGGTGCCACGTCATGGCGCACGAGTCCTTCGAGGACGCCGCGACGGCGGCGTACATGAACGAGCGGTTCGTCAACGTCAAGGTCGACCGCGAGGAGCGCCCCGACGTCGACGCGGTCTACATGGAGGCCACCCAGGCCATGACGGGCCACGGCGGCTGGCCGATGACCGTCTTCGCCACCCCGGACGGGCGCCCGTTCTACTGCGGGACGTACTTCCCGCCGCGGCCCGCCCACCGGATGCCCTCCTTCCGCCAGGTGCTCGAGGCGGTCGCGGACACCTGGGCCACCCGGCGCGAGGAGGTCGAGGACGCGGGGACCCGGGTCGTCGAGCAGCTCTCGGCCCGGGGCGGGGTCCCGTCCGGGCCGCAGCCGCCCGGGCCCGACCAGCTGGCCGCGGCGGTGCGCCGGCTGCGGGCCGAGCACGACGCCGAGCGCGGCGGCTTCGGCGGGGCGCCGAAGTTCCCGCCGTCGATGGTGCTCGAGATGCTCCTGCGCCACCACGCGCTCACCGGCGACGCGGACGCGCTCGCGATGGCCGAGCGCACCCTCGTGGCCATGGCCCGCGGCGGCATGTACGACCAGCTCGGCGGCGGCTTCGCGCGGTACTCGGTCGACGCGTCGTGGGTGGTGCCGCACTTCGAGAAGATGCTCTACGACAACGCGCTCCTGCTGCGGGTCTACCTGCACTGGTGGCGGGCCACCGGCGACCCGCTCGGGCGGAGGGTGGCCGAGGAGACCGCCGACTTCCTGCTGCGCGAGCTGCGCACCCCCGAGGGCGGGTTCGCCTCGGCGCTCGACGCGGACAGCGAGGGGGAGGAGGGACGCTTCTACGTCTGGACCCCCCAGCAGCTGTTCGACGTGCTCGGCGTCGACGACGGCGCGTGGGCCGCGGACCTGCTGGAGGTCACGCCGGAGGGCACCTTCGAGCACGGCAGCTCGGTCCTGCAACTGCTGCGCGACCCGGACGACGCCGCGCGCTGGGCGTCGGTGCGCGCGCGGCTCCTCGCCGCGCGGGCGGGGCGCGTGCGGCCGGGGCGCGACGACAAGGTGGTGCTGGCGTGGAACGGGCTGGCCGTCGCGGCCCTCGCCGAGGCCGGGGAGCTGCTGGGGCGCCCCGACCTCACCGCCGCCGCCGTCGCCGCCGGGGAGCTGCTGGTGCGGGTGCACGTCGTCGACGGGCGGCTGCGCCGGGTGTCGCGCGACGGGGTGGCCGGCGCCCCGGCGGGGGTGCTGGAGGACCACGGGGACGGCGCGGAGGGGCTGCTCGCCCTGCACCAGGTGACCGGCGACCCGCGCTGGCTCGAGGCCGCGGGGGCCTGGCTCGACCTCGTGCTCGAGCGCTTCGCCGACGGCGAGGGCGGGTTCCACGACACGGCCGACGACGCCGAGGCCCTCGTGCGCCGACCCCAGGACCCCACCGACGGCGCCACGCCGTCGGGCCGCTCGGCGGCGGCGGGCGCCCTGCTGTCGTACGCCGCCCTCACCGGCTCGGACCGGCACCGCACCGCGGCCGAGGCCGCGCTCGGCGTCGCCGGGCTGCTCGCGGAGCAGGCCCCGCGCTTCGCCGGGTGGGGCCTGGCGGTGGCCGAGGCGCTCGTCGACGGCCCGCGCGAGGTGGCGGTCGTCGGCGACCCCGCCGACCCGGCGACCGCCGCGCTGCGGGCGACGGCGCTGCGCGGCACGGCGCCCGGGGCCGTGCTCGCCGTCGGCGCGCCGGGCGCGGCGCCCCGCGGCGCGGCGCCGCTCCTCGAGGGGCGGGACCTCGTGGGCGGCGCTCCGGCGGCGTACGTCTGCCGGCACTTCGCCTGCGAGCGGCCGGTCACCGCGCCGGACGAGCTGGCCGCGCTGGTCCTGGCCCGGCGCGGCGGCTGAGGGCGGCGGGCAGGGCCGGCGGGGCCTCAGGCCCCGCGGCCCTCCGGCCCGGCGTCGCGGACGCGCTGCACGGCCTCCATGGCCGAGCGCAGCTCGTCGAGCCAGTCGCCGGTGTGGCGCCCGACGAGGCGCACGCACCACGCGAGGGCGTCGGAGCGCGAGCGGGCGACGCCGGCCTCGACGAGCGTGTCGAGCACCTGGCGCTCGGGCTGGCGCAGCCGGGTCATCACGGGCACCGCGAGGTGGGTGAAGAGCTGCTGGTGCCCGCCGCAGCGCGCGCCCCAGGCGACCTTGCGCCCGAAGCGGTGCTCGGCCTCGCGGGCGACGGCGATCCGCTCGTCACGGGTGCGCTCGCGGAAGGCGCCGACGCGCCCGGCGAGGGCGGCCTCGCGCTCGGCGTCGGTGACGGAGGGGGGCAGGTCGGGGGCGGGGACCGGGACGACGACGGTGATCTCCTCGCGGTCCACGGTGACCTCGAGCGGGCCGGCGGCCCACCCGTCGGGCAGGCGGCCGGTGAACCAGCCGCGGACGGTCTCGGGGGAGGGGGTAGTGCTCATGCAACGATGATTACACCGTTGCAGGAGTGCGTCGAGGTCGTCCGCCGAGGGCGGAACGCTCAGGCGGCCGCAGCGTCCACGACGAGCGCGACGGCGACGAAGTGCAGCGCGAAGGCGGCGAGGGTGAAGGCGTGGAAGACCTCGTGGAAGCCGAACCAGCGCGGCGACGGGTCCGGGCGGCGCAGGCCGTACACGACGGCGCCGATGCTGTAGAGCGCGCCGCCGGCGAGCAGCAGGGTCGTCACCGCCGCGCCGCCGGTGGCGAGGATGTCGGGCACGTAGAAGGCGGCGACCCAGCCGAGCGCGATGTACACCGGGGTGTAGAGCCAGCGCGGCGCGCCGATCCACAGCACCCGGAAGGCGACGCCGAGCAGCGCCCCGGTCCAGACGATCCACAGCAGCGTGCGCCCGCCGCGGTCGTGCAGCAGGAGCAGGCCGAACGGGGTGTACGTGCCGGCGATGATGAGGAAGATGTTGGCGTGGTCCAGGCGCTTGAGGGTGCCGGCCGCGCGCGGGCGCCAGGTGCCGCGGTGGTAGACCGCGGAGACGCCGAACAGCAGCACCGCGGTGAGGGCGAACACGCCCGTCGCGACCCGCGCCGTCGGCGTCGGGCTCAGCAGGACCAGCACGACGCCGGCGACGAGCGCCAGGGGGAAGATGCCGGCGTGCAGCCAGCCGCGCAGGCGCGGCTTGACGAGCACGACCGCCCGGTCGACCGCCTCCTCGACGACCTCGCGGGCCTCCCGCGCGGCCTCCCGCGCCTGCTGCAGCGGGCGCGCGGCCTCGTCGTGCTCGTCCTGCCACTGCTGCTCGGGCATGTCCCGAGCCTAACCTACGGGAGCGTAACCAAACCTGGCGGCGCGGACCCGTCGGCGCGCGCGCCCGGGCTGGGTAGGGTTCGTGCGTTCGCCACGAGGGGGGTGCTCGTCGCCGTGGGCCTGCGCGCCGTCGTCTCGCGCCCGTTCGTGGCGCCGCTGGTCTACGGCCCGTACGAGCGCCGGCTCGCCCGGCACGTGCGGGCCCTGCCCCCCGAGCGCCGCCCCCGCCACGTGGGGGTCATCCTCGACGGCAACCGGCGCTGGGCGCGCGCCGCGGGCTCGCACCCGACCGCCGGGCACCGCGCCGGGGCGGACAAGATCGAGGAGTTCCTCGGCTGGTGCGAGGAGGCCGGGGTCGAGGTCGTCACCCTGTGGCTGCTCTCCACCGACAACCTCGCCCGCTCGCCCGACGAGCTCGCCCCGCTCCTGGCGATCATCGAGGACGTCGTGGGCGAGCTCGGCGCCACCGGGCGCTGGCGCGTGCACCCGGTCGGCGCGCTCGACCTGCTGCCGGCCGAGACGGCGCAGCGGCTGAAGGAGGTCGGCGCGAGCACCGCCGGCTGCCGCGGCACGGTGGTCAACGTCGCGGTCGGGTACGGCGGCCGGCGCGAGATCGCCGACGCCGTGCGGGCGATGCTCCAGGAGCACGCGGGGCGCGGGACGACGATCGAGGAGCTCGCCGGCTCGCTGGACGTCGAGCACATCGCCGAGCACCTCTACACCAAGGGCCAGCCCGACCCCGACCTCGTCATCCGCACCTCCGGGGAGCAGCGCCTCGGCGGGTTCCTGCTGTGGCAGAGCGCGCACTCGGAGTTCTACTTCTGCGAGGCCTACTGGCCGGACTTCCGGCGGGTGGACTTCCTGCGCGCGCTGCGGGCGTACAGCCTGCGCCACCGCCGCCTCGGGACGTAGGGGCGCTGCTCCGTCCGGGTGGTCCGTCCGGGAGTTCACCCGGGGGCAACGCGCGCGTCAGCGTGTTCGCCGCCGGGCGGGCGCGGGCGGGCGTAGCGTCCGGGGGGTCAGCCCCAGACGAGCCGGGCGACCTGCGCCCGGGGCCGGGAGGCGCCCCCGTGACGACCAGCGCGATCCGCACGTACGTCCTGGACACCAGCGTCCTGCTCTCCGACCCGCGCGCGCTGCTGCGCTTCGAGGAGCACGAGGTGGTCCTGCCGCTCGTGGTGGTGACCGAGCTCGAGGCCAAGCGGGACCACCCGGAGATCGGCTGGTTCGCGCGGGCGGCGCTGCGGGTGCTCGACGGGCTGCGCGAGCAGCACGGCCGCCTCGACGCCGCGATGCCGCTGCCCGACGGCGGCACCGTGCGGGTCGAGCTGAACCACACCGACCCCGCCGTGCTGCCGCCGGGCTTCCGCCTCGGCGACGCGGACACCCGGATCCTCGCCGTCGCGCGCAACCTCGCGGCCGAGGGCCGGGCGGTCGTGCTCGTGTCCAAGGACCTGCCGCTGCGCATCAAGGCGGGCGCGGTCGGGCTGGTGGCGCAGGAGTACCGCAACGAGCTGGCGCGGGACACGGGGTGGACGGGCACCGCGGAGCTCGAGGTGACCGGCGCCGACCTCGACGCCCTCTACGCGCAGGAGCGCATCGACCTGCCCGAGGCGCGCGGGCTGCCGTGCCACACCGGGCTGCGCCTGCTCAGCGAGCGGGGGAGCGGGCTCGGGCGGGTGACCCCCGACAAGCAGGTGCGCCTCGTGCGCGGCGACCGCGAGGCCTTCGGGCTGCACGGGCGCAGCGCGGAGCAGCGCATCGCCCTGGACCTGCTCCTCGACCCCGACGTGGGGATCGTCTCGCTCGGCGGGCGCGCGGGCACCGGCAAGTCCGCGCTCGCGCTGTGCGCGGGCCTGGAGGCGGTGCTCGAGCGCCGCGCGCACAAGAAGGTCGTCGTCTTCCGCCCCCTCTACGCCGTGGGCGGGCAGGACCTCGGCTACCTGCCGGGCGCGGAGTCGGAGAAGATGTCGCCCTGGGCCCAGGCGGTCTTCGACACCCTCGGGGCGCTCGTGCCCGGCGAGGTCGTCGAGGAGGTCCTCGCCCGCGGCATGCTCGAGGTGCTCCCGCTCACGCACATCCGGGGCCGGTCGCTGCACGACGCGTTCGTCATCGTCGACGAGGCCCAGTCGCTCGAGCGCAACGTGCTCCTCACCGTGCTCTCGCGCATCGGCCAGGGCTCGAAGGTGGTGCTGACGCACGACGTGGCGCAGCGGGACAACCTGCGGGTCGGCCGGCACGACGGCGTGGCGGCGGTCATCGAGAAGCTGCGCGGGCACCCCCTCTTCGCCCACGTCACCCTCACCCGCAGCGAGCGCTCGGCGATCGCGGCGCTCGTCACGGAGATGCTCGAGGACCTCACGGCCTGACACCGGCGCCGGGCGCCTGCGCACGCGGGGCGACCGTGTCGTCGCGCTGCGTCCCGGATCGGGCGGGGGGACGCGCCTGTGACCATGCCCACGGGGCCTTGCGCTTGCCCTGCGGAGCTCCCGTCGGGCACCGTCGGACGACGTAAGGCCCCGCGGTGAGCGCCGCGAGGGGCGCCACCGCGCCCCGTACGAGCCCCTGGCGGGGCCGGCGCCCCACCGCCGCTCCCGGGGTGCCCCGCACGGCGGCGGCACCGGCCGGCGCCCCCGCGCCCTGGCCACCGGGAGCCGGCCCGCCCCGGCAGCACCGGGCCGTGCCGTGCCCGGGGCGACGCCGCGCCGGCGGACCCGCCGCGCGCGCTGACGGCTGGAAGGTCCCACCCCCCATGACGAAGCGCCCCACCCTGCGCGGGCTCGCCGTCGCCACCGCGACCGTCGTCGCGACCGGCGGCGCGGCCCTCGGCGTGAGCGCCTGGTCCGACTCCCCCTCCGCGCCCAGCGCGGCCACCCTCGCCGCGATGCAGGCCTCGCGCGACGCCGCCGCCCGCGAGGAGGTGCGCGACAAGCAGGAGGCCCTGCGCGCCGCGGAGGCCCAGCGCCGCGCCGAGGTCGCCGCCCAGCGCGCGGCCGAGCGCAAGGCCGCCCTGGAGCGCAAGGCGGCCCTCGAGCGCAAGGCGGCCCTCGAGCGCGCCGCCGCCGAGCGCGCCGCCGCCGAGCGCGCGGCCGCGGAGCGCGAGGCCGCCGAGGAGCGGGCCGAGGAGCGCGCGAGCCGCAGCACCGAGCGCAGCGGCGACCCCCGCGACATCGCCCGTGCCATGCTCGGCGAGCACGGCTGGAGCGACAGCCAGTTCGACTGCCTGGACTCGCTCTGGACCAAGGAGAGCGGCTGGAACCCCACGGCGGACAACCCGACGTCCAGCGCGTACGGCATCCCGCAGGCCCTGCCCGGCAGCAAGATGGCCAGCGCCGGCCCGGACTGGGAGACCGACCCCGCCACCCAGATCGCGTGGGGGCTCGGCTACATCGCCGAGGTGTACGGCACCCCCTGCTCCGCCTGGGACCACAGCCAGGCGAACGACTGGTACTGATCCCCCCCACCCCGCCGTGGCCGTGCGCGGGCGGCGCCGTCCGGGCGCCGTCCGCGCACGACCACGCAGGGGTGCCGGGTCAGGGGTGCGTCATGGAGAGCACGTCGAGCGCCTCGTCGAGCTGCTGCTCGGTGAGGTCGCCGCGCTCGACGTAGCCCCGCTCGAGGACCACCTGGCGGATCGTCTTGCGCTCGGCCAGCGACTGCTTGGCGACCTTGGCCGCCTCCTCGTAGCCGATGTGCTTGTTGAGCGGCGTGACGACCGAGGGCGAGGACTCGGCGTACTCGCGGCAGCGCTCCACGTCGGCCTCGATGCCGTCGACGCAGCGGTCCGCGAAGAGCCGCGAGGCGTTGGCGAGCAGGCGCACCGACTCCAGGACGTTGCGCGCGAGCACCGGCAGCATGACGTTGAGCTCGAACGTCCCCGCGGCGCCGGCGAAGGCGACGGTCGCGTCGTTGCCGACGACCTGCGCGCACACCATGCACAGGGCCTCGGGCACGACCGGGTTGACCTTGCCCGGCATGATCGACGAGCCCGGCTGCAGGTCGGGCAGGCGGATCTCGGCGAGGCCGGTGCGCGGGCCCGAGCCCATCCAGCGCACGTCGTTGGACACCTTGAACAGGCCGACCGCGATCGTGCGCAGCTGGCCGGAGAGCTCGACGAGCGCGTCGCGCGCGCCCTGCGCCTCGAAGTGGTCGCGCGCCTCGGTCAGCGGCAGGCCGGTGGCGCCCGCCAGCTCGGCGATGACGCGCGCGGCGAAGCCGGGCGGGGTGTTGATGCCGGTGCCGACGGCGGTCCCGCCCAGCGGCAGCTCGGCGACGCGGGGGAGCGCGGCCCGCAGCCGCTCGACGCCGTACGCGACCTGGGCGGCGTACCCGCCGAACTCCTGCCCGAGGGTGACCGGCGTGGCGTCCATGAGGTGCGTGCGCCCGCTCTTGACGACCTGCGCGAACTCCTCGGCCTTGCGCCGCAGCGACGCCTGCAGGTGCTCCAGCGCCGGGACGAGGTCCTCGACGACGGCCTGCGTGGCGGCGACGTGGATCGAGGACGGGAAGACGTCGTTGCTCGACTGGGAGGCGTTGACGTGGTCGTTCGGGTGCACCGGGCGCCCGAGCCGCTCGGTGGCCAGGGTCGCGATGACCTCGTTGGCGTTCATGTTGCTCGAGGTGCCCGAGCCGGTCTGGAAGACGTCGACGGGGAAGTGGGCGTCCCAGTCGCCGCGCGCGACCTCCTCCGCGGCCCCCTGCACCGCGCGCGCGAGGTCCGCGTCGAGCACGCCCAGCTCGGCGTTGACCTTCGCCGCCGCGGCCTTGATCCGCGCCAGCGCCGCGATGTGCGAGCGCTCCAGCGGCGTGCCGGAGACCGGGAAGTTCTCCACGGCGCGCTGGGTCTGCGCGCGGTACTTCGCCAGCGCCGGGACCTGCACCTCCCCCATCGTGTCGTGCTCGGTGCGGAAGCCCTCGCCCTCGAGGGCCGCGGTGCTGGCTGCGGTCGGTGAGCTCATGCGCCCATCATGGCCGCGGCCCGGCCCCGGACGTGCGACGACCCCCGCGGCGCGCGCCGCGGGGGTCGTCGGGTGCTCGCCGGGGCCCTGCCGGGGCCCCTGCTGGCGCTGCGTCAGCGGCGGTCGCTGCGGACGCCCTCGGCGTCGGTGACGTCGATCTCCTCGTGGCGCACGGTGTCGGACACCGTCTCCTGGGAGACCTCGACGTCCTTGTCGAGGCGCACGCGCTCGACCGGGACGGTCTCCTTGGCGACCACGGGGCGCTCCTCGGTGAGGGTCACCTCGTGCTCCTCCTCGGAGAGCTCCGGGCCGGAGTACGCCGCGCCGCGGTTGGCGTCGGTGATCGGCTCGCGCTCGACGTGCACCGTCTCGCGCTCGACCGGCACCGTCTCGGTGACGTTCTCGCTGACGATGTACTTGCGCAGGCGCGCCCGGCCGGTCTGCACGCGCTCGGTGCCGACGTGGAGCCGCTCCTCCGAGCGGGTCATCGCGTCGTCCGTCGTCGGGCCCGAGGTGTCGTGCCCGACGGTGCCGGCGGCGTCGGTGCCGGTGGTGGTGCCCGCGGTGCCCACGGTGCCCGTGGTGCCCGTCGTCGTCGTGGTCGTCGTCGTGTCGTAGCCGCTCGTGCCCGAGAGGCCGTAGTAGCGGTAGAGGGCGTCCTCCTCGGACTCGGAGATGTGCCCGTCGCCGCTGTCGACGCTGGGGGCGCCCTTCACCTTCTCCTTGTCGTAGGGGACGGTGAAGTCGTCGCCCCGCGCGGTGATGCCCTGCAGCGGGACGAAGGTCTCCTTGGTGCCGAAGAGGCCCGTGTTGACGGTCACCCACTCGGGCTGGCCCGAGGCGTCGTCGAGGAAGACCTGGCCGGCCTTGCCCAGCTTCTCGCCGTCGCTGCCGTAGATGGTCGAACCGAGGATGCTCTGCGGGTTGCTCAGGGGGTCCATCGCTGTCCTGTCCTCCGTCGTGTGTGCGGTCGTCCTTCGGTGACGACCCCGGGTCTCGCCACTGCGACGGCCCGCAAACCAGCGCCGCGGGATCACCCCGCTGCGTGACGGCAAGCCGGCGAGGAGTAGCCGGGGGTGGCGTGTCGTCCGCTTCGTCCGGGTACGTCCCCGCAGGTCGGCCGGGTCCTGCCGGCATCGAGCGCGGGCGGGCGAAGAGCGGCCCGTCCGGGTGAGTGCCGCGCGGGGAGCAGGGGTAGGGCCCCGTCCACCGCCCTGCCGCGGGGCGGGGCTCGAGGAGGCGACGTGGCCACCAGGACCCCACGCGGGAGCGCACCGGCACGCCCACGCGGGCGTGCACCGGGAGCAGGACGACGACGGCGGCGCGCCCTCGCGGGGGCGCTCGCCCTCACGACGGCCGCGGCGCTCGCGGCCTGCGGCGGCGACGGCGGGGGGCCGCCGACGCTGACCTGGTACATCAACCCGGACTCCGGGGGCCAGGCGGAGATCGCCGCCCGGTGCACCGAGGCGGCGCAGGGCCGCTACACCATCGAGGTCTCGCAGCTGCCGCGCGAGTCGAGCGAGCAGCGCCAGCAGCTCGTGCGGCGCCTCGCCGCCGAGGACGACTCCATCGACCTCATGAGCCTGGACCCGCCGTACATCCCGGAGTTCGCCGAGGCCGGCTTCCTCGCCCCGGTGCCCGAGGAGCTGGCGCAGCGGGTCAGCGAGGACGTCGTGCAGGTGGCCCTGGACGGCAGCACCTGGCGCGACGAGCTCGTCGCGGTGCCGTTCTGGGCCAACACCCAGCTGCTCTGGTACAAGAAGTCGGTCGCCGAGGCGGCCGGGCTGGACCTGAGCCGGCCGGTCACGTGGGACCAGATCGTGCAGGCCGCGCAGGACCAGGACGTCGACCTCGCGGTGCAGGGCATCCGCGCGGAGGCGCTCACCGTCTGGGTCAACGCGCTCGTGGAGTCCGCCGGCGGGTCGGTCATCCAGGACACCGAGGCCCAGCCCGAGGACATCGAGCTCGGCCTCACCGAGGAGCCCGCGGTCCGGGCCGCCGAGGTCATGCAGGAGATCGCCGACGCCGGCATCGCCGGCCCCGCGTTCTCCACCGCGGGCGAGGACGCGAACGTCATCGCCTTCGAGAACGGCGACGCGGCGTTCATGGTCAACTGGCCCTTCGTCTGGCCGCGCGCGCTGTCCGGCGTCGAGGCGGGCACGCTCGACGCGTCCGTGCCGGAGGACTACGGCTGGGCGCTCTACCCGCAGGTCGTCGAGGGCGAGGAGAGCGCACCGCCGTACGGCGGCATCAGCCTCGGCGTCGGCGCCTTCAGCGAGCACCCCGACCTGGCCTACGAGGCCGCCGAGTGCGCCATCAGCGCCGAGAACCAGGCGTACTACTTCGTCACCAACGGCAACCCGGCGGCGCGGGCCTCGGTCTACGACGACCCCGCCGTCCTCGAGGAGTTCCCGATGGCCCCGGTCATCCGGGAGTCGCTGGAGCAGGCCGCGACGCGGCCGCAGACGCCGTACTACAGCGAGGTGTCGAGCAGCATCCAGCGCATCTACCACCCGCCGAGCGCCGTGACCCCGGGGGAGACCGGGCAGCGGGCGGCGGAGCTGATCCAGGCGGTCCTGGCCAAGGAGGAGCTGCTGTGAGCACCACGACACTCCCGCCCGGCACCAAGCAGGAGCCGGTCTCCGCGCCGCCCGGCGGCACCAGCGACCGCGCCCGGGCCGAGCGCCGGCTCGGCTGGCTCCTGGCGGGCCCGGCCTTCCTCGTCATGCTGCTCGTCACCGCCTACCCGATCGCGCAGGCGGTGTACGACTCGCTCTTCGACTTCCGGCTCACCGACCCGGAGAACCGCTCGTTCACCGGGCTCAGCAACTACGCGGTCATCCTCACCGACCGGATCTGGTGGACCTCGCTCGGCGTCACCTTCTTCATCACGGTCGTCACGGTGGCGGTCGAGCTCGTCCTCGGCTTCGCCCTCGCGCTCGTCATGATGAAGGCGCTCAAGTCCATCCGGCCCGTCGTGCGCGCCGCGATCCTCATCCCGTACGCCGTCATCACCGTCGTCTCCGCCTTCGCGTGGCAGTTCGCCTTCGACATCAGCACCGGGTTCGTCAACACCTGGTTCGGCTGGGTCCCCGGCATCGGCCCGGACACCGACTGGTTCGGCGGCACGTGGTCCGCGCTGTTCGTCGTCTGCATCGCCGAGATCTGGAAGACGACCCCGTTCATCTCGCTGCTGCTCCTGGCCGGGCTCGCCCAGGTGCCCGACGTCCTGCAGGAGGCCGCCCGCGTCGACGGGGCCACCTGGTGGCAGCGGATGCGCCGCGTCACGATCCCCAACATGAAGGCCGCCATCATGGTGGCCCTGCTCTTCCGCAGCCTCGACGCCTTCCGCGTCTTCGACAGCATCTTCGTCATGACCGGCGGGGCCAACAGCACCGAGTCCGTCTCGTTCCTCGCCTACCGCCAGACCATCGCGCGGCTCGAGATCGGCCTGGGCTCGGCGGTGTCGGTGCTGCTCTTCCTCTGCGTGGTGCTCATCAGCTTCACGTTCATCAAGGTGTTCAAGGTCGACCTGTCGTCCACGAGGGGGGACGCCTGATGTCCACGCGGGAGCGGAACCTCTGGCTCGTCGCGGGCCTCGTCATCGTCGTCTACGCGCTCTTCCCGGTGGCGTGGATCGTCTCGCTGTCGCTCAAGGCGCCGGCCGACATCGCCAACGGGCAGTTCCTGCCCACGGACTTCTCGTGGACCAACTACGAGCAGATCCTCAGCGGCTCGGCGAGCGACCTGTTCCTGCCGGCGCTGCGCAACTCGTTCGGCATCTGCCTCATCGCCACGTTCATCTCGTGCGTGCTCGCGATGTTCGCGGCGTACGCCATCGCCCGGCTCGACTTCCCGGGCAAGAAGGTCATCCTCTCGACCGCCCTCGCGGTCGCGATCTTCCCGGTCATCTCCATCGTGACGCCGCTGTTCAACCTGTGGCGGCAGGTCGGGCTGTACGACACCTGGCCCGGGCTCATCATCCCGTACCTCTCGCTGACGCTGCCCATCTCGATCTGGACCCTGTCGGCGTTCTTCCGGGAGATCCCCTGGGAGATGGAGCAGGCCGCGCAGGTGGACGGCGCCACGACCTGGCAGGCGTTCCGCAAGGTCATCGTCCCGCTGGCCGCCCCCGGCGTCTTCACGACCGCGATCATCGCGTTCTTCATCGCGTGGAACGACTTCGTCTACGGCATCGTGCTGACCTCGACGGAGGCGGCCCGCCCGGTGCCCGCCGCGCTGGGGCTCTTCTCCGGCGCCTCGCAGTTCGAGGACCCGAACGGCCCGATCGCCGCCGCGGCCGTCGTGGTCACCATCCCGGTCGTCGTGCTCGTCCTGCTCTTCCAGCGGCGCATCGTCGCCGGCCTCACCAACGGCGCCGTCAAGGGCTGACGCCCGCGCCCAGCACGAAGGAGACCTGCCCACATGGCTTCCATCGAGATGCGCAACATCGTCAAGAAGTACGGCGACGGGTTCCCGGCCGTGAACGACGTCAGCCTCGACATCGCCGACGGGGAGTTCGTCATCCTCGTCGGCCCGTCCGGCTGCGGGAAGTCCACGCTGCTGCGGATGATCGTCGGGCTGGAGGACATCACCTCCGGCGACATGGTCATCGGCGGCAAGCGCGTCAACGACAAGGCCCCGCGCGACCGCAACCTGTCGATGGTGTTCCAGAACTACGCCCTCTACCCGCACCTGTCGGTCTTCGAGAACATCGCCTTCCCGCTGCGCCTGGCCAAGCTGCCCGACGACGAGGTGCGCCGCCGGGTCAACGAGGCCGCCGACGTCCTCGAGCTGCACGAGCACCTCGAGCGCAAGCCGGCCAACCTCTCCGGGGGCCAGCGCCAGCGCGTGGCCATGGGGCGGGCCATCGTGCGCCAGGCCGAGGCGTTCCTCTTCGACGAGCCGCTGTCCAACCTCGACGCCAAGCTGCGCGGCCAGATGCGCACGGAGATCTCGCGCCTGCAGCGCCGGCTCGGCATCACCACGGTGTACGTCACGCACGACCAGACCGAGGCGATGACCCTCGGGGACCGGGTCGCCGTGCTCCGCAAGGGCGTCCTGCAGCAGGTCGCGTCGCCGCGCGAGCTGTACGAGCAGCCGGTGAACCTCTTCGTCGCCGGCTTCATCGGCTCGCCGCCGATGAACTTCCTCCCCGCCACGCTGGACGGGACCCGGCTGTCCACCCCGTTCGGCCCGATCGACATGGCCGGGCGCAAGGGCGCGGAGAAGCTGCAGGGCAAGGAGCTGCTGCTCGTGGGCATCCGGCCGGAGTACTTCGAGGACGCCTCGCTCGTCGACCCGGCCAAGCGGGACGTCGGCACGACGTTCCGGGCGCCGGTCGACGTCACCGAGTGGCTGGGCGACCAGCAGTACGCCTACATCCCCTTCGAGGCGCCCGAGGCCGTGCGCACCCAGCTGCGCGACCTGTCCCGCGAGCTCGACAGCGACCAGCTGCGCACCCAGGCGATCGTGTCCATCGACGCGACGAGCCGGCTGCGCGAGGGGCGCGAGGCGGAGTTCTGGCTCGACACCCGCAAGGTGCACGTCTTCGACCCGGCCACGGGCGAGAACCTCACCCGCGACGCCGAGGCGGGCGCCGAGCTGACCCGGATGGTCGCCGAGGAGCGCGAGGAGCAGCTCGACGAGGCGCAGGGCGGCGGCGGGCGCGACGTCGACCTGCGCGAGCGGGCGGACGGGCGCACCGGCTCGGCCGCGTCGGGCGGGGCCACCGCGATCTGAGGCAGCGGTACGACGCCGGCGGGGCGGTCCGGGTCACTCCCGGGCCGCCCCGCCGCAGCGGGGAGGGAGGCGCGGTGGGCGGGCGGGAGCGGCCCTGGTGGCGCGACGCGGTGGTCTACGAGGTCTACCTGCGCAGCTTCCAGGACTCCGACGACGACGGGCAGGGCGACGTCGAGGGGCTGCGGCGGCGCCTGCCGTACCTCGCCGACCTCGGGGTGGACGCCCTCTGGGTAACCCCCTGGTACCCCTCGCCGCTGGCCGACGGCGGGTACGACGTCGCGGACTACCGCGACGTGCACCCCGACCTCGGCACGCTGCAGGACGTCGAGCGCCTGCTCGACGAGGCGCACGCGCTCGGGCTGCGGGTCGTCGTCGACCTCGTCGCGAACCACACCTCGCAGGAGCACCCCTGGTTCCGCGAGGCGCTGGCGGGCGGGCCGGGCTCCCCGGCGCGGGCGCGGTACTTCTTCCGCGACGGGTGCGCGGGCGGGGCGGAGCCGCCGAACGACTGGATCAGCGCGTTCGGCGGCCCGGCCTGGACCCGGGTCACCGAGCCGGACGGGCGCCCGGGGCAGTGGTACCTGCACCTGTTCGCCCCCGAGCAGCCCGACCTGGACTGGACCGACCCGCGGGTGGGCGAGGACTTCGACGAGGTGCTGCGCTTCTGGCTGGACCGCGGCGTCGACGGCGTCCGGGTCGACGCGGCGCCCGCGATGGCCAAGGTCCCGGGGCTGCCCGACGCGGGGCACGCGCCCGGCGCGCTCTTCGAGTCGACGCGCTGGGTCGGCAACCCGCACTGGGACGTGGACGCGGTGCACGAGGTCCTGCGCCGGTGGCGGCGGGTCGGCGACGGGTACGACGGCGACCGGGTCTTCGTCGCCGAGGCCGTCGTCAACGGGCCCGAGCGGCTCGCCCGGTACCTGCGCCCCGACGAGATGCACACCGCCTTCAACTTCGACTTCCTGCACTGCCCCTGGGAGCCGGCTGCGCTGCGCGACGTCGTCGACCGGACCCTGGCCGCGCTCGCGCCGGTCGGCGCCCCGGCGACGTGGGTGCTGTCGAGCCACGACGAGACCCGCCACGCCACCCGCTTCGGGCGCGGGCGCACCGGCGCGGCGGCGATGGGCTTCGACGCGGGGGAGGCCTCGGACCCGGAGCTGGGGCTGGCCCGCGCCCGGGCCGCGCTGCTGCTCCTGCTGGCCCTGCCCGGCGGGGCGTACCTCTACCAGGGCGAGGAGCTGGGGCTGCCCGAGGTCGAGGACCTGCCGGAGGACGTGCTGCAGGACCCGACCTTCCGCCGCTCGGGCGGCACGGCGAGGGGCCGGGACGGCTGCCGCGTGCCGCTGCCGTGGTCCGGGGACGCCCCGCCCTTCGGCTTCTCCTCCCCGGGCGTGCGCCCGTGGCTGCCCCAGCCGCCCGCCTGGCGGGGGCTCACCGTCGAGGCGCAGGAGAGGGACCCCGGCTCGACGCTGCGGCTCTACCGGTCCGCGCTGCGGCTGCGCCGCGGGCTGGCGGCGCTGCACGAGGAGCCGCTGGCCTGGGCGGGGGACGAGGGGGGCAGGGCGCTGGTGCTGGACCGCGGCCCGGGCCTGCGCTGCCTCGTCGACTTCTCCGGCGCGCCCCGCCGGCTGCCGGGGGACCGGGAGGTGCTGCTCAGCAGCGCGCCGGTGCGCGACGGCGTGCTGGCGCCGCACGCCGCCGCGTGGCTGGGGCCGGCGGCGGGCTGACCCCACCGCGGGGCAGCGGCGCTAGGGTCGCCCGCATGAGCGAGGACGTCCCCGGCGCCGGGGCGACACCGCCGCGGCGCCCGCCGCTGCGCATCTCCGACCGCGACCGGGAGGTCGTGGCCGACGCGCTGCGCGAGGCGTACGCCGAGGGCCGGCTGACCTACGAGGAGCACGACGAGCGGCTCGGCCGGGTGTGGCAGGCGCGCACCGCCGCCGACCTCGAGCCGCTCGTCGAGGACCTGCCCGTGGGCGGCGGCGTCGTGCCGCGCGACGACGGCGCCGGGCCGTCGCGCGGTGCCGCGGCCGGGCCGGGGCTGCCGGTCCCGCCGCCGCCCCCCGCCGCGCAGCCCGGGGGCCACGGGATGCACGGGGTGCACGGGCTGCCCGCCCTGCCCGGCGGCTCCGGCCTGGCGCTGCTCTCGGAGTCCACGGTCCGCCCGCCGGCGGGCAGCCGGGAGGCGGCCGGCGCGGCCGTGCTCGGCAACCTCAAGGTCGACCTGCGCGACGCCCTCGGCGAGGGCGCCACGGGCACCTTCCGGCTCACCGTCAACGCCCTGCTGGGCAGCGCGGAGGTCGTCGTGCCGCTGGGCGTCGAGGTGCGCGTGGGCGGGACCGCCGTGGCCGGGTCGCGGCAGCTGCACGGCCCCACCGGCGGCCGGCCCGGCGGCCCGGTGCTCGTCGTCGACGGCGTGGCGCTGCTCGGCAGCGTGGACGTGCGCCGGGTGCGCGCGGAGGACTGAGCCGGTCCCGGTCCCGGGGCCCCGGCCCGGGCAGGGGGGTCAGGCGCCGCCCGCCCGGCGGGCCGCGACCTCCTCGCGGGTCGGTGGGTCGGCGCCCGGGCGGGCGACGGTCATCGCCGCGACGAGGGCGGCCTCGTCGAGCAGCGCGGTGAGCGCCTCCGGGTCGAGGGCGCGCAGGCGCTCGGCGGCCGCCGGCCCGAGCAGCTCGCGCCGGTGCAGCCCGTCGAGCAGCCCGGCCATGAACGCGTCGCCGGCGCCGACCGTGTCGACGACGTCGACCCGCACCGCCGGGCGCTGCACCACCCCGCTCGCCGCGACCGCCCAGGGGCCGTCGGCCCCGCGGGTCACGACGACCAGCGCCGGTCCGAGGCCGAGCCAGCCCGTGGCCACCGCGTCGTACGGCTCGCCCGGGCGCAGCCACGCGAGGTCCTCGTCGCTGACCTTCACCACGTCGCTCTGCGCGACGAGCGCCTCGACCTGCTCGCGCGCCCGCTCCGGCGCGCCCATGAGGGCCGGGCGTGCGTTGGGGTCGTACGACACCGTCGCCCGCCCGCGCGCGGCCGCGACCATGCGGCGCACCGCCGCGGCGCCGGGCTCGAGCGTCGCGCCGATCGAGCCGGTGTGCAGGCAGGTGGTGCCGTCGGCCAGGCCGGGGGTGCCGTCGCCGAGGTCCCAGGCGAGCGAGAAGTCGTACGAGGCCGTGCCGTCGGCGTCGAGGGTCGCCGCGGCCACGCTCGTGGCCGGCGCGCCCGTCGTGCCGGGGCCGAGGCGCACGCCGTTGCCCCGCAGGTGCGCGTCGACGAGGGCGCCGTGCGCGTCGTCGGCGTAGCGCGTCACCAGCTCCACCGGGCAGCCGAGCCGGGCCAGGCCCACCGCGACGTTGGCGGGGCTGCCGCCGGGGTGCGCCACCTCGGTGCCGTCGGTGCGCCGGACCAGGTCGACGAGCGCCTCGCCGACGACGGTCACCGTCATCGGGCGTGCTCGAAGTCGATAGCGGAGTACGCGCGCAGCTTGCTCAGCGCGTGCTCGGACCGGATGGTGCGGATGGTGCCGCTCTTGGAGCGCATGACGATGGACTCCGTGACGGCCGAGCCGCCGCGGTAGCGCACCCCGTCGAGCAGCTCGCCGTCGGTGATGCCGGTGGCGACGAAGAAGACGTTGTCGCTGCGGACCAGGTCGTCGGTGTGCAGCACGCGGTCGAGGTCGTGCCCCGCGTCGAGCGCCTTGCGGCGCTCGTCGTCGTCGCGCGGCCACAGCCGGCCCTGGATCGTGCCGCCGAGGCACTTCACGGCGCAGGCGGTGATGACGCCCTCGGGCGTGCCGCCGACGCCGAGGAGCAGGTCCACGCCGGTGCCGTCGCGGGCGGCGAGGATCGCGCCGGCGACGTCGCCGTCGCTGATGAACTTGATGCGCGCCCCGGTCGCGCGCACCTCCTCGACGAGGTCCCGGTGCCGCGGCCGGTCGAGCACGCACACCGTGACGTCGTCGGGCGCCTCGCCCAGCGCGTCGGCGACGCGGCGGATGTTCTCCGCGGCGGGCTCGCGGATGTCGACCACGCCCGCGGCGGCCGGGCCGGTGACGAGCTTCTCCATGTAGAACACGGCCGAGGGGTCGTACATCGACCCGCGCTCGGCCACCGCCATGACGCTGATGGCGTCGGGCATCCCCTTGGCGGTCAGCGTGGTGCCGTCGATGGGGTCGACGGCCACGTCGCAGTCCGGGCCGCGCCCGTCGCCGACGCGCTCGCCGTTGAAGAGCATCGGCGCGTCGTCCTTCTCACCCTCGCCGATGACGACGACGCCGGCCATGGAGACGGTGGTGATGAGCTGGCGCATCGCGTTGACCGCCGCGCCGTCGGCGCCGTTCTTGTCGCCGCGGCCGACCCAGCGCCCGCCGGCCATGGCCGCGGCCTCGGTGACGCGCACGAGCTCGAGCGCGAGGTTGCGGTCCGGCGCCTCCCGCCCCACCTTGAGCTCCGTCGGCAGGTCGGTGGCGTCGCTCATGCAGGTCCTTTCGGGCCGGGGCGGGGGCCGGCGGCACCCCGCTGCTCGAGTTCCCCGGGATCGTAGCGAGCACCCCCGCCAGGTTCGCGCCCGTGCGCGCGATCGGCGACCATGGGCTGGTGCGACCCCGACCCCTCCCTCGGCGATGAGCGAGCCCGGCGGCCCGGCCGCCCCCGTCGACCCGGCCGGCGGGCCGGCCCCGCGGGCGGGCGCGCCCGGGGGGGGTGCCACCGCGGCCCGCGCCCCGCAGCGCCGGGTCCGCGGCGGTGGCACGGTCGGCGACATGGTGCGCTCGCTCGCGCTCATCCTCGGCATCGTCGCCGTCGTGCTCGTGCTCGTGCCCCGCCCGAGCGGGGAGACCGTGCGCACCGTCGACTGGCGCCCCGTGGCGCAGCAGGCGGCGGGGTCGGCGACGTACGACGTCCTCGTCCCCGCGGGCCTGCCCGAGGACTGGCGCTCGACGAGCGCCCGGGTGGACCGCGCCCCCGGCGAGGGCGGCAGCGTCGCCTGGACGATCGGGTTCGTCACGCCGGAGGACGACTACGCCGCGACCGGGCAGTCCGACGGCGACGCGGCGGTCTTCGTCGAGGACCTGACCAAGCAGGGCGCCGCGACGGGCACGGTCGAGGTCGGCGGCGCGACGTGGGAGCGCCGCGAGCGCGACCTCGCCGGCGAGCCGCGCCGCTCGCTGGTGCGCGAGCTCGACGGCTCGACCGTGCTCGTCACCGGCACCGCCTCCTGGGCCGAGCTCGAGGTCCTCGCCGGGTCGCTGCGCCCGCAGGCCTGAGCGGGCCCGCGGCGCCGCGGGCCGCCGTACGGCGCCCGGCCCGGGCGCCCTCGGCGCCTCGGCTCAGGCGTCCTCGGCGCCCCGGGGCCCGGTGCCGTCGGCGTCGTCGTCCGCCGGCGCGCCGTCGGTGCGGGCCCGGGCCGCGTCGAGGCGCTCGCGCGCCCCGTCGAGCCAGGCCTGGCAGGTGCGGGCCAGCTCCTCGCCCCGCTCCCAGAGGGCCAGCGACTCCTCCAGCGTCGTCCCGCCGGCCTCGAGCCGGCGCACGACCTCGGCGAGCTCGTCGCGCGCCCGCTCGTAGCCGAGCGGGCCCTGCTGCCCCTGCTGCCCCTGCTGGCCCTGCCCCTGCTGCCCCTGCTGCGCGTCGGCCCCCTGCGTCACGCGGCCACCCTACGGACCGGCCCGGTCGCGACCGCGGGGCCGACCCCCGCGCCGGGCGCTGACGCCGGGCCCGCGCTCAGCCCCGGCGCGCCACGGCCGCGAGGTCGCCGCCGGCGAGGCGCAGCCGCAGCGGCGCACCGTCCGCGGCGTCCTGCGGCCGGCGCAGGACGCTGCCGTCGGCGGCCTGCACGACGGCGTACCCGCGCTCGAGCGTCGCCAGCGGGGACAGCGCCCGGACCCGCGCACGGGTGTGCGCGAGGTCGTCGACCGCGGCGTCGAGCCGGGCCGCGGTGCAGCGGCGCGCGCGGTCGCGCAGGGCGAGCACCTGCTCCTCGCGCCGGTCGAGCCCGCTGGCCGGGTCGGCGAGCACCGGTCGCGAGCGCAGGGCGTCGAGCCGCGCCCGCTCCCGCTCGAGCCCGCCGACGACGGCCCGCAGCAGCCGCTCCCGGGCGTGCTCCACGCGGGCCCGCTCCTCGCGCACGTCCGGCACCACCCGCTTCGCCGCGTCGGTGGGCGTGGACGCGCGCGCGTCGGCGACGAGGTCGAGCAGCGGGGTGTCGACCTCGTGGCCGATCGCGGAGACCACGGGCGTGCGGCAGGCCGCCACGGCGCGCACCAGCGCCTCGTTGCTGAACGGCAGCAGGTCCTCCAGCGAGCCGCCCCCGCGGGTCACGACGATGACGTCGACCTCGTCGTGCCCGTCGAGCTCGGCCAGCGCCCGGCCCACCTCGGTCACGGCGTTCACGCCCTGCACCGCCACCTCGCGGACCTCGAACCGCACGGACGGCCAGCGCCGCCGCGCGTTCTCGACGACGTCGCGCTCGGCCGCCGAGGCGCGCCCGCAGACCAGGCCGACCCGGCGCGGCAGGAACGGCAGCGTGCGCTTGCGGGCGGGCTCGAACAGGCCCTCCTGGGTCAGCACGCGCTTGAGCTGCTCGAGCCGGGCGAGGAGCTGGCCGACCCCCACCGGGCGCACCTCGTCGGCGGCGAGCGACAGCGTGCCGCGGCCCATCCAGTAGCTCGGCCGGGCGTGCACCACGACCGTCGCGCCGTCCAGCAGCGGCGCCCCCAGGGCGTCGAGCACGCGCGGCGGGCAGGTCACCGTCATCGACACGTCCGCGGCCGGGTCGCGCAGGGTGAGGAAGACGGTGCCCGCGCCCGGGCGGCGGCTCACCTGCGTCACCTGCCCCTCGACCCAGACGTCGCCGAGCCGGGAGACCCACTGCAGGATCTTCTGCGACACCGTGCGCACCGGCCAGGGCGCCTCGGGGGAGGAGGGCGGCCGCGGCGCCGCCGCGGGAGCGCTCATGCGCCCGAGGCTAGCCGGGCCCGCCGCGCCGGCCGGCCCCGCGTGACCCCGGTCACCGCGCGCGGCCGGGTACCGGGGCTGCCCCGCACCTACCATGGGGGGCATGACGACGAGCGCCACGACCAGCGCCCCGACGCCCGCCACCACCGGGCGGCGCGTCCTGCTCGCGGCGCCCCGCGGCTACTGCGCCGGGGTCGACCGCGCCGTCGTGACGGTCGAGAAGGCGCTCGAGCTGCACGGCGCGCCGGTCTACGTGCGCAAGCAGATCGTCCACAACCGCCACGTCGTCGAGACGCTCGAGGCGCGCGGCGCGGTGTTCGTCGACGAGACCGACGAGGTGCCCGAGGGCGCGCTCGTCATCTTCTCGGCGCACGGCGTGGCCCCGGTGGTGCACGACGAGGCGCGCAGCCGCGGCCTGCGCACCATCGACGCGACCTGCCCGCTGGTGACGAAGGTGCACCACGAGGCGCGGCGCTTCGCCGCCGAGGACGTCGACATCCTGCTCATCGGCCACGAGGGCCACGAGGAGGTCATCGGCACCAGCGGCGAGGCGCCCGAGCACATCCACCTCGTCGACGGCCCCGACGACGTGCCGAACGTGCAGGTGCGCGACCCCGAGCGCGTCGCCTGGCTGTCGCAGACCACCCTCAGCGTCGACGAGACGATGGAGACGGTGCGCCGGCTGCGCGAGCGCTTCCCCGCGCTGCAGGACCCGCCCAGCGACGACATCTGCTACGCGACCCAGAACCGGCAGGTCGCCGTCAAGGACATCGCCGCGCAGAGCGACCTCGTCATCGTCGTCGGCTCGGGCAACTCCTCGAACTCCGTGCGGCTCGTCGAGGTCGCCCTCGAGGCGGGCGCCGGGGCGTCGTACCGGGTGGACAAGGCCTCGGAGATCGACCCGGCCACGCTCGAGGGCGTGCGGACCGTGGGCGTCACGAGCGGCGCCTCGGTGCCGGAGGTCCTCGTGCGCGGCGTGCTCGAGCTGCTCGCCGAGCACGGCTTCGGCCAGGTCGAGGAGGTCGTGTCGGCGAAGGAGAGCCTGCTCTTCGCCCTGCCCCCGGAGCTGCGCCGCGACCTGCGCGCCGCCGGCGCCGCGTCCGGGCGCGCCGCCGAGCCCGCCCCCACCGCCTGAGCGCACGCCGTGCCGCCGCGGCCGGTGCCGTGGCGAGCGGCCCCTGGCCCCCGCGTACCCTGCACGAGCATGACCCACTGGGGCGGGACGGGGCGGTACGTCGAGGGCGAGCGCGTCTTCGCGCCGCCGGCGGGCACGTTCGACGCGGACTGGGCCGCGGCGCTGGCCCGCGAGCGCCTCGGCGCCGCGGCGCCCCCGCAGGAGGACCTCGTCGCCGCGGCGGGCACGGCCTGGCGGGCGCTGCGCGCGGGTGCCGACGAGGGCTCGCTCGCCCCGCTCCTGCAGCGCGAGCACCGGCTCACCGCCGAGGCGGCGTCCGCGGTCCTGCGCAGCGTCCGGGACTACGTCGCGGCCTACGGCGCCGCCCCCGCCTGACCGGGCGCCCCCCGCCCGCGCGTGGCCGCCCGGGCCCGGCCCCCGGTGGCCCTCACGGCTCGCCGACCACCCGCAGGCGCGCCTGCTCCGCCCCGTCGAGCAGCTCCGGCGCGGTGAGCGGGCGGGGCACCTCCTCCACCGGCGCCGGCTCGGCGAGGTCGCGGTCGGTGACCCGCAGCTCGGCCAGGCGCCGCGCCGGGCGCAGGACGCTGCGCTCGAGCGAGCCGACCGCCGCGTTGTAGTCCTCGACGGAGCGGCGCAGCGAGCGCCCGAGCTTGTCGACGTGCCCGCCGAGGGTGCCGAGCCGCTGGTAGAGCTCCTGCCCCAGCTCGAACACCTCCCGCGCGTTGTCGGTGAGCGCCTGCTGCTGCCACGCGTACGCCACCGTGCGCAGCATCGCGACGAGCGTCGTCGGGGTCGCGATGACGACCCGGCGGGCCATCGCGTGCTCGAGCAGGGCCGGGTCCTGCTCGAGGGCCGGGGCCAGGAACGCCTCTCCGGGGACGAAGAGGACGACGAGCTCGGGGGTCGGTCGGAAGGCCGCCCAGTACTCCTTGTCGGCGAGCCCGTCGACGTGCGCGCGCAGGTGCCGCGCGTGGGCGGCGAGCCGCTCGGCCCGCAGCGCGTCGTCGCGGGCCTCGGCCGCCTGCAGGAAGGCGGCCAGCGAGACCTTCGCGTCGACGACGACGCTGCGCCCGCCGGCGAGCCGTACGACGAGGTCGGGGCGCTGCACGCGCCCGTCGACGACGACCGACGGCTGCTCGTCGAAGTCGCACCGCTCGAGCATCCCGGCGAGCTCGACGACCCGCCGCAGCTGCACCTCGCCCCAGCGCCCGCGGGCCTGCGGCGCGCTGAGCGCCGAGACGAGGGACGCGGTCTGCTCGCGCAGCGCCTCGCTCGTCTCGCGCGCGAGCCCGACCTGCTGGGTCAGGGCGTGGTAGGCGCCGACCCGCGCGCGCTCGAGCTCGTGCAGGTGGCCCTCGACGCGGGCGAGGGTCTCGCGCAGCGGGGCGACGACGCCCTCCACCTCGGCCCGCCGCGCGGCGAGCTCCCCGCCCGCGGCGGCGCCCGCCTCGCGGAACCGGGCGTCGGCGAGCTCGAGCAGCCGGCGGTCGCGGGCCTCCATCGCGGCCGGGTCGAGGGCCCGGCGCTGGGCGAGCAGGAGCCCCAGGGCCAGGCCGGCGGCGAGGCCGAGCAGCAGCAGGAGGACGGGCGTCGGGTCCATGGCGCGGATGCTCCCGGGGGCGTCCGACAGGTTCGCCGTGCGAGGCGTACGGGTGCCGGACGAGGCCAGGACGCCTCGCGGGGCACCCGTACGGGTGCCTCGCGTGGTCAACGAGGGGGAGGTCGCGCCGTAGGATCGAACCCCGTGAGCCTCAGCATCGGGATCGTCGGCCTGCCCAACGTCGGCAAGTCGACCCTCTTCAACGCCCTGACGAAGAACGACGTCCTCGCGGCGAACTACCCGTTCGCGACGATCGAGCCGAACGTCGGCGTCGTCGGGGTGCCCGACCCGCGGCTCGACGTGCTCGCGCGCATCTTCTCGTCGCAGAAGACGATCCCCGCGACGGTGTCGTTCGTCGACATCGCCGGGATCGTGCGCGGGGCCAGCGAGGGGCAGGGGCTCGGCAACAAGTTCCTCGCCAACATCCGCGAGGCCGATGCCATCTGCCAGGTCATCCGCGTCTTCGACGACCCCGACGTCGTGCACGTCGACGGGCGGGTCGCGCCGAAGGACGACATCGAGACGATCAACACCGAGCTGATCCTCGCGGACCTGCAGACCATCGAGAAGGCGCTGTCGCGGCTGGAGAAGGAGTCGCGGCTCGCGCGCGACAAGGTCAAGGCCGGCGCGCTCGACGCGGTGCGCAGGGCCAAGGACCTCCTCGACACCGGCACGACGCTCTTCGCGGGCGCCCGCGCGGCGGGGATCGACCTCGAGGAGCTGCGCGAGCTGCACCTGCTCACGGCGAAGCCGTTCCTCTACGTCTTCAACGTCGACGAGTCCGAGATGGGCGACGAGGCGCTCAAGGAGGAGCTGCGCGCGCTCGTCGCCCCCGCGGAGGCGGTCTTCCTCGACGCGAAGATCGAGTCCGAGCTGGTCGAGCTGCCCGACGACGAGGCCCTCGAGCTCCTCGCCTCCATCGGCCAGGAGGAGTCCGGCCTGGCGATCCTCGCCCGCGTCGGCTTCCGCACGCTCGGCCTGCAGACCTACCTGACCGCGGGCCCGAAGGAGGCCCGGGCCTGGACGATCCCCGCCGGCGCGACCGCGCCCGAGGCGGCCGGCGTCATCCACACCGACTTCCAGCGCGGCTTCATCAAGGCCGAGGTGGTGTCGTACGACGACCTGGTCGACGCCGGCTCGATGACCGAGGCCAAGTCCCGCGGCAAGGTGCGGATCGAGGGCAAGGACTACGTGATGGCCGACGGCGACGTCGTGGAGTTCCGCTTCAACGTCTGACCCCTCACGCGCGGTGCACCGCGCGCTCGTGCCGGGTCAGGTCCAGCGTGCGCGGCACGGCGACCCGGTGGTCGTCCGCCAGCCGTTGCAGCGCCGCGAGGTCACCCTCCAGCACCGACTGCCCGTACTCGTCCCCCTGCACCCTCGCCTGCAGCAGGGCGTGCTCCGCCGCCACCACCCGACGACGCAGCTCCGACGCGAACTCACCCATGGCGTGCCTCCTGCGCCGCCCCGCGGCCCCGCGGCCCTCGTGCTGAAGCCCGACCACGTCGAGCGGCGCGGCACGGATCCCCGGTGGTGCGCCGGGGCAAACACCGGTGCGACGAGCGGGTGCGCGCCGCGGCGCCCCGGTGCCGCACGGGCCGGGCCTCAAGCGGCGCGGCGCGGCTGCCGACGGGTCCACGGTGAGCCAGGACCGACCCTCCGCCGCGGCGCTCGTGCGCAGCGGCGCGTTCGCCCTCGCCCACCTCGCCGCCGTCCTGCTGGGCCGGCTCACGGTCGAGGAGGGCGCGAGCCTCAGCCTCGTGTGGCCGGCCGGCGGCGTGGCCGCGGTGTGGTTCGCCGCCCAGCGCCGCGCCGGGACGCGGGGGCCGGACCTGGCCGCGCTCGCGCTGACGACCGGCGGGGCCAACCTCGTGACCGGCGCCGAGCCGGTCCTCGCCGCCTGCTCCGCCGCGGCGGGGCTGCTGCAGGTGCTCGTCCTGCACGCCCTGCTCGCCCGCTGGTGCCCCTCGCTGTGGGGGGCCGGCGGCGAGGAGCCGCTGCGCCGGCCCCGCCAGCTCGGGGCGCTGGTCCTCGCCGCGGTGAGCGCCACCGCGGCGGGCGCCGCCCTGGGCCCGGGCGCGGTGGGGGTGCTCGAGGGCACCTGGTCGCTCGTCACGCTGGGGGTCTGGGTGACCCGCGGCACGGTGAGCGTCGTGGTGCTCGGGACCGTCGGCCTGCTGCTGGGGGCCCGGCTCGCCCAGCACCGCCGCCGCCGGGCGGGCGCGCCCGCGCGGGCGGACGACCTGCCGCCGCTGCTGCCCCCGGGCCGCTGGGCGCGCGTCGAGCTCGCGCTCGCGGTGGTCGCCACGGCCGCCGGCTACGTCCTCGTCTTCACCGTCCTCGACGGCCTGCCCATCGCGTTCCCCCTGCTCGCGCTCACGGTCTGGGTGGCGCTGCGCGCGGGCACGACGGTCGTCGCGCTGCACGGCCTCGCCGCCGCCGTCACGGCGGTCGCGTTCACGCTGCACGGCGAGGGCCCCTTCGCCGCGGTCGCCGACCACCCCGCGCGCGCGCTCGTGGTGCAGCTCTTCGGCGGGCTCGTCGCGGTGCTCGGGACGCTGCTGGCGCTCGGCCGTGACGAGCGCGACGACCTGCTGCGCGCCGTGCGCGCCGTCGCGCGCGAGGCCGAGCGCCGCGAGCGCCTGACGCAGACCGTGCTCGACACGGTGGACGTCGGGATCGTGGTCGCGGACCCCCAGGGCCGGCTGGTCCTGCTCAACGACGCGGCGCGCGGCTGGCACGGCCTCGACGCGCGGGCCGCCCTCGACCCCGGCGAGCACGCGCAGGCGTACGGGCTCCTCGCCCCCGACGGGCGCCCCCTCGACGCCGACGAGGTGCCGCTGCGCCGCGCCCTGGCGGAGGGGGCGGTGGACGGCGTGCCCATGCTCATCCGCGCGCAGGGGCGGGCCGACCGCAGCGTCGTGTGCACCGGCCGCACGATGGCGGCGGCGGACGGCAGCCCCCTCGGTGCGGTCGTGGCCATGCACGACGTGACGCAGGCGCTCGCCCGCGAGGGCGAGCTGCGCACCGCGCACGACCGGCTCACCGAGCACATCGAGCACGCCGAGGTGCTGGCGCGGGCGTCGCGCTCCCTCGCCACGAGCGACGACCCCCGCGGGGCCATCTGCCGCGCCGTCTGCGAGCTCACCGGCGCGGAGGGGGCGTACCTGCTGCAGCCCGACGAGCACGGGGTCCTCGTCTCGACGGCGCTCGTCGGGCTCGACGACGTGCCGGTGCGGCTCGACCCGTCGTCGGACGTCTCGCTGGCGCTCGTCGCGTACGGGTCGGCGCGCCCGCTCTTCGTCGCCGACGTGCGCAGCCACCCGGAGAACAGCGACGCGCTGCGGCGCGCCTTCGACATCGCCTCGGGCGCCTGGCAGCCCCTCGTGCTGCCCGGGGACCGGGTCGTCGGCGTGATCGGCGCGCTGTGGCACCGCCCGGTGGCCGGGCTCCCCGCGCACGTCCCGGCGATGCTCGAGACGCTGGCCGCGGAGGCCGCGCACGTCGTGGAGCGCGCCGACCTGCTCTCCCGCCTCGAGCGCGCCGCGCAGCGCGACCCGCTGACCGGGCTGGCCAACCGGCGGCGCTGGGACGAGGTCGCCGCCCAGGAGACCGCGCGGGCCGCCCGCTCGGGGGCGCCGCTGACCTTCGCCCTCGTCGACCTCGACCGGTTCAAGGCGTACAACGACGGCCTCGGGCACCTCGCCGGCGACGCGCTGCTGCGCGACTTCGCCGTGGCGGCCGAGGCGTGCCTGCGCCGCGAGGACGTCCTCGCGCGCTGGGGCGGCGAGGAGTTCGCGCTCGCCCTGCCCGGCTGCGCGGGGGCCGACGCCGTCGCCGTCGCGGACCGGGTGCGGGCCGCGGTCCCGCACGGGCAGACCTGCACGGTCGGGCTGGCCACGTGGTGGCCGGGGGAGACGGCGGCCGAGGCCCTCGCGCGCGCGGACGCGGCGCTCTACCGCGGCAAGCAGGCCGGGCGCGACGCCACCGTCGTCGCCGACCCGCCCGGCGCCGTGCCGGCGCTGCGCTGAGGGGCCGGCCCGGCTCAGGACCCGGCGACGTTGACCATCCAGTCGATGCCGTAGCGGTCCGAGCACATCCCGAACCAGTCGCCCCAGGGCGCCTTCTCCAGCGGCACCGTGACCTGGCCGCCGTCGGTGAGGCGCTCCCAGACCCCGCGCAGGCGCTCCTCGTCCTCCGGCCCGCCGCTGAGCGAGACCGCGTGCCGCGACTGCTCCGGGGTCGGCATCCCGGCCGGGGTGTCGGCGGCCATGAGGACCATGCCGTCCTCGGTGCGCAGCTGGGAGTGCATGACCTTGTCGGCGTCGGCCGGGTCCTGGGCCATCCCGAACTCGGCGAAGGTGCTGCGCTCGAGCGTGCCGCCCAGCACGGACCGGTAGAAGTCCATGGCCTGGCGGGCCTCGTCGCGGAAGTTGAGGTACGGGTTCAGCTGGACGCTCACGGGTTCCTCCTCGGCTCCGTCGACCCGGTCGGTCGACGTGCTGGCAGACCGGTGCCGGGGACGCTACTCATCGGCCGGCCCGCGCGGGGGCTGCTGCCGGGGGACTAGTCACGACGGGCTAGCCCGGACGGTGCCGACGGGCCATGCGGCGCCCGCGCCCGCGCGCCGAGGGACACCGGGTGACGACAGCGACCACCCGTACGAGGGCCCGCGCGGCCGGCCGGCGCGAGCGCCTGCTCCGCCACCGCTGCGGCGCCTGCCGCTCCCTGTGGACGCTGCAGGTGGACCTGCGGGGCGGCGTCCCGCTCGTGCGCTGCACGGCCTGCGGCGCCCAGCGGGGGCGCGGGGCGGCCTGAGCACGGGGGGCTCGAGCACGGGGCGTGGGAGCGCTCTCGCCCCCGGCTGCGCGGGTGGGGCAGACTGCCCCCGTGCCCACCACCGAGCCCCTGCGCATCGGCGTCCTCGGCGCCGCCCGCATCGCCCCGCGCGCCCTCGTCGCGCCCGCCCACGAGACCGGCGCGCGGCTGGTCGCCGTCGCCGCGCGGGACCGGTCCCGCGCCGAGGCCTTCGCCGCCGAGCACGGGTTCGAGCGCGTCGTCGGGTCGTACGAGGAGGTCCTCGCCGACCCCGAGGTCGAGCTGGTCTACGTCCCGCTCGCCAACGGCCTGCACGGGCCGTGGAACCTGCGCGCGGTGCGCGCGGGCAAGCACGTCCTCAGCGAGAAGCCGTTCGCGAGCGACGCCGTCGAGGCCGAGGAGGTCGTCGCGGCGGCGCGCGGCGCCGGCGTGCGGGTGGTCGAGGGCTTCCACTACGCCCACCACCCGCTCGTGCGCCGGGTGCTCGAGCTCGTGGGCTCCGGCGAGATCGGGGCGCTGCGCCACGTCGAGGCGCACGTCGACATCCCGGCGCCGGCCGACGACGACCCCCGCTGGTCGCTGGAGCTCGCGGGCGGCGCCTTCATGGACCTCGGCTGCTACGCCCTGCACGTCGTGCGGCTGCTCGCGGCGGCGGCCGGCGGCGCTCCGCGCGTCGTCGCGGCCACCGCCCGCGAGCGGGACGGGCACCCCGGCGTGGACGAGCGCCTCGCGGTCGACCTCGAGCTCCCCGGCGGCGCCACGGCGCTCGCCTCCTGCGACATGGCCGCGGCGGGCGTGCGGATGTCGCTGCGCGTCGAGGGCACCGCGGGCGAGCTCTCCGCCCCGGACTTCGTGCTGCCGCACGGCGACGACCGGCTCGTCGTGCGCAGCGCGCGCGAGGAGCGCGTCGAGCGCCTGGGCACGCGCTCGACCTTCACCTACCAGCTCGAGGCCGTCGCCGCGCACGTGCGCGACGGCGCCCCGATCGTCACCGACGCGGACGACGCCGTCGCGCAGGCCCGCCTCGTCGACGCCTGCTACGCCGCGGCGGGGCTGCCGCCCCGCCCCCGCACCGCGCTCTGAGCCGGGCGCCGGGGGCCGGGGGCCGGGGCCTCAGCCGACGGCCCCCGGCGTCGCCGGGCCCGTCGGCTGCACGGCCGCCCCGGGCAGGATCCACTTCTCCGCGGGCGCGGGGTAGCAGGCCGTCGGGCCCCCCTCGTAGCCGTCGCCGAAGGCGCGGATGCGCTGGAAGCCGGTGCCGTGCGCCTGCGGCTCGGTCCACGGCGTCCCCGGCACGTCGCGCGCGGAGATGACGGCGACCGTCGCCTCGTCGAGGTCGCCGGCCTCGAGCAGGCGCTGGTCGGCCGCCGAGCGCGACCAGGCGCCGGCGAAGCAGTCCGCCTGCAGCTCGCGCAGGATGCCGAGCCGCTCCTGGCGCGGCAGGCGCACCTGCACGGCGTGGCCGAACTCGTGGGCGAGGACGAAGGCGGCGGCGAAGTCCCCGGCCTGCACGTAGTAGGGGATGATGAGGCCGGTCTCGTCCCAGGCGATGAAGTCGCCCCGCGAGCAGTAGAACGCGTTGCGCGCGGGCGCCGGCTCGCCGCCGCACGAGGGGCCGGGCTCCTCCTCGGGGCGGTAGTACGTGTAGCCGCCCTGCAGCGGCGTGAACCGCACGCCGAACTCGTCCGGGAGCGTCTCGCCCCAGTAGTCCTCGAGCGACCCGAGCACCGTGCGCAGCGTCGTCTGGAAGGTGGGGTAGTCGAACTCGGTGCGGGTGTCCGAGCGGATCACCACGCCCTCGCGCGCCGCCTGCCCGGGCTCGGCGCGCTCGACCCGGCCGGTCTGCTCGCCCGCGCGCTCCTTGGCCTCCTCGACGGCGCCGCGCACCACCTCGACGATGCGCTGGCCCACGCGGTCGGCGTCGACGGAGTTGCTCTCGCCGGTGCTGCACCCCGCCACGAGCAGGGACAGGGCGGCGGCGGTCGCGGCGGCGGCCGTACGGGCGGTGCGGTGCGGGCTGCGCACGGGGCGGCTCCTCGGGGGTCGGGCTCGGCGGGGCGCTACCCGTCCGCGGGCCCGGGACACCACGGGGGCGCGGCGTCCTCGGCCGCGACCGCTCAGGTGCGCGCCGGGACGAGCCGCGCGGCCAGCGCGGGCAGCACCCGGCCCAGCGGCGCGTCGAGGCGCACCTCCGCGTGCGCGTCGCCCCGGGTGGGTCCCTGGTTGACCACGGCGACCGGGATGCCGCGGTCGGCCGCGCGCAGGACGAAGCGGTACCCCGACATCACCGTGAGGGAGCTGCCGAGGACGAGCAGGCACGAGGCGCCCTCGACGAGGGCGTAGCTGCGCTCGACGCGCTCGCGGGGGACGGTCTCGCCGAAGTACACGACGTCGGGCTTGAGCGGGCCCTGCCCGCACACCCCGCACCCGACGACGTGGAACCCGTCGAGGTCGGTCTCGTCGATCTCGGCGTCGCCGTCGGCGTTGACCACGCGGGCGCGGGCCCCGAAGCCGGGGTTGGCCTCGGTGAGGCGCCGCTCGACCTCCTCGCGGGAGACGTGCGCCCCGCAGCGCAGGCAGACGACCCGGTCGAGCCGCCCGTGCAGGTCGACGACGTCGCGGGCGCCGGCGGCCTGGTGCAGCCCGTCGACGTTCTGCGTGACGATGCCGCGCAGCAGCCCGGCGCGCTCGAGCTCCGCGACCGCGCGGTGCCCGTCGTTGGGCCGCGCGGAGGAGAAGTACGGCCACCCGACGTGGCTGCGCGCCCAGTAGCGCCGGCGGGCGACGGGGTCGCCCACGAACACCTGGAAGCGCATCGGTGCGGTCGTGCGCCGCGAGCCGCTCGGGCCGCGGTAGTCGGGGATGCCGGACTCCGTCGACAGCCCGGCGCCGCTGAGCACGACGGCGCCGCCGTCCGCGACGAGCCCGGCCAGCGCCTCCAGGTCGCCCCGCGGGCCCGCCTCGCTCACCCCTCCATGGTGCCCCGCTCCCCGGGCACCCGCCGCACGGCGGCGACCTCGCGGGCCGGCACGCGCAGCGCGACGACGGCGCGCGGCGCGCCGACGACCAGCCGGTAGTCGGTGAACTCCAGGTGCGGGCCGGCGCGGACCACGTCGAGCGCCTCGACGCGCTCGGGCGCCCGGCCGGTCCAGGGGACGTACTCCACGACGAAGGGCACGGGTCGGCTCCTGCTCCTGCAGCGGCTCGACCCGTCGCGCATCCTGCCCGCGGGGTCCGACGCCCACGCGGCTAGGGTCCGGCGCATGGAGATGAGGACCTTCGGCCGGCTCGGCCGGGACGCGTCGGTGGTCGGCCTCGGGGCGTGGCAGATCGGCGCCGACTGGGGCCGGGTCGACGAGGACGACGCCCTGGCGACGCTCACCGCGGCCGTGGACGCCGGGGTGACCTTCGTCGACACGGCGGACGTGTACGGCGACGGTCGCAGCGAGCGGCTCGTCGGCCGGCTGCTGCGCGAGCGCCCGGACGCCGGCCTGCTCGTGGCGACGAAGATGGGCCGGCGCGCCGACCCGCACGTGGCGGCCGGCTACACCCCGGACGCCTTCCGCGCCTGGAACGACCGCAGCCGCGAGAACCTCGGCGTCGACACGCTCGACCTCGTGCAGCTGCACTGCCCGCCGAGCGAGGTGTACGGCCGCGACGACCTCTTCGACGCGCTCGACGCGATGGTGGGCGAGGGGCGCGTGCGCGCGTACGGCGTCAGCGTCGAGACCGTCGACGAGGCCCTGTCCGCGATCGCCCGCCCGCACGTGGCGAGCGTGCAGATCATCGTCAACGCCTTCCGGCAGAAGCCGCTGGAGCAGGTGCTCCCGGCCGCCGCCGAGGCGGGGGTCGGGATCATCGCGCGGGTCCCGCTGGCCAGCGGGCTGCTGACCGGCAAGTACGACGAGACGACCACCTTCGCGCCGGACGACCACCGCACGTACAACCGCAACGGGGAGGCCTTCGACGTCGGCGAGACCTTCGCCGGCGTGGACTTCACCACCGGGGTGCGGGCGGCCCGCGAGGTGGCGGCGCTCGCGCCCGAGGGCGTCACCACGGCGCAGCTCGCCCTGCGCTGGGTCGTCGACCAGCCGGGCGTCACCACGGTCATCCCCGGCGCGCGCAACGCCGAGCAGGCGCGCGCCAACGCCGCGGCCGCCGGCGTCCCGCCGCTGGCCCCGGAGGTGCTCGAGGGCGTGCGCCGCGTCTACGACGAGCACGTGCGCCCGCTCGTCCACGACCGGTGGTGACGCGCTGAGCGGCGGGCCGCTGGTCGTCGTCGGGGCCGCCCTGCTCGACGGCGGCCGGCTGCTCGCGGCCCGGCGCACCGGCCCGCCCGCGCTCGCCGGCGGTTGGGAGCTGCCCGGCGGCAAGGTGGACCCCGGCGAGGGCGAGCGCGCGGCGCTCGTGCGCGAGTGCCGGGAGGAGCTCGGCGTGGAGGTCGAGCTGCTGCAGCGCGTCGGCGGCGACTGGCCGCTGCCGCCGTCGGCGGTCCTGCGGGTCTGGACCGCGCGGGTCGTGGCCGGGGTCCCGGCGGCCGGGCCCGACCACAGCGAGCTGCGCTGGCTCGACCCGGGCGACTGGTACGGCGTGGCGTGGCTCGACGCGGACCTGCCGGTCGTCCGGGCGGTGCAGGCCCTCGCCGGGCCGGCCGCGTGAGCCCCGCGCGGGGCCGGTCGGCCCCGCGCCGGGCGGCATGGGCGGACCCGCGCAGGGGAGGACCGCCCTCGTGAGCGGAGCGGGCGGTGGCGCGGCGGACGGCGGTGCGCCGGTCGGGGGTGCGCCGGCACCGGGCCGCGACGCGCTCCTCGCCGCGGCGCTGGACCGGCTGCCCGTCGGGGTCGTCGTGCTCGACGCCGACCTGCGGGTGCTCGCGGCGAGCGCCGGGGTCCCGGCGCCGGGCGCCGCGCCGCCGTGGCTCGAGGGGCAGCGCGGACGGCTGCTCGAGGTGCTGCGCACGGGGGAGCCGCTGGAGCCGGGCGGGGCGGCCCCGCTGCGCGCGCGGCGGCTGCGGGCGGCGGACGGCCGCGCGCTCGTGGGCGTGCTCGTCGACCCGCCCGGCGGCCCCCGGGAGCGGCCCGGGCGGGGGCGCCCCGACGTGCTCGCCCTGCTCGACGAGGCCGCGCGGCGCGTGGGCAGCACCCTCGACGTGGCGACGACCGCCCGCGAGGTCGTGCAGGTCGCGGTCCCGGCCTTCGCCGACCTGGCGGCCGTGGACCTGCTCGAGGAGCAGGGTCCGCCCGGCGCGCGCCCGCGGCTGCGCCGGGTCGCCCGGGCCGCGGCGGACCCGGCGCCCGCGGGGCCGTACGCGGCCGCCGGGGCGCCGCCCGTCGATGACGGCGGCCTGGTCGCGCGGGTGCTCGAGGGGCGCGAGCCGGTGCTCGTGGCCGACCCCGGCGCCCCCGCGCCCGGCCCGCCGGGCGGGCCGCCGGGGGAGGGGCCGGGCCCGCTCGTGCTCGCCCCGCTCGTCGCCCGCGGCGCCGTGCTCGGCCTCGTCACCCTCGGGCGCGGCGCCGGAGCCTCCGCGTTCGACGCGCAGGACCTGCGCCTGGCCGGGGAGCTGGCGCGCCGCGCCGCGCTCGCCGTGGACAACGCCCGCCTCTACTCCCGGGAGCGGGCGACGGCGGTGGAGCTGCAGCGCTCGCTGCTGCCCCGCGAGGACCCCGAGCTGGGGCGGGTCGCCGTCGCCCACCGCTACCTCCCCGGCGGCACGACCCAGGTGGGGGGCGACTGGTTCGACGTCATCGCCCTCGCCGGCGGGCGCGTGGCGCTCGTCGTGGGGGACGTCATGGGGCGCGGGCTGCGCGCCGCCGCGGCCATGGGCCAGCTGCGCACCGCCGTGCGCACGCTCGCCGTGCTCGACCTCATGCCCGAGGACGTGCTCGCGCACCTCGACGACCTCGCCCAGTCCCTCGACGAGGTGCAGCTCGCGACGTGCGCCTACGCCGTGTACGACCCGGTGGACCGCGCCCTGCGCTACGCGACGGCCGGGCACCTCCCGCCGGTCCTGCTCGACCCGTCCGGCGCGCCGCGGGTGCTGGCGCCGGCCTCGGGCGCCCCGCTGGGGGTGGGCGGGGTCCCCTTCGGCAGCGTCGTGGTGGACGTGCCCGACGGCTGCCGGCTGGTGCTGTGCACCGACGGGCTCGTCGAGTCGCGCGGCGCCGACGTGGACGACGGCACGGCCCGGCTCCTGGAGGCGCTGCGTCGGGGCCCGGACGACCTCGAGGCGCTCTGCGACGCGGTGCTCGCCGAGACCGGCCGCGACCGCGGCCACGACGACGACGTCGCGCTGCTCGTCGCCCGCCTCGAGGGGGTCGACCCGGCCTCCTGCACCGCGGTCGCCGTACGGGCCGACCTCGCCGCCGTCGGCCGCGCCCGCCGGCTGGCCCGCCGCCGCCTCGAGGAGTGGGGCCTGCACCGCCTCGTCGACACCGCCGAGCTGCTCGTGAGCGAGCTGGTCACCAACGCCGTGCGCTACGCCCGCGAGCCGGTCGTGCTGCGGCTGCTGCTGCTCGACGACCGGGTCGAGGTCTCCGTGGCCGACAGCGACGCCCGCCTGCCCCGCCTGCGCCGGGCCGCGCCCGACGACGAGGGCGGGCGGGGCCTGCACCTCGTCGGCAGCCTCGCCCGGCGCTGGGGCGCCCGCTCGACGCCCGGCGGCAAGGTGGTCTGGTTCGACCTGCCGCTGCGCTGAGGCCGGTCCTCAGGAGGGCGTCCCCGTGCCCGCCAGCGGCAGCGCGACCGTGAACCGCGTGCACCCGGGCGCGCTCGCGACCTCGACGGTGCCGCCGTGGGCCGCGACCACGGCCCGCACGATGGCCAGCCCGAGCCCGGTGCTGCCCGTGGTGCCCTGCCCGCTGCCGCCGGCGCGGGCCCGCCCCTCGTCGCCGCGCGCGAAGCGCTCGAAGACCGTCGGCAGCAGCGCGGGCGCGATGCCGGGCCCCTCGTCCTGCACCGTGAGCACCGCCCGGCCGCGCGCGGTCGCGAGGCCCGCCACGACCCGGGTGCCGGGCGGCGTGTGCACGCGGGCGTTCGCCAGCAGGTTGGCGACGACCTGGTGCAGGCGCGCGGCGTCGCCGTCGACGACGACGGGCTCCTCGGGGAGGTCGAGGTCCCAGCGGTGCCCGGGCCCCGCTGCGTGCGCGTCCCCGACGGCGTCGACGAGCAGGGCCGTGAGGTCGACCGGGCCGTGCGCCACGGGACGGCCGGCGTCGAGGCGGGCGAGGAGCAGCAGGTCCTCGACGAGCGCGCTCATGCGCACCGCCTCGGACTCCACCCGCCGCAGCGCGTGGGCCACGTCGGGGGGAGCGGCCTCGCGGCTGCGCCGGGTCAGCTCCGCGTAGCCGCGGATCGAGGCGAGGGGCGTGCGCAGCTCGTGGCTGGCGTCGGCGACGAAGCGCCGGACGCGGGTCTCGCTCTCCTGGCGGGCCGCCAGCGCGGCGGCGACGTGCTCGAGGAGCCGGTTGAGGGCGGCACCGACCTGCCCGACCTCCGTACGGGGGTCGGTGCCGGCCTCGGGCACGCGCTGGGCCAGCGCCACCTCGCCCGTGCCCAGGGGGAGCCGCGCCACCTCGGTGGCGGTGGCCGCCACCCGCCGCAGCGGGCGCAGGCCGAGCCGGACGATCGCCGCGCCGGCCAGGGCGGCGAGCCCGAGGCCGGCGAGGCCGACCGCCGTGATCGTCCACGCCAGGGTCCGCACCGTGCTCTGCACGGGGGCGAGCGGGAGGCCGACGACGCGCTGCAGGCCGCCGGGCGCGCGGGCGAGCAGCACCCGGTACGCCCCCACCTCGCCGAGGTCCGCCGTCCTCGGCCGGTCCGCGCCGCGCAGGGTGGCGGCGGCTCCGGGGGGCACCTCGACGCCCAGCCGCGAGCCGTCCTCCTGGTCCACCCACGCGGCGCTCACCTCCCCCTCGTCGAGGACCACCGTGAGCCGCCCGGCGCCCTCGGGGGACGGGTCGTCGCCGCGCTCGAAGGCCCCGCCCGGCCCGCCGGCCCCGCCGGGCCCGCCGAGCCCGCCGGGTGCGCCGAGCCCGGGCGGCGCCTGCGCGGCCGCGCGCACCTGGTCGTCGAGGCGGTCCTGCAGCGACCGGCGCAGCAGGGCGGTGCTCACGACGCCGACGACGAGCACCACCACGGCCATGAGCGCCACCAGCGCGACGAGCAGGCGGGCGCGCAGCGTCCACCGCCGCGGGTGGAGCAGCAGGCGGCGCCCGCGCGCCGAGCGCAGGTGGGCGGGGGCCACGCGTCAGCCGGCCGGGTCCGCGGGCTTGAGCACGTACCCCGCGCCGCGCCGGGTGTGGATCATCGGGGCGCGGCCGGCGTCCACCTTCTTGCGCAGGTAGGACACGTAGAGCTCCACCACGTTGGCCTGCCCGCCGAAGTCGTAGTCCCAGACCCGGTCGAGGATCTGCGCCTTGCTCAGCACGCGCCGGGGGTTGCGCATGAGGAAGCGCAGCAGCTCGAACTCGGTCGCCGTGAGGTGCACGGCGTCCCCGCCGCGGTGCACCTCGCGGCTGTCCTCGTCCATGACGAGGTCGCCGACGACGAGCCGCCCGCCCTCGCGCTGGGCGAGCGAGCCGCTGCGGCGCACGAGCCCGCGCAGGCGCGCGACGACCTCCTCCAGGCTGAACGGCTTGGTCACGTAGTCGTCGCCACCGGCGGTCAGCCCCGCGACGCGGTCCTCGACGGCGTCCCTCGCGGTGAGGAAGAGCACGGGCACGTCGGTCGCGTCGGCGCGCAGGCGGCGCAGCACCTCCAGGCCGTCCATGTCCGGCAGCATCATGTCGAGGACGACCGCGTCCGGCCGGAAGCCGCGCGCGGCCCGGGTCGCCGCGCCGCCGTCGCCCGCCGTGCGCACGTCCCAGCCCTCGTAGCGCAGCGCCATGGACAGCAGCTCGGTGAGCGCCGGCTCGTCGTCGACGACGAGGACCCGCACCGGGGTGCCGTCGGGGCGGCGCAGGCGGGGCGGGCCGGGGGCCGCTGCGGGCCCGGGGTGCGGGGCGTCCGTCATCTGCATGCTCCCCACGGTCGGAGGCGTCGCTGTGCGGTCCCGGTGCGCTCCCTGTGGACCCGCTGTGAGCGTACGGACGGGCGCCCGGGCCGGCGCCGTAGACTCCAGGAGCGCCGGTCCGTCGGTGCCCCGCCACCGAGCCAGGAGTCGTACCCCCGCATGCCCCGCCGCGAAGACCTCCGCAACGTCGCCATCGTCGCCCACGTCGACCACGGCAAGACCACCCTCGTCGACGCCATGCTCTGGCAGTCCGGGGCGTTCACCCAGCACCAGGCCGACCAGGGCGACGTGAACGAGCGCGTCATGGACTCGATGGACCTCGAGCGCGAGAAGGGCATCACCATCCTCGCGAAGAACACCGCGGTCCGGCACGGCGACCTCACCATCAACATCATCGACACCCCCGGCCACGCCGACTTCGGCGGCGAGGTCGAGCGCGGGCTGTCGATGGTCGACGGCGTCGTGCTGCTCGTCGACGCCTCCGAGGGCCCGCTGCCGCAGACGCGCTTCGTCCTGCGCAAGGCGCTGCAGTCGCGGCTGCCCGTCATCCTCGTCATCAACAAGGTCGACCGCCCCGACGCGCGGATCGCCGAGGTGGTCGACGAGACGTACGAGCTGTTCCTCGACCTCGACGCGGACGAGGACCAGATCGACTTCCCGATCGTCTACTGCCACGCGAAGGCCGGGAAGGCCTCGCTGGAGCGGCCCAAGGACGGCGAGTCGCCGGACAGCCCCGACCTCGAGCCGCTGTTCCAGGTCATCCGCGACACCATCCCGGCGCCGTCCTTCACCGAGGGCGCGCCGCTGCAGGCGCACGTCACGAACCTCGACGCCTCGCCCTACCTCGGGCGCCTCGCGCTGTGCCGCGTGCACGAGGGCACGATCCGCAAGGGCCAGAGCGTCACCTGGTGCCGCACCGACGGCTCCCAGCAGCGGGTGCGCATCACCGAGCTGCTCATGACCGAGGCGCTCGAGCGCGTCCCGGCGGAGGAGGCCGGCCCGGGCGACATCATCGCCATCGCCGGCATCGAGGACATCACCATCGGCGAGACGCTCGCCGACCCCGAGGACCCGCGCCCGCTGCCGGTCATCACCGTCGACGAGCCGTCCATTTCGATGACCATCGGCATCAACACCTCGCCGCTGGCCGGCAAGTCCGGCACCAAGCTCACGGCCCGCCTGGTGAAGAACCGGCTCGACGCCGAGCTCGTCGGCAACGTGTCGATCCGCGTCGTGCCGACCGACCGCCCCGACACGTGGGAGGTCCAGGGCCGCGGCGAGCTGCAGCTGGCGATCCTCGTCGAGCTCATGCGCCGCGAGGGCTTCGAGCTGACCGTGGGCAAGCCGCAGGTCGTGACCCGCGTCGTCGACGGCAAGGTCCACGAGCCGGTCGAGCGCCTCACCGTCGACATCCCCGAGGAGTACCTCGGCGTCGTCACCCAGCTCATGGCCCTGCGCAAGGGGCGCATGGAGCAGATGGTCAACCACGGCACCGGCTGGGTCCGGATGGAGTACGTCGTCCCGGCCCGCGGGCTCATCGGCTTCCGCACCGAGTTCCTCACCGAGACCCGCGGCACCGGCCTGCTGCACCACGTCTTCGAGGCGTACGAGCCGTGGCACGGCGAGCTGCGCACCCGCCCGACCGGCTCGCTGGTGGCCGACCGCAGCGGGCCCGTGACGTCCTTCGCCTGCCACAACCTGCAGGAGCGCGGCACGCTCTTCGTGAGCCCCACGACCGAGGTCTACGAGGGCATGATCGTCGGCGAGAACTCCCGGGCGGACGACATGGACGTCAACATCTGCAAGGAGAAGAAGCTCACGAACATGCGCTCGTCGACCGGCGACGAGCTCGTGCGGCTCATCCCGCCGCGCGCCATGGGCATGGAGCAGGCGCTGGAGTTCTGCCGCGAGGACGAGTGCGTCGAGGTGACGCCGGCGACGGTGCGCCTGCGCAAGGTGGTCCTGTCCGCGCAGGAGCGCGAGCGCACGCGGGCCCGCCGGAGCCGCTGAGCCCGGTCCCGTCGCCGTGCTGGGGCTGCTCACGGTCGGTGGGCCCGGCGGTGCGGGGCGTGCTCCCGTACCGCCGAGCGTTACCTGATCGGTACGCGTCCGAGCCCGTCGCGAGAGCGATCCGGGCAGATGCGTCGGTTAGCGTCGACGGGTGCCGATCGCGGCGCCGGCCGGAGGATCTCCCGCCGGGGCACGATCCGGTAACGGACCTTGCGGTGCGCCGCGCCCCTCGGGTTGGGTCCTGACGGCCAGAGCTCGAACCTTTCGAGCGTCCACACAGGAGGATCTCTATGCGCGGTCTCGAGCGCGCCCGCTGGGCTGTGGGGGTGGCGTCGATCGCCCTCCTCGCCACGGCCTGCGGCGGCGGGGACGACGACAACGCGGGCGGCAGCGGCGGCGACTCCGCCGGCGGCCCCAGCGGCACGGTCACCATCCAGAACGGTGAGCCGCAGAACCCGCTCGTCGGCTTCAACACCAACGAGACCGAGGGCGGCCTCGTGGTCGACTCGATCACCACGGGCCTCGTGGAGTACGACGTCGAGGACGGCTCGCCGGTGATGGCGGTCGCCGAGTCCATCGAGACCGACGACAACACCACCTACACGGTGACGCTCAAGGACTGGACGTTCCACGACGGCAGCCCGGTGACGGCGAACAGCTTCGTCGACGCCTGGAACTACGGCGCCTACGGCCCGAACGCCCAGCTCAACTCGTACTTCTTCGAGCCCATCCAGGGCTACACCGAGGTGCAGGGCGAGGACGCCAACGGCGACGAGACCATCACGGCCGACGAGGCCCCGGTCACGGAGATGTCCGGCCTCAAGGTCGTCGACGACAAGACCTTCACCATCACGCTGACCGCCCCGGCGTCCTCGTTCATCAACCGCCTCGGCTACTCGGCGTTCGTGCCGCTGCCGGAGTCCTTCTTCGAGGACCCGGAGGCCTACGGCGAGGAGCCGGTCGGCAACGGCCCGTTCCGCTTCGTCAGCTGGGACCACGACGTGCAGATCGACGTCGAGGCCTGGGAGGACTACCCGGGCGAGCGCCCGGCGCAGGTCCAGGCCGTGCAGTTCAAGGTCTACACCGACTCCGACGCGGCGTACGCCGACCTGACGAGCGGCAACCTCGACATCGTCGACACGCTGCCGACGTCGGCGCTGGCCGGCGAGCAGTTCAAGTCCGACCTCGGCGAGGGCCGCTACGTCGAGCAGCCCGAGGGCGTGTTCCAGTCCTTCACGCTGCCGCAGTACCTGCCGGAGTACGCCGACCCGAACCTCGGCAAGGCGCTGTCGCTGGCGATCGACCGCGAGTCGATCACCCAGACCATCTTCAACGGCGGCCGCACCCCGGCCACCGGCTGGGTCGCCCCGGTCGTCGAGGGCTACGTCGAGGGCCAGTGCGGCGAGTTCTGCACCTACGACCCGGCCAAGGCGAAGGAGTACTTCGCCCAGACCGACTTCCAGGGCCCGCTGACCATCGGCTACAACGCCGACGGCGACCACAAGGCCTGGGTCGACGCGACCTGCAACAGCATCAAGAACGCCATCGGCCTGGACTGCCAGGGCCAGCCGACGCCGGACTTCGCCACCTTCCGCGAGGCGATCACGAACCGCGAGGAGGACGGCGCCTTCCGCACCGGCTGGCAGATGGACTACCCGTCGATCGAGAACTTCCTCGCCCCGCTCTACGCGACCGGCGCCTCCTCGAACGACGGCGAGTACAGCAACCCGCAGTTCGACCAGCTCCTGCAGCAGGCCGCCTCGGCCGAGGGCGAGGAGTCGCTCGAGCTCTACCAGCAGGCCGAGCGCCTGCTGGCCGAGGACATGACGGTCATCCCGCTCTGGTACAGCACCCTCCAGGCCGGTTGGTCCGAGCGCCTCGAGAACGTCCGGTTCACGCCCTTCGGCACCCCGGACCTGCAGGGCATCACCGTCAGCGAGTGATCGACCCACGGGCGGCCCGCCGCACCCCCCACCGGGGGGCGGCGGGCCGTCCGCCGTCACGACCCCGTCGCGCGCCCCGTGCGGAGACCCCGCGCGGACGACGTACCCTCGTCGTCGCGCCGGACGACGGGCCGGCCGGCGGGATCCCCACGGACGGGACCCGCCGCTCCTAGGAGGTGTGGATGGGCCGCTACGTGCTGCGGCGCCTGTTGCAGATGATCCCGGTGGTCATCGGTACGACGCTGCTGATCTTCCTCGTCGTCTACGCGCTGCCGGGCGACCCGTTCGCCGGCAAGTGCGGGGACCGCCCGTGCCCCGAGGCCTACGTGCAGGCCGAGCGGGCCCGGCTGAACCTCGACGACCCGGTGTTCGTCCAGTACGGCAAGTACATGCTGAACCTGCTGCAGGGCGACTTCGGGACGACGTCGGCGCAGCGGCCCGTGCTCGAGCTCGTGACGAGCGCGTACCAGGTGACCCTGAAGCTGGCGTTCGTCGCGATCGTCTTCGAGCTCGTCATCGGCATCCTGGCCGGCGTGCTCGCCGGCCTGCGCCGCGGCAGCTTCCTGGACAACCTCGTGCTCGTCTCGACGCTGTTCGTCGTGTCGATCCCGGTCTTCGTCATCGGCTTCGTGCTGCAGCTCGTCCTCGGCGTCCAGCTGGGGTGGTTCCCCGCGACGGTCGGGGCGGGGGCGCCGTGGGGCGACCTGCTCATGCCGGGCTTCGTCCTCGGCTCGCTGTCGCTGGCGTACGTCGCCCGCCTCACCCGCGGGAGCATCGCGGAGAACCTGCGCTCGGACTACGTGCGCACCGCCGTGGCCAAGGGCCTGCCGCGCTCGCGCGTCGTCGGGGTCCACACCCTGCGCAACTCGCTCATCCCCGTCATCACCTTCATCGGCGCCGACTTCGGCACCCTGCTCGGCGGCGCGATCATCACCGAGGGCATCTTCAACATCAACGGCGTCGGCGGCCTGACCTTCCGGGCCATCACGACCCGCGAGAACGCCACCGTCGTGGCCGTGGTGACCCTCCTCGTGCTGGTCTTCCTCCTCGTCAACCTGCTCGTCGACCTGCTCTACGGCGTGCTCGACCCCCGGATCCGCCATGAGTGACCCGCGCACCGCCGGTGCCGCCACCGACCCCGTCGACAACCAGCACTCCGCGCCCGACGTCGACCCGGTCACGCCGGCGACGTACGACGCGGCGGAGCACAGGCCGCGCTCGCTCGCGGGCGACGCGGTGCGCGACCTGGTCCGCAACCCGCTGTTCGCCGTCTCGGCGGTGCTCATCGCGATCCTCGTCGTGATGGCGGCGTTCCCGCAGCTGTTCACCGACCAGCGCCCCGGCACGGCGGGCTTCTGCAACCTCGCCAACAGCCGGCAGGGCCCGTCCTCCCAGGCGTGGTTCGGCTACGACCTGCAGGGCTGCGACGTCTACACGCTGACGATCTACGGCGCGCGCGCCTCGATCCTCGTGGGCATCCTCGGCACCGGCTTCGCGCTGCTGCTCGGCCTGCTCGCGGGCGTCGCGTCCGGCTTCTACGGCGGCTGGGTCGACACGCTCATCTCGCGGATCACCGACATCTTCTTCGGCATCCCGAGCCTGCTGGGCGCGCTGCTCGTCCTGGTCTCCTTCCCGCCGGGGGACAGCGCTCTCAGCTCGATCCTCACGGTCACGGTGGCGCTCGGCATCCTCGGCTGGACGTCGATGGCCCGCATCATGCGCGCGACCGTCATCCAGGTGAAGCAGGCGGACTACGTGCAGGCGGCGCGCGCGCTCGGCGCCCGGGGCGGGCGCATCATCCTGCGCCACGTCCTGCCGAACGGCCTGGCCCCCGTGCTCGTCTACGCGACGATCGCGCTCGGCGTCTTCATCGCCGCCGAGGCGAGCCTGTCGTTCCTCGGCGTCGGCCTGCAGCCGCCGACGGTGTCGTGGGGGATCGCGCTGTCCGACGCGCGCAACTTCATCCGCCAGTCGCCGCACATGCTGCTGTTCCCCGGCGCGTTCCTGTCCGTCACGGTGCTCGCGTTCATCATGCTCGGCGAGGCCGTGCGCGACGCGTTCGACCCGAAGCTGCGCTGAGAGGCACCCGCGTGACCACCACCCAGTCCACGCCGGCGCCGGGCACCCCCGCCGGCGCCGGAGCCCCCCTGCTCGAGGTGGACGACCTCCACGTCGAGTTCCGCACCCGCGACGGCGTCGCGCGCGCCGTCAACGGCGTGAGCTACACGGTGCGCGAGGGCGAGACCCTCGCGGTCCTCGGCGAGTCCGGCTCGGGCAAGTCCGTCACCGCCCAGGCGATCATGGGCATCCTCGACACCCCGCCCGGCTTCATCACCCAGGGCCAGGTGCGCTTCCGCGGCGAGGACCTGCTGGCCCTGCCCGAGGACCGGCGCCGCCAGTTCCGCGGCAAGAAGATCAGCATGATCTTCCAGGACGCGCTGTCCTCGCTGAACCCCGTCTTCACCGTCGGCGACCAGATCGCGGAGATGTTCCGGGTGCACGAGGGCATGAGCAAGAAGGACGCGCGCAAGCGGGCCCTGGACCTCATGGAGCTCGTGCGCATCCCCGCGGCGGCCCAGCGGCTGCGCGACTACCCGCACCAGTTCTCCGGCGGCATGCGCCAGCGCATCATGATCGCGATGGCGATCGCGCTCGACCCCGACCTGCTCATCGCCGACGAGCCCACCACGGCCCTCGACGTGACGGTGCAGGCCCAGGTCATGGACCTGCTCAAGGACCTGCAGCGCGAGCGCCGCATGGGGCTCATCCTCATCACCCACGACCTGGGGGTCGTCGCCGACGTCGCGGACCAGATCGCGGTGATGTACGCCGGGCGGATCGTCGAGCGCGCGCCGGTCCACGACATCTACGCGCGGGCGGCGCACCCCTACACCAAGGGCCTGCTCGCCTCGATCCCGCGCGTGGACATGAAGGGCCAGGAGCTCTACGCCATCAAGGGCATCCCGCCGAACCTCACGAGGATCCCGAGCGGCTGCCCGTTCAACCCGCGCTGCCCGCACGTGCGCGACGTGTGCACCAAGGAGGTGCCGCCGAACTACCAGGTCGACGGCACCCACGACAGCGCCTGCCACTTCTGGGAAGAGGTCCAGCATGCCCGTGTCTAGCGAGCCCGTCCTGCAGGTGCGGGACCTCGTCAAGCACTTCCCGCTCACCCGGGGCATCGTCCTCAAGCGCCAGGTCGGCGCGGTCCAGGCCGTCGACGGCGTGAGCTTCGACCTGCTCAAGGGCGAGACGCTCGGCGTCGTCGGCGAGTCCGGCTGCGGCAAGTCGACCCTGGCGAAGCTGCTCATGGTGCTCGAGCGCCCCACGAGCGGGCAGGTGCTCTACAAGGGCCAGGACATCTACGCCCTCAAGGGCAAGGCGTTCCAGGAGATGCGCCGGAACATCCAGATCGTGTTCCAGGACCCGTACTCCTCGCTGAACCCGCGCATGACGGTCGGCGACATCGTCGGCGAGCCGTACGAGATCCACCCCGAGGTCGCCCCGAAGGGCGACCGGCGCCGGCGGGTGCAGGAGCTGCTCGACCTCGTCGGGCTCAACCCGGAGCACATCAACCGCTACCCGCACCAGTTCTCCGGCGGGCAGCGCCAGCGCATCGGCATCGCCCGCGGCCTCGCGCTGCGCCCCGAGGTCATCATCTGCGACGAGCCGGTGTCCGCCCTCGACGTGTCGGTGCAGGCGCAGGTCGTCAACCTGCTCGGCGACCTGCAGCGCGACCTGGGGCTGTCGTACATCTTCATCGCCCACGACCTCTCCGTCGTGCGGCACATCTCCGACCGCGTCGGGGTCATGTACCTCGGGCGCATGGTGGAGCTGGGCGACGACGAGCAGATCTACGAGCGCCCGTCGCACCCCTACACCCAGGCGCTGCTCTCGGCGGTGCCGGTGCCCGACCCGGCCGCGCGCGAGCACAAGGCCCGCATCGTGCTCGAGGGCGACGTGCCGAGCCCGGCCGACCCGCCGTCGGGCTGCCGGTTCCGCACCCGCTGCTGGAAGGCGCAGGACGTGTGCGCGGTCGAGGACCCGGCGCTCGTCGTCCGGCCGGGCTCGGACCACCCGAGCGCGTGCCACTTCGCGGAGGGCCGCGAGGTCGTGGAGCAGGTGGGCTGAGTGGCCCGCCGCATCGCCACGAGCACGACGGTCGACCGCGACGCACTGCTGGAGTTCCTGCGCCCGCGGCACCGCGCCGTGCTCATGACCACCCGGCGCGACGGCCGGCCGCAGGCCTCGCCGGTGACCTGCGGGGTGGACGCCGAGGGGCGCGTGGTCGTGTCGACGTACCCGCAGCGGGCCAAGGCGGTCAACGCGCGCCGCGACCCGCGGGTGTCGCTGTGCGTGCTCTCCGACGACTTCGACGGCCCGTGGGTGCAGGTCGAGGGCAGCGCCGAGGTGCTCGACCTGCCCGACGCCGTCGAGCCCCTCGTCGACTACTACCGCGCGATCAGCGGCGAGCACCCGGACTGGGACGAGTACCGCGAGGCGATGCGGACCCAGGGCAAGTCCCTCATCCGCGTGACCCTCGAGCGCTGGGGCCCCGTCGCCACCGGCGGCTTCCCGGAGCACCTGGCCTGAGCCCCGCCCCCGCGGCGACCTGCGGGGAGGCCGCCACCCCGCCGTGATCATGCGGGGATGGCGGCCGACCGCTCACCCCTCGCGTCGGGCAAGCGCTTCCTCGAGGAAGCGCACCTGGAGCAGGAGGAGGTTCTCCGCGACGACCTCCTGCGGGGTCATGTGCGTGACCCCGGACAGCGGGAGCACGGTGTGCGGGCGCCCGGCCGCGAGCAGCGCGGAGGACAGCCGCAGCGAGTGCGCGGCCACGACGTTGTCGTCCGCCAGGCCGTGGATGACCATGAGCGGGCGCTCGAGGCGGTGCGCCTCGTCGACGATCGAGCTGCCCGCGTACGCCGCCGGGTGCGACGCCGGGGTGCCGAGGTAGCGCTCGGTGTAGTGGGTGTCGTAGAGCGCCCAGTCCGTGACCGGGGCCCCGGCCACGGCGGCGTGGAAGACGTCGGGGCGGCGCAGCACCGCGAGCGCGGCGAGGTAGCCGCCGAACGACCAGCCGCGCACGCCCACCCGCGACAGGTCGAGCTCGGGGTGGTCCTCGGCGAGGGAGTGCAGCGCGTCGACCTGGTCCTCGAGGACGGGACCGGCGAGGTCGTACGCGATCTCGCGCTCCCAGGCCGGGCCGCGCCCCGGTGTGCCGCGCCCGTCGACGACGACGACCGCGAAGCCCTGGTCCGCGAACCACTGCGACGACAGGTACGCCGAGCGCGCCGCGAGGACGCGCTGGGCGCCCGGCCCGCCGTACGGGTCCATGAGCACCGGCAGCGGCCCCTGCGCCGGGTCGTAGCCCGTCGGCAGGACCAGCGCGGTGCGCAGGTCGCGCTCCGCGGCCCGCAGCAGGGTGACGCGCGGGACGAGGTCGGGGACGGCGGCGTACGAGGGGATCTCGGTGCCGGGGCCGTCCACCCCGTCGAGCGTGTGCACCACCGTGCGGGTGCCCGCGCGCTCGAGCGAGGACGCCGCGACGACGAGCAGCCCGCCGCCGAGCCGCCCGCCGTGCAGGCCGCTGCCGGAGGTGAGCCGGCTCAGCGACCCGTCCCAGCCGGCGAGCCAGAGGTGGCGCTCGGTCGGCTCGTCGGACGCGGCCACGAGGACGCCCTGCTCGTCGACGTCGAGGACGGCCTGCACCTGCAGGTCGGCGGGGGTGAGCACGTCGTCGCCGGCGACGAGGCGCCGGGCGCCGTCGCGGTCCACCGTGCGCACCAGCCGGCCGTCGGGCGACCAGGCGGGGACGCCGGCGACGAGCTCGAGCCAGGCGTCGTCCGCGTCCTCCGCGACGACGCGGGTGGCCCCGGTGCCGGCGTCGACGGCGAGCACCTGCACCCGCCGCTGGTCGCGCGACTGCACCTGCACGAGCGGGTCGCCGTGGGACGACCAGTGCGCCGTCGTGAGGTACTCGTGCGCCGCCCGGTCCCAGGCCACCTCGGTGCGGGCGCCGTCCAGGTCGACGAGGAAGAGCCGCACGTCGGCGTTGGGGGTGCCGGCCGCCGGGTACGCGACCTCGGCCGGGCGCCGCTCGGGGTGCTCGGGGTCGGCGATGTGCCAGCGCTGCACGGGGCTCTCGTCGACGCGGGCGACGAGCAGGCGCTCCCCGTCCGGGGCCCACCAGGTGCCGCGGTAGCGGCCCATCTCCTCCGAGGCCACGAACTCGGCGAGCCCCCAGGTGACGTCGTCCCCGTCGGGCTCGACCAGCACGCGCGGGTCGGAGCCGTCGACGCCCGCGACGTGCAGCGCGCCGCGGGCGACCCAGGCGACGCGCCGGCCGGTGGGGTCCGGGCGCGGGTCGATGACCGGGCCGGCGGCCTCGAGCTCGCGCGTGGTGCCCGCGACGAGGTCGCTGACGAAGAGGCGGCTGGACAGCGCGAACGCCGCGGTGCGCACCTCGCGGTCGGTCGCGTAGCCGACCACCCCGCCGGCGCCCTCCCGGGTCCGCTCGCGCCGGGCCCGCTCCTCGGCCGAGAGCTCCTCCTCGCCGCTCGCCAGCAGCGCCGACGGGTCCGCGACGAGCACCTCCGCGCCCGTCGCCGGGTCGACCGTCCACAGGCAGGTCACGCGGTCGGTGCCGCCGCGCGAGCGCAGGAACGCCACCCTGCTCCCGTCGGGCGCCGGCGTCGCCGCCCGCGGTGCTCCGAGGGTGAAGCGCTGCGTCCGCGCGCTCTGGCGGGGGTACGAGGTCTGGCCCTGGGGCGTCGTCGTCACGCCCGCGATCGTGCCAGGTCCGGCCGCGTCGACCACGTGAGGCACCCGTACGGGTGCCGGGGCAGGCTCGTTGGCCTTGGCCGGCACCCGTACGCCTGCTCCACGTGGTCGACGAGGTGGGGGTCCGCCGCGCTCCGCTAGCGTCGCGGACGTGCCCGACACCCCGCAGAACCGCTGGATCGCCGAGACCGGCGGGACCCGAGGCCCGGACTACGCGCAGCGGTTCCGCGAGCTCGCCGCGGCGGGGGAGGACGTGCACGGGGAGGCGGCGCTCGTCGACGCCCTCGTCGCCCCGCGCAGCCGGGTCCTCGACGCCGGGTGCGGCACCGGGCGGGTCGGCATCGAGCTGGCCCGGCGCGGCCACGAGGTCACCGGCGTCGACCTCGACGCGTCGATGCTCGCGGAGGCGCGCGCCGACGCGCCGGACCTCGCGTGGGTCGAGGCCGACCTCGCGGCGCTGGAGCTGCCCGGGCCGCCGTACGACGCGGTCGTCCTCGCGGGCAACGTCGTCGTCTACCTGACCCCGGCGACCGAGCGGCAGGTCGTACGGCGCCTCGCCGCGCACCTGCGCCCCGGCGGCCTGCTCGTCGCCGGGTTCCGGGTCGAGCACGAGCCGGGGGTCGCGACGCCCGCGGACTACGACGCGGCGTGCGCCGCCGCCGGGCTGGAGGACCTGCACCGCTGGGCGTCCTGGGACCGGGCGCCGTGGGACGGCGGGGGCTACGTGGTCCGGGTGCACCGGCTCCCCGACCCGCGCGCCTGAACCCGGGCGAACGGGGGCTTCCTGGGCGCACGGGACTGTGCTCCGATGGAGCATGCGCTCCTCGGCCCCCCGCACGCGCGTCCCCCTCCTGCCCGCACTGCTCGTCGGCCTGCTGGCGCTCCTGGCGCCGCTGCTCGGGGCCGCGCCCGCCCCGCCGGCCGCGGCCGCGGTCGCCGCCGACCGGGCGGGCCTGCCGCCGGTGGCGCCCGTGCCGCAGGAGGCGCGCCGTACCGGCCCCGACCTGCGCCTGGGCGCCGCCGCGCGGCTCGTCGCGGGGCCGGGGGCCGACCGCGCGGCCGTGCGGCTGGTCCGCTCGGTCCTGCGCGGCGCGGGGGTCCGCCCGGTCACCGGGGACGCTCCCGTGGTCGTCCGCGTGGCCGGGCCCCGCGGCGGCGCCGGCGCTGCCGCCGCCCTGCGCTCGCTGCGCGTCCAGGGCCCGGGCGGCCTGCCGGAGGAGGGGTACGTCCTCGCCGCCGGCCGGGTCCGCGGCACCACGCAGGTCGTGCTCGCCGGCGTCGACGGCGCGGGCCAGCTGCACGCCGCGCACACCCTGCGCCAGCTCGTGCGGCTGGACGCCCGGGGCGCGACGCTGCCGCGGGTCGCGGTGCGGGACTGGCCGGAGCTGCAGTGGCGCGGCACCATCGAGGGCTTCTACGGCGACCCCTGGTCGCACGAGGACCGGCTGCGCCAGCTCGACGAGTACGCCGCGGACAAGATGGACACCTACGTCTACGCGCCGAAGGACGACCCCTTCCACCGCGAGCGCTGGCGCGAGCCGTACCCCGCCGCGGAGCGGGCCCTGCTCGCCGAGCTCGTCGCGCGGGGCCGTGGCCAGCACGTCGACGTCGTCTTCACCGTCTCACCCGGCCTCGACGTCTGCTACTCCTCGCCGGCGGACCAGCGCGCCCTGCTCGCCAAGGCGCAGGACGTGTGGGACCTGGGCGTGCGGACGTACGGGATCCTGCTCGACGACATCGGCAGCGGCCTGCACTGCGCCGAGGACGAAGCCCGCTTCGGCGCCGACGCGAGCCCGCTCGCCGCGGCGCAGGCGCACCTGCTCAACGCGTTCCAGCGGGACTTCCTCGACACGCACCCCGGCGCAGGGCGGCTGCTCACCGTGCCCACCGAGTACTCCGGCAACGGCACGTCGCCGTACCGCGAGCGCTTCGCCGTGCTGCTCGAGGAGCGGGCCGTCGTGATGTGGACCGGCGCCGAGGTCGTGCCGCCCACGGTCACCGACGAGGACGCCGACGCGGCGTCGGCGGTCTTCCGGCACGACCTGCTGCTGTGGGACAACTACCCGGTCAACGACTACCTGCCGCGCCAGCTCTTCCTCGGCCCGCTCACCGGGCGCTCGCCGTCGCTCGGCGAGCACGGCGTCGTGGGCATCACCGCGAACCCGATGCCCCAGGCCGCGCCGTCGCTGCTCGCGCTGCAGACGGTCGCGGACTACGCCTGGAACCCCGACGCGTACGACCCCGAGCGCTCCTGGCAGCGCGCCGTGCACGACCTCGGCGGCGACGCGGCGGCGGCGCTGCGGGTGTTCGCGGAGAACAGCCGCTCGTCCGACCTGGACCGCACCGAGTCGCCGCGCCTCGTCGCGCTGCTCGCGGCGTACGAGGCGTCGGGCAGCCGCGCCGACGCCCTGCGGCTGCAGGACCACTTCGAGGCCATGGCCGCCGCGCCCGGGCGGCTGCGCGAGCGCATGGGCGACCCGGACTTCGTCGAGCAGGCCGCTCCGTGGCTGACCAAGCTGCGCTGGTACGGCGTCGCCGGTGCGGCCTCGGTCCGCTCGCTGCTCGCCGAGCAGGACGGCGACGGCACCCGCGCCTGGCGCCAGCGCGTGCTCGCCGACCGGGCGGCGCAGGCGGCTCGGCAGACGTACGAGACCGTCGCCACCGGCGTCGTCCCGCCGTTCCTCGAGCGCGCGGCGGCGGCGAGCCGCGTCGTCGAGCTCTCGGCGCCGGCGGCCGCCGCGCCCGGGGACGACGTGCGGCTCGCCGCGGACGTCGACGCCGGCGCGGTGCGGGTGAGCGCTGTCCGCTTCTACGCCGGCACCACGGAGGTCGGGGTGGACCGGACGGCGCCGTACGAGCTCGTGCTCCCCGACGCGCCCGAGGGCCTGCACCTGGTGACGGCGCGGGCCGAGTCGGCGGTGGGGGCGGAGGTCCCCTCGGCGCCCGTGCGGCTGACCGTCGGTGCCCCGGACCCGGTGCTGCTCCTCGTCGGCGACGACGCACCGGTGCCGGCCGGGGCGGCGCTGAGCAGCGGCGACGAGGCGGTGCGGCAGCGGCTCGAGCTGCTCGGGCACCCGGTGCAGGTGGTGCAGGGCGCGGAGGCGACGACGCAGGACGCGCAGGGCAAGGCCGCCGTCGTCATCACCTCCACCCTGGCCTCCAGCGAGGCAGGGACGAAGTTCCGGGACAGCCCTGTCCCCGTGCTGACGTACGAGGCGTTCGTCCTCGACGACATGGGCATGGCGACGGCACCGGGCGAGGCGTTCCGCTCCTCGCAGCTGGAGGTCGTCGACCCCGCGTCGCCGCTCGCGGCGGGGCTGAGCGGCGTGGTCGACGTCTACCGCGGCGCGGACCGCGTCCGCTTCGGCACGCCGGCCGCGTCGGCCGAGGTCGGTGCCGTGGTGCCCGGGCAGCCGCAGCAGGGCGCGCTCTTCGGGTACGCGGCCGGGGACGCGATGGTCGACCTCGTCGCCCCGGCAGCCCGGGTGGCGCTGCCCTTCGGCGACGAGGGCGTCGACCCCGACGTCGTCACCGACGAGGGCCTCGCCCTCTTCGACGCCGCCGTGCGCTGGGCCGTCCCGTCGCCGCTCGCCGCGCCGGCGCCCGGGGCCCCCTGAGGCGCATGGTCGCGGCCGGGGGCTGCATGATCGGCGCCGGGGGCCGCATGATCGGCGCCGGGGGGCCGCATGATCGGTGCCGGGGGAGCGCATGATCGCGGCCGGGGCGTTGCATGATCGCGGCCGGGGAGGCGCATGGTCGCGGCCGGGGCTGGGCGGGGTCAGGGGCGGGGGGCGGCGAGCTCCTGGGCCGGCGCGGCGGCGACGGCGGGGGCGCCGCGGAGCTCGTCGAGCCGCACGAGCGCGATGCCGCCGAGCACGAGCAGGCCGCCAGCGAGCTGCACCGGGGCGGGGACCTGCCCGAGGAGCAGCCAGGCGAAGAGGACCGCGAAGAGCACCTCGGTGAGGCCGACGAAGGAGGCGACCTTGGCGCCGAGGCGGCGGGCGCCGGCGATGCCGGCGACGTACGCGACGACGGCCGCGAGCAGCGCCAGGCCGAGCACGGGCAGCCACCACGGGACGCCGGCGCCGGCGAGCTCGACCTGGGCCCGCGGGGCGGCGAGGGGGAGCGCGCCGACCGCGCCGGCGAGCAGCAGCACGCCGCCGCCGACGAGCAGCCCGCCCCACGCGACCACGATGGGCGGCAGCGCGTCCTCGGTGCCCGCGGACAGCACGAAGTAGACGGCGAGCCCCACGGCCGCCCCGAGCCCCCACAGCACGCCGACCGGGTCGACCTCCTGGTCGCCGAGCACGTCGAGCACGAGCACCAGCCCCGCGACGGCCAGCGCGGCGCCGGCGACCGTCAGCCCGCGCGGGCGCTGCCCGCGGCGCAGCCACAGCCACAGCACGACGAGCAGCGCGCCGGAGTACTCCAGCAGCAGCGCGACCGCGACCGACAGGTGCTGCACCGCGTTGAAGTACGCGAGCTGGCAGCCCGCGACCGCGACCAGGCCGTACGCCGTCACGGTGCCGGCGCCGCGGCGCAGGGACGCGCCGCTGCGGCGCAGCGCGAGCAGCGCGGGCACCGCGAGCACGAGCGCGGCGAGCACCACGCGCGCGGTCACCGCGGCGCCCGGGGTCCACCCCGCGGCGAGCAGGCTGGCCGCGAAGGCGCCCGAGGTGCCGAAGGTGGCGGCGGAGAGCACCGCCAGGCCGAGTCCCGTACCGCCCACGACGCCTCCCTGTCACGACCGTCCCGCGCTACGGTGCTGACCGTAGGGCCATCGCGTGAAAGGGGTCAAGTGCTCTTCGCCCATGACACCGAGGTCGCGCTCGCGGCGGCCGCGGACCTCGTCAACACCGCGCAGGACGGCGGCGACGCGCTCGGCGACGTCGTCGGGCTCCACGGCTTCGTCGCCCGGTGGTCGTACACCGGGTCCCGCGGCGACGCGGAGGAGGAGCTGGCGGCGGTGCGCGCCCTGCGGGACCGGCTGCGCCGGCTGTGGGAGCTGGACGAGGACGGCGTCGCCGCGGAGGTCAACGCGATGCTGCGCGAGTCCCGGGCGCTGCCGCAGCTCGTGGCGCACGACGACTGGGGCTACCACCTGCACGCGACCGCCCCGGACGCCCCGCTGGCGGACCGGATGGCCGTGGAGGCCGCCATGGCCCTCGTCGACGTCGTGCGCTCGGGCGAGCTCGCCCGGCTCCGCGTCTGCCCCGCCCCCGGCTGCGGCGACGTGATCGTCGACCTGTCGCGGAACCGCTCGCGCCGCTACTGCAGCACCTCGTGCGCCAACCGGGTCAACGTGGCGGCCTTCCGCGCGCGGCGCGCCGGGGAGGGGCCCGCCTAGGCTCGGGGCCATGACCACCACCCCGGAACCCGTCGCCGGCGGCGGCCCCGACGAGCCGCAGGGCGGCGTCGACGACGCCGTGCTCGCGGAGGCCGCCCGCGTCGTCGAGGGCGAGCTCGACCCCCAGGAGGAGGCGAGCATGGACGCCCTGGACAACCCGCGGCGGCTGCTGCTCGTCCACGCCCACCCCGACGACGAGACCATCGGGACCGGCGCGACCATGGCGACGTACGCCGCCCGGGGCGCCCACGTCACCCTCGTCACCTGCACCCTCGGCGAGGAGGGGGAGGTGCTCGTCCCCGAGCTCGCCCACCTCGCCGCCGACCGCGAGGACGGCCTCGGGCAGCACCGCATCGGCGAGCTGGCCGCCGCGATGGAGGCCCTCGGCGTCACCGACCACCGCTTCCTCGGCGGCCCCGGGCGCTACCGCGACAGCGGGATGATGGGCCTGCCCACGAACGAGCGGCCCGACTGCTTCTGGCAGGCCGACCTCGACGAGGCCGCGATGCTGCTCGTCGCCGTGGTCCGCGAGGTCCGGCCGCAGGTGCTCGTGACGTACGACGAGGACGGCGGCTACGGCCACCCGGACCACATCCAGGCCCACCGCGTCGCGATGCGCGCCGTGGAGCTCGCGGCGCAGGAGGGGGTCGGCGAGGGCGAGCCGTGGCAGGTGGAGAAGGTCTACTGGAGCGCCCAGCCGGAGTCGCAGGTGCGCGACTCGCTGCGCCGGCTGGCCGAGGCGGGCACGCCGTTCGAGGGCATGGACCCCGACGGCGAGCTGCCGTCGTTCGTCGTCCCGGACGAGGCCGTCACGACCGTCGTGGACGGCAGCGCCCAGGTGGACGCCAAGGTCGCCGCGATGCGCGCGCACGCGACGCAGATCGCCGTCGACGGCCCGTTCTTCGCGCTGTCGAACAACCTCGGCAACGGCGTGTGGGGCATCGAGCACTACCGCATCGTCCGCGGGCACGCGGTGCCCGGCCCCGGCCCGCACGGCTGGGAGGAGGACCTCTTCGCCGGCGTCCTCTGAGGCCCGCGCTGGGCCGTACGGGTGGTCCTGGCGCTGCAGGGCCGCCCGTCCGGCCGCGCAGCGCCCCCGCGCGGGGGATGCTGGGCCGGCGGCGCCGCGCGGGCGCCGCGAGGACCCGGGAGGCGCGCGTGACGGCGACGGACGGGGTGGCGCCGCTCTGGGGCGCCGCGGACGTGCGGGTGGACCGCGAGCGGCTGCGCCGCCGGCGCCTGCGGCGGGTCGCCGCGGTGCTCGGCCCCGTCGCCGCCTGGCTCTGGTACCGCCTGCTCACCGGCGACCCCGTCGACTGGGGCCTGCCGCAGGTCGACTGGCTGCTCGTCGCGCCGCTGCTCTTCTTCGTCCTGCTCACCGCGCTGCTGGTCGGCGTGCAGGTGGGCACCGGCCGCAGCCCGCACGTGCTGCTGCGCCCCGAGCAGCTCGACGTCCGGCTCGACGACGTGGTGGGCATCGACGTGGTCAAGGACGAGGTCGTGCGCTCGCTGCAGCTGTTCCTCTCCTCGACCACGTTCCGCGAGCAGATGGGCGGGCGGGCCCGGCGCGGCATGCTCTTCGAGGGCGGCCCCGGCACCGGCAAGACCCACACGGCGAAGGCCCTCGCCGCCGAGGCTGGCGTCCCCTTCCTCGTCGCGACCGCGACGTCGTTCCACTCCAGCTACCAGGGAGCGACCGCCCGCAAGGTCCGCCGCTACTTCAAGGCCCTGCGCGCGGCCGCGCGCAGCGAGGGCGGCGCCGTCGGCTTCATCGACGAGTTCGACGCCATCGCGCTGAGCCGCAGCGGCGTCAGCCGTACGGTCCCGGCCCCCGCCGGCGCCCCGCCGCTCGGCTGCGGCGGGCTCGAGGGCCTGCCGGCCCCGGCGGGGGCGCCGGCCACCGGCGCGCCGCCGGCCGGCACCGTGGTCGCGCCGTGGAGCGGCGACCTGGGCATGGCCGTCAACGAGCTGCTCGTGCAGATGCAGTCGATCGACGAGCCGACCGGCGCGGCGAAGGCGCTCGCCCGGGCGGTCGGCGCGGTCAACCTGCTCCTGCCCGGGCACCGGCAGCTGCCCGTGCCGCGCACGGTGCCGGCCAACGTCCTGCTCATCGCCTCCACCAACCGCGCGGACGCGCTCGACCCCGCCCTGGTGCGCCCCGGCCGCTTCGACCAGCGCCTCACCTTCGAGCTGCCGACGAAGGCCGGGCGGCGCCTGCTCGTCGACCACTTCCTCGCCCGCAAGGCGCACACCGCCGAGCTCGACGACCCGGAGCGCCGCGACGCGCTGGCGGCGGTCACCCAGGCGTACAGCCCGGCGATGCTCGAGGGCCTGCTCGACGAAGCCCTCGTGCAGGCGGTCGGGCGGGGCGCGACCGCGATGACGTGGCGCGACGTCGAGCGGGCCCGGATGGTGCTCGAGGTGGGCCTGGCCCAGCCGGTCGACTACACCGAGCACGAGCGCCGGCTCATCGCGACGCACGAGGCGGGGCACGCCGTCACCGCCTGGCTCGTCGCGCCGCAGCGCCGGCTCGAGGTGCTGACCATCGTCAAGCGCCGCGACGCCCTCGGCCTGCTCGCGCACGGCGACCGCGAGGACGTCTACACCCGCTCGCGCGCGGAGATGGCCGCGCTCGTGCAGATCGCGCTGGGCGGGCAGGTCGCGGAGGAGCTGTTCCTCGGCGACGTCTCCACGGGCCCCGGCGGCGACCTGCAGTACGCCACCGGCGTCGCCGCCCAGATGGTCGGCGCGGTCGGGATGGCCGGCTCCCTCGTCTCCTACGCCGCCGTCCCCGGCGGGGAGGGCCTCGTCGCCCGCGTGCTCGGCGACGCGCAGGGCCGCGCCGCCGTCGAGGCGCTGCTGGGCGAGCAGAAGGAGGCCGTGCGGGAGCTGCTCGGCGCCCGCCGGCACCTCGTCGCCGCCCTGCGCGACGCGCTCCTCGCGCGCCACGAGCTCGTCGGGCACGAGATCACCGACGTGCTCGAGGCCGCGGCCGCGCACCCGGTCCTCGACCTGACCGCCGTCGAGCAGCGCGGGCCCGCCCGCCCCTGAGCAGGGCCCGCGGTGGGGGCGCGCCGCCTCAGCCGCGCGCCTCGGCCCGCAGGAACGCCCCGACCTGCCCCACGACGAACGCGTGGTCCTCGGCCTGCGGCAGCCCGGAGACCCCCACGGTCCCGACCGGGCCGACGCCCTCGACGACGACCGGCACGACGCCGCCGTGCGCGGCGTACCGGTCGGGGTCCAGGCGCGAGGAGGCCTCGAACGTCGTGCCCTTGGCCCGGGCCCGCGTGCCCACGAGGTAGGACGCCTCGCCGAAGCGGTCCACGACGGCGGACTTGCGCTCGATCCAGGCGTCGTTGTCGGCGGCCGTGCCCGGCAGGGCGGCGTGGAACAGCCGCTGCTGGCCGCGCCGGACCGAGACGACGACCGGCAGGCCCTGCGCCCGCGCGGCCTCGACGAGGTGCACGCCGAGCCGCCAGGCCGTGTCGTGGTCGAAGCGGGTGAAGACCAGCCCCTCCTGCTGGCGCTGCAGCTGCCCCACCAGCTCGCGCGCCGCGGCCCGCTCGTCCGCCCCGCCGTCCGCGCCGCCCGCCCCGTCCGCCCCGCCGACCCTGCCCGCCACCCGACGTCCCCTCGCTCCGCGCCCGCCCGTCGCGGGGCGCCCGGGGCAGCCTAGGCTCGCGGGGTGCGGCGCGCAGTGGACCTCCTGGTGCTCGTGGGCGCCGTCGTCGCCGGGGCGCTCGCCGCGCTCGTCGGCTCCTTCCTGCACGCCGCGACCGTCGCGGGCCTGCCCACGGGGCTGCTGCTCGCGCTCGCGCTCAGCGGGGCCGCGGTCGTGGCCCCCGCGCTCGCCCTGGGCTCGAGCGCCGCGGCCCTGCTCGCGGTCGGGGGCTGGGTCGCCACCGCCCTCTACGCCTCGGTGCGCCGCCCGGAGGGGGACCTGCTCGTGCAGGCCGACGGTGTCGGCTACGCCTGGCTCTACGGCGGCACCGTCCTGCTCGCGGCCCTCGCGGCGGCGGTGCACCGGCTGCGGCCCCGGTGGGAGCCGTGAGCGGCGTCGACCCCGACGCGTACCGGCGGGCGGTCGGGCGCTTCGCCACCGGCGTGACGGTCGTGACGACCGTGGCCGGGGGGACCGACCAGGCGATGACGGCGAACGCGTTCACCTCGGTGTCCCTCGAGCCGGTGCTCGTGCTGGTCTGCCTCGACAAGGACGCGCGGGTGCACGACGCGGTCCTCGCGTCCGGCACCTGGGGGGTCAGCGTGCTCACCGAGGGGGCCCGGCCGGCGGCGCAGTGGTTCGCCAGCGTCGGGCGCCCGGTGCACGGCCAGCTGGCCCGCGTGCCGCACCACCGCGGCCCCGCCACCGGCGTCGCGCTGCTCGACGACGCGCTCGCCACGCTCGAGGTGGCGACGCGCGCGGTGCACGACGGCGGCGACCACAGCATCGTCGTCGGGGAGGTCCTCGCCGTGGCGACGCCGGTCGCCGAGGCCGGCCCGCTGCTGTGGCACCGGGGCCGCTACCGCGGCCTCGCCCGCTGACAGCGCCTACCATGACCGCGCGGGGGCGCGTCCAGGGGTGCCCCGCGCCAGCCCGCGCACGCGCCGCACCCGGAGGTCGTACCCCCTCGTGACCAGCACGGACACCACCACCGAGCCGTCCCCGACCCCGCCGCCCGCGCGCCGCGGCCGCCGCCGGCTGCTGCTCGCGCTGGCCGGCCTCGTGGTCCTGCTCGGCGCCCTCTGGGTGGCCGGGTACGCCCTCGCGGGCGGGCGCACGCCCTCGGAGGCGAGCGTGGCCGGCGTCGACATCGGCGGGCTGGCGCCGGAGGAGGCCGAGCGGCGGGTCGCCGAGGGCCTGTCCGCCCGCGCCACCGCGCCGCTGCAGGTCGTGGTCGGCGGGCGCGAGGACAGCCTCGACCCTGCCGCCGCGGGGCTGTCGGTCGACGCGGCCGCGACGGTGCGCGCGACGGGCACCCGCTCGTGGGACCCCGTCGGCATCGTGCGGCACCTCACCGGCGGCGAGGAGGTCGAGCCGGTCGTCCGGGTCGACGACGCCGCGCTCACCGCGGCCCTCGAGGAGCTGGCCGGGCGGGTCGCCCGCGAGCCCCGCGACGGCGGGGTCGCCTTCGACGGGGCGCGCCCCGTGGCGGTCGAGCCCGTGACCGGGGTCGCCCTCGACGTGGAGCGCTCCGCGGAGGTCGTGGAGCGGACGTACCTGCGCACCGACGGCCCCGTCGAGCTTCCGGCCCGCGAGACCCAGCCGGCGATCGACGCGGCCGACGTGGAGGAGGCGCTGCGGACCAGGGCCCAGCCCGCGGTGAGCGCCCCCGTCGTCCTCGTCAGCGCCGGCGAGCGCTTCCCCGTGGAGCCCGACGTCATCGCGGCCGCCACGACGCTCGTGCCGCGCGACGGCGAGCTCGTGCTGTCCGTCGACGGGCGCCGGCTCAAGGAGGCCGTCCACGACGACCTCGACGCGCTCGAGGAGGAGCCGCAGGACGCGTCGTTCCGGCTCGAGGACGGCCGCCCGGTCGTCGTCCCGGCCGTGGAGGGCCGTGCCTTCAGCGGCCGCGACCTGGCCCGCGCCGTCACCCCGGCGCTCACCCGCACGGGCGACGAGCGCGTGGCCGAGGTCCGCACGAGCGTCACGCAGCCCGACCTCACCACGGCCGAGGCCCGGGCCCTCGGGGTCACCGACGAGCTGTCCAGCTTCACCCAGGACTTCCCCTACGCCGCGTACCGCGTGACGAACATCGGGCAGGCCGCCCGCACCATCGACGGCACGCTGCTCGAGCCGGGCGAGACGTTCAGCATGAACGGGACGCTGGGGGAGCGCACCGAGGCCAACGGCTACACCACCGGCACCGTGATCTCGGGCGGGCGCTACCGGCAGGAGCTCGGCGGCGGCGTCTCGACGATCACCACCGCGATGTGGACCGCGGCCTTCTACGCCGGGCTCGAGCGCGTCGAGTCCAAGGCGCACAGCCTCTACATCAGCCGCTACGAGGCGGGACTCGAGGCGACCGTGAGCTGGCCGTCGCTCGACCTGAAGTTCCGCAACGACACCGGCAAGGGCGTCTACATCCAGGCCGAGTCCGGCGACGACTACGTGACGATCACGATGTTCGGCACGAAGCGCTACGACGTGACCGCCGAGAGCGGGCCGCGCGCGAACGTCCGGACGCCGGACACCGTCTACGACACGGCCGCCGACTGCACCCCGCAGTCCGGGGTCGACGGCTTCGACATCACCGTGACCCGCGTCTTCCGCCAGGGCGGCGAGGTCGTGCGGCGCGAGCCGATCACGACGTCGTACAACGCGACCGACCGGATCATCTGCGGCCCGCGCCCCTGACCGGCCGGCACGCGCGCACGGCCGTCCGCGTCAGTTGAGGCCGGCCAGCGCCGAGCGGGCCTCGCGCCGCGCGCGCTCGGCCCCCTGCGGGTCGACCGCCGCGACGGCCTCGGCGTAGTCCCGCAGCCGCTGCGCGCCGCGGACCGGGTCGCCCGTCGCGACGAGGAGGCGTCCGTGCTCGCGGCGCAGCGCCAGCGGGTGCCGCGGCAGCTGCAGGCGCAGCTCGACCGCGGTGAGCAGGGCCCGGGTGCGGTCGACCCGCCCGGACGCCCAGGCGGTGACGTTGGCGAGCACCCGCTCCAGCACCTCGACCGGCTCCCAGGCGCGCACGTCGGCGGCGTCGCCGGGGCGCAGCCGCCACGGGCGGCCCCCGCTCGCGGGGTCGACGAGGCGGTGCGCGCCCGCGGGGTCGCCGAGGCCGACGACGAAGTGCCCGCGCAGCCCGACGCCGAACGCCGGCACCCCGCTGCGCGCGGCCACGTCGAGCCACAGCACGGACAGCAGGATCGGCAGGCCGTGCCCGCGGCGGCGCACCTGCGGCAGCAGCGACGTGCGCAGGTCGCCGTAGTCGCCGGGCAGGGTGCGGTGCCCGCCCAGCGCGGCGGCGAGCCGGCGCTCGGGCGCACCGCTCGCGGGCACCCGCGCGGCCAGGTCGGCCAGCGCCGTCCGCTCGGCGTCCTGCGCGGCCGGGTCGTCCAGGGCCGGGTCGTACGCCGCGGCGAGCAGCAGGCACGCCCCGGTCAGGTCGACCGGGGCGGCCCGCACGGCCGCGCCGAAGCGCTCCACCGCGCTCACGGCGCCACCGGCACGGGGTCGCCGGGGCGCAGGTAGCGGTAGCGGTGGTGCACCGCGAAGCCCGCGCCGGCGTAGAGCGCCAGCGCGGGACCGTTGTCCTCGGCGACCTGCAGGTAGGTGCCGGACGCCCCGCGCGCGGCGCCCCAGGCGCAGCCGGCGCGCAGCAGGGCGCGGGCCAGGCCCCGCCCGCGGGCCCGCTCGGCCACCTCGACCGCGGTGAGCCCTGCCCAGCCGTCCGCGACGGCCACCCGGGCGATCCCGAGCGGCGGGCCGCCGTCGGGGTCGGGCACCTGCAGGAACGCGCGCTGCTCCCCGCCCTCGAGCACGGCCCGCGCCGCCGGCGGCAGCGGCGCGCCCCGGTAGTGGTACGCCGCCAGCCACCCCTCGGCGGGCCGCCCGGCGGCCTCCACCGCGACGCCCGGGTCGGGGACCTGCGCGAGCACGTCCGCGGTCGCGGCGGTGAGCACCAGCGTGGGGTGGTACGCCTGCCACCCGCGCGCCAGGAGGTCCGCGTCCAGGCCCCGGGCGGCCGGCAGCGGCACCTGGAAGCGGGGGACGAGGCCGCGGGCGGCGTACCAGGCGACGACGCGCTCCAGCGCCGCGTCGAGGGGGAGGCCGGGGTCGCCGAGGGGCAGCACCGCGTTGCCCCGGCCGGTGAAGCCGGCGCTCGCGCGCAGCAGCCAGCCGCCGAGCTCCTCGCGCTCGAGCGGCGGCCAGCCCTGCGCCGCGGCGCGCTCGAGGGCGAGGTCGGCGCGGACCCGTCCCGGGTCGGGCTCCGGCGCGCCGCGGCGGGCGGGCGGGGGCGGCACCGGCTTGCCGGCGAGGACGGCCCCGTGCTCGACGAGCACGTCGCGCCCGTCGCGGGCGCGCACGGCCAGGCGGTCCGGGCCCCAGGCGACGAGCTCGCCGAGCACGTCGCCGGCCGAGCCGTCCGCGAGCGCGCGGCGCACGACGACCCGCCGGCCCAGGTGCTGCGGCCCGAGGTCGCGGGCGAGGCGCACCCCGGCCCGTGCTCCGCCGGCGACGGCCCCGGGCCGCCCGCCGTCCCCGCCGTCCCCGCCGTGGACCACCGAGCGCCTCCCGCCGTGCGCGACCCCTCGTGCGCCGCGGCGGCGCCGCCCGCGATACTAGGCCGGTGCGTGCGCCCGCAGGCGGGGCGCTGCGCGGCCCAGGACAGCTCAGGAGGATCTCCCCGTGACCTACGTCATCGCGCAGCCCTGCGTGGACCTCAAGGACAAGGCCTGCATCGAGGAGTGCCCTGTCGACTGCATCTACGAGGGCCAGCGCTCGCTCTACATCCACCCCGACGAGTGCGTGGACTGCGGCGCCTGCGAGCCGGTGTGCCCGGTGGAGGCCATCTACTACGAGGACGACGTCCCCGAGCAGTGGAAGGACTTCTACAAGGCCAACGTCGAGTTCTTCGACGACCTGGGCTCGCCGGGCGGCGCCTCCAAGATGGGCCTCATCCCCAAGGACCACCCGGTGATCAGCGCGCTGCCGCCGCAGGAGGCGGAGCACTGACGCTCGCCGCGTCCCTCCCGGACTTCCCCTGGGACCGGCTCGCGCCCGCGGCGGCGCGGGCCCGGTCCCACCCCGAGGGCGTCGTCGACCTCTCGGTCGGCACCCCGGTCGACCCCACGCCGGCGCTCGTGCAGCGGGCGCTGGCGGGGGCGGCCGACGCGCCGGGCTACCCGCAGACGTGGGGCACGCCGGCGCTGCGCTCGGCCGTCGCCGCCTGGTTCGCGCGCCGCCGCGGCGTGCCCGGGCTCGACCCCGACGGCGTCCTGCCGACGGTCGGCTCCAAGGAGCTCGTCGCCTGGCTGCCGACCCTGCTCGGCGCCGGTCCCGGGGACGTCGTGGTGCACCCCGAGGTCGCCTACCCGACGTACGACGTCGGGGCGCGGATCGCCCGGGCGACCCCCCTGGCCTCGGACGCCCTCACGGCGGCCGGGCCGGCGCGGGTGCCGCTGGTGTGGGTCAACTCGCCGTCCAACCCGACGGGGCGCGTGCTGCCCGTCGAGCACCTGCGCGAGGTCGTCGCGTGGGCGCGCGAGCGCGGCGCCGTCGTGGCCAGCGACGAGTGCTACGCCGAGCTCGTCTGGTCCGGCCGCGCGCCCTCCGTGCTCGACCCGGAGGTCTGCGGCGGGTCGCACGAGGGCCTGCTCGCGGTCTACTCGCTGTCCAAGCAGTCCAACCTCGCGGGCTACCGGGCGGCCTTCGTCGCGGGCGACCCCGCGCTGGTGCGGCGCCTGCTCGAGGTCCGCAAGCACGCGGGCATGATCGTCCCCTGGCCGGTGCAGGCGGCGCTCACCGCCGCCCTGGGCGACGACGAGCACGTGCAGGAGCAGCGCGAGCGCTACCGCCGCCGCCGCGAGGTCCTGCTCGGCGCCCTGACGGGCGCGGGGTTCCGCGTCGACCACTCCGAGGCCGGGCTCTACCTCTGGGCGACGCGCGACGAGCCGTGCTGGGACACCGTCGGGTGGCTCGCCGAGCGCGGCGTCCTCGTGGCCCCCGGCGAGTTCTACGGCGCGGCCGGCGCCCGGCACGTGCGGGTCGCGCTCACCGCGACCGACGAGCGGGTCGGCGCGGTCGCCGCGCGGCTCACCGGCTGACCGGCCGCGCCCGGCGGGGCGTCACACGGCGCCGACGATCTCCCCGCAGGTCCAGGGCCGCCAGCCCCGCTCGCGCACGTACGCCCGCGCGGCGCGGGCCGACGCGTCGGGGTCGAGGGCCCGCGCCGTGCTGCCCACGTAGTGCTGCAGCGTCCCGCCGTCGTTGAACTGGAAGAGCCCGACGTCGGAGGTCCCGTCGCGGTTGCGCCCGACCGCCGCGGGGTCCAGCCGCGACTCGCACCAGGCGACGCGCACCGCGTCGCGCCGCTGCGCGCGCGGGAAGTGCGCGAGCACCGCGCTCAGCCCGGCGCGCTGCGCCCGCGTGGAGCGGCCCTCCGGCTCGAGCCCGTAGGACGTGAGGACCGCGGCGAAGCGCGCGTCGTCGAGCGGCGCCGGCGCGGGGCGGGCGGGAGCGGCCACCGCGGCGGCGGCCGGTGCGGGAGTGGCACCGGAGGGCGCGAGGTGCGCCGCGGCCACGGCGAGCAGCGCCGCCGCGGCGGCCCGACGGCGCAGCGCGGCCGCGGAGCGGGCGTCGACGGCGTACCAGGGCTGCGGCCCGCTCCACCCGCGGGCGCTGCGCCGCAGCGGCGGCAGGAGGTCGCGGGGGTCCATGCCCAGGACGTCGGCAGCGGGGTGCCCCGCCTTGACGGGTGGCGCCCGCCACCTACGCTGCCCGGGTGGACGCAGCGGAAGGGCGCCCGGGCGGGCTGCCGGTGGTGGCGCGGGCGTGGTCCGCCGCGGTGGCGCTCGTCGCGGGGGGCACGTTCCTCGTACGGCTCGTCCTCGTCGTCGCGCGCGACGCCGACGAGCCGCTGCCCACCCGGCTGCTGCGCTTCGTCAGCTACTTCACGGTGCAGAGCAACCTGCTCGTCGCCGTCGCCCTGGGCGGCCTCGCGCTCGGCTGGTCGATGCGCTCGCGGCTGGCCGAGGTGGTGCGGCTCGACGCGCTGCTCGGCATCGCCGTCACCGGCCTCGTCTTCCAGACCGTCCTCGCCGACGACGAGGTGCTCACCGGCATCGACGTCTGGACCGACGCGGGCTTCCACGCGGTGTCGCCCGCGGGGGCGGTGCTCGGGTGGCTGCTCCTCGGGCCGCGGCGGCGGTGGTGGCCCGGCGCGCTCGCCCTGGCCATGGTCTGGGCGTTCGGCTGGCTCGGCTGGACGATGCTGCACGGCGCGCTCACCGGCTGGTACCCGTACCCGTTCCTCGACGTGGGCGAGCTCGGCTACGCCCGGGCGCTGCTGCACTGCGGGTACGTCGTCGCCCTCGGCCTCGTCGTGGGGGCCCTGCTGCTCCTCGGCGACCGGCACCTGCCGGCGTACGGGCACCGGACCGCCCCCGCCGAGGCCGACGACCCCGCCCTGCGCGCCTGACCCGGCGCCTGACCCGGCGCCTGACCCGGCGCCTGACCCGCGCGCCCGACCCCCCTCCCCCCGCGGCGACCGTGCGCCGGTGGCGGCCGTCAGGCGAGGGCGCCCCGCTCGGCGTACCCCTCGACGAGCCGGCGCGCGACCGCCACGGAGTCGACGAGCGGGTGCGAGGCGAACGCCGCCAGCGCGTCGCGGCGCGAGCCGCTGAGCGCCGCGGCGATCGTGAGCCGCTCGACGTGCTTGACCTGCTGCACGAGGCCCAGCTGGTGCCCGGTCAGTGGAGCGGTGGCGACCGGCCGCACGCCGGAGCCGTCGACGACGCAGGGGACCTCGACGACCGCGTCGGCCGGCAGGCCCGGCACCGCGCCGCCGCCGCGCACGTCGAGCACGAGCGCGTCGCGCTCGCCGCGCACGAGCGCGCGCATGAGGCTCAGGGCGACGCCCTCGTAGCCGCCGGCCTCGGCCGGGTCGCGCTCCTCGGCCTCGCCCGACGCGGGGTCGCGGCGGGACTCGGCCATGTACGTCGCCTCGCGCTCGTCGCGCGTGCGGTGCCAGAGCTCCAGCGCGCGGGAGGGCTCGGCGGCGACCTGCTCGTAGAAGCGCGCCTGCTGCTGCAGGAGGAACTCGCCGCGGGTCTGCGCGCCCCCGCGCAGCGCCGCGAGGGCCTCGCGGGCGCAGTAGTAGTAGTAGAGGTACTCGTTGGGCAGGGCGCCGAGCGCGCGCACCCAGTCGGTCCCGACGAGGCGGGCCTCCTCGATGCCCCCGAGCAGCGCGTCGTCGGCGAGCACCCGCGGCAGCACGTCCTCGCCGCCGGCGTGCAGGCCGCGCAGCCAGCCCAGGTGGTTGAGCCCGACGTAGTCCGGCCACGCCGTCGCCGGGTCGACGCCCGCGGCGACGGCGGCCCGGCGCGCGAGGCCGACGGGGGAGTCGCAGATGCCGACGACCCGGTCGCCGAGCACCTGCTGCATGGCCTCGGTGACCATCCCCGCAGGGTTGGTGAAGTTGATGACCCAGGCGCGCGGGGCGACCCGGGCGACCCGCTCGGCGACGTCGAGCGCGACGGGGACCGTCCGCAGGCCGTACGCGACCCCGCCCGGCCCGGTCGTCTCCTGCCCCAGCACCCCGAGGTCGAGCGCGACCCGCTCGTCGCGCACCCGTCCCTCGAGCCCGCCGACGCGGATCGCCGAGAAGACGACGTCGGCGCCCGCGAGCGCCGCGTCGAGGTCCGTCGTCGTGCGCACCGCGGGGGCGTCCGGCGCGTGCGCGGCCTGCTGCTCGAGGACCGCCGCGACGGCGGCGAGCCGCGGGGCCGCCACGTCGTGCAGCACGAGCTCGGACACCCGCCCCGGCCCGGTGTCGGCGAGCAGGGCCCGGTGCACGAGGGGGACGCGGAAGCCGCCCCCGCCCAGGATCGTCAGCCGCACGGCCCGCACCCCCTCCGGCGCGCCCCGAGGGCGCGCCTCGTTGTCCTCGGCGTGGCCGAGGGTGTCAGATGGCGGGGCAGGGGCACACGGGCGCCCGGCGGGACGGTCCGGACGAGCCGCGGGAGGTCGGGTGGCGGGCACGGGGGTCGGTGCGGGCGCGGTGCCCAGCGCGCGCGGTGCGGCCCCGGCCCACGCCGTGGACCCGCTGCGCGCGGTGCGCGAGCGCGACGCGGCCGCGGGCCGCCCGGAGCCGCAGCACGACGTCTTCCTCGCCGGCACGGTCTTCCTCGACATCGTCTTCACCGGGCTCGAGCACATGCCCGCGGCCGGCACCGAGGTGTGGGCGCCCGGCATGGGCTCGAGCCCGGGCGGAGTGGCGAACCTCGCCATCGCCTGCAGCCGGCTGGGCCTGCGCACCAGCCTCGCGGCGGCCTTCGGCGACGACTACTACGCGGAGTTCTGCTACCGCACGCTGCAGGAGCAGGAGGGCGTCGACCTCTCCCGCTCGCGCCGCTTCGGCCGCTGGCACACCCCGGTGACGGTCTCGATGGCCGTCGAGCGCGACCGCAGCATGGTCACCCACGAGCACGAGCCGCCGCTGTGCGCGGGGCACATGATCGGCGACCCGCCCACGAGCCGCGCCGGCTTCGTCGACCTCGGTGCCCCCGACCCCTGCGGCAGCGCGCCGGACTGGGTCCCGCAGGCCGCGGCGCGCGGCACGCTGCTCTTCGCCGACGTCGGCTGGGACCCGACCGGCGCCTGGTCGCCGGCCGTGCTCGACCACCTCGCCGGCTGCCACGCCTTCATGCCCAACGCGGTCGAGGCGATGTCGTACACCCGCACGGGCACCCCGCGGGCGGCCGTCGAGGCGCTCGCCGGGCGCACGCCGCTCGTGGTCGTCACCGACGGGGCCCGGGGCGCGCTCGCGGTGGACGCGACCACCGGCGAGCGCGCTCAGGTGCCGGCGCTGCAGGTCGACGCGCTCGACCCCACCGGCGCGGGCGACGTGTTCGGCGCCGGCGTGGTCCTCGGCACGCTCGCCGGGTGGCCGCTGGCCGACCGCCTGGCCTTCGCCGCGCTCTGCTCCGGCCTGGCCGTGCAGCAGTTCGGCGGCAGCCTCGCCGCGCCGGGCTGGGGCGACATCGCGGACTGGTGGCACGCGGTGCGCGACGGCGACGACCGCGCCCTGCGCGAGCGCTACGCCTTCCTCGACCGGGTCGTGCCGCCGGGGCCGGTGCGCGCGGTCCGGCGGGCGGAGGCGACGATCGCCCAGCGCGCGGACCTCGCCGAGCCGGACGACCTCAGCGAGCCCGACCCGTCCCGTCCCGACCTCGGAGGAGCCCCGTGAACCGACCCCGCCCCGCAGCCCTGCTCGCGGCGCTCGCCTCCGCGGCCCTGCTCGCCACGGCCTGCACGCCGGGGTCCGGCTCCGAGGACGAGGGCGCGCCGGCGCCGCGCTCGACCGGCGACGTGCAGACCGACGTCTCGGCGCTCGGCGACGTCGAGCTCGTGCTGTGGGACCAGGAGGTCCGCGGCGGGCAGGCGGCGCAGATGGAGCGGCTGGTGGCCTCGTTCCAGGACGAGCACCCGAACGTGCGCATCGAGCGGGTCTCGCGCTCGTTCGACGACCTCAAGACGACCCTGCGCCTGGCGCTGTCCAGCGAGGACGCCCCCGACGTCGTGCAGGCCAACAACGGCCGCAGCGACATGGGCGCCTTCGTCGAGGCGGGGCAGCTGCTGCCGCTCGACGCCTACGCCGACGCGTACGGCTGGACCGACCGCTACCCGGACTCGGTGCTGCAGTACAGCCGCTACAGCGAGGACGGCGCGACGTTCGGCGAGGGCGACCTCTACGGCCTGCCGCAGGTCGGCGAGGTCGTCGGCGTCTTCTACAACGAGGCCAAGCTCGCCGCGCTGGGCCTGGAGCCGCCGAGGACGTTCCAGGAGCTCGAGGACGCGATGGCGACGGCGAAGGAGGCCGGCGAGCTGCCGATGCAGCTGGGCAACCTCGACGGCTGGCCGGCGATCCACGTCTTCGGCACCGTCCTCGGCGCCCACGTGCCGGCGGAGCAGGTCACCGAGCTCGCCTTCGGCCGGCCCGGCCAGTCGTGGACGACCCCCGAGGCGCAGCAGGCCGCCGAGCAGCTGCGCGGCTGGGTCGACGCGGGCTACTTCCCGGAGGGCTTCAACGGCGTCGGCTACGACCCCGCCTGGCAGGCCTTCGCCGAGGGCGAGGGGGTCTTCCTCGTCGGGGGGACGTGGCTCACCGCGGACCTCAACCGCGCGATGGGCGCGCAGGTCGGGTTCATGCTGCCGCCGCCGGCCGAGGCCGGGCGCGAGGCGACGGTCACGGGCGGCACCGGGCTGCCGTTCGCCGTCACGGCGCAGAGCCCCGACGCCGACGCGGCGGCGGCGTTCATCGACCACATCACCAGCGAGCAGGCGATGGGCGTGCTCGCCGAGACCGGCAACCTGCCGATCGTCGACACGGCCGGGCAGGACGCGGACTCGCCGCTGTCGGACCAGGTGTTCGGCGCGTTCCAGGAGGCCACCGAGGGCGGCGGCCTCGTGCCCTACCTCGACTACGCCACGCCCACGATGTACGACACCCTCACGCAGTCGCTGCAGGACCTGCTCGGCGGGCAGGCGTCGCCGGACGAGGTGCTCCAGCGCATCGACGAGGACTACCAGCAGTTCGCCGAGGGCGAGGGGTGAGGGGCGGCCGGAGCCGCCGGAGCGGCCCGCCCGGGGAGCCCCGCCTCGTCGCGTACCTCTACCTGGCGCCCGCGCTCCTCGTCTTCGGCGCGTTCGCGCTCTACCCGCTGGGCCGCACGGTCCAGATCTCGCTGTTCGACTGGGACGGGCTGACGCTCGCCACCTGGGTCGGGCTCGGCAACTACGCCGACGTCCTGCAGGACGAGCAGCTGCGCGGCGCGTTCGGCCACGCGGCGGTCCTCGTCGTCTTCTGGTCGCTGCTGCCGCTGCTCATCGGGATGGTCCTGGCCTCGGTGCTGCACCGCGCGCGCGTACGGGGCCTCGGCTTCTTCCGCACCGTGGTGTTCCTGCCGCAGGTGGTGGCGATGGTCGTCATCGCGGTGGCGTGGCGCCGGCTCTACGCGCCCGAGGGGCTCGTCAACGACGTGCTGCGCGCCGTGGGCCTCGACGGCCTGGCGCGGGGCTGGCTGGGCGACTACACCTTCGCGCTGCCGGCGGTCGGGCTGGTGGGCACCTGGTTCGAGACGGGCCTGGTGACGATCCTGCTGCTCGCCGGCATGGGGAAGGTGCCGCAGGAGCTGTACGAGGCGGCGCGGCTGGACGGCGCGGGCCGCGTGCGCGAGTTCCTCGCGGTGACGCTGCCGAGCCTGCGCGGCGAGATCGCCGTCGCGCTCGTGCTGACGATCGTCGCCGCGCTCAAGACGTTCGACCTCGTCTACGTGACGACGAGCGGCGGGCCGGGCGGGTCGACCACCGTCCCCTCGTACGAGGTCTACCGCCGCGCCTTCGAGCTCGGCGAGGTCGGCTCCGCCGCGGCCGTCGGCGTGACGCTGACCGCCGCGATCTTCGTCGTCACCGTGCTGGTCACCCGGCTCGTCGAGCAGCGGGACGAGCGGTGACCGGCCGAGTCTCGCGCTTCGAGCGCACGACGAACTACCTCGTCCTCGGCGTCTTCGCGGTGCTGGCGCTGACCCCGGTGCTCTCGGTCCTCGTCGCGGCCCTGGGGCCCGACGACAGCGCGACCGCCGGCCCGGTGACGACGGTGGCGGGGCTGCACGTCGGCAACTTCGCCGAGGCGTGGGACGTGGGGCAGTTCGGGACGTACCTGCGCACGAGCCTGCTGGTGTCGGTCCTCGTGGTCGCGGCGGCGCTCGTGCTGAGCCTGCTGAGCGGCTACGCCTTCGGCGTCATGCGCTTCCCCGGCCAGCGCGCGCTCTTCGCGCTGTTCCTGCTCGGGATCATGCTGCCGACGGAGGCGGTCGTGGTGCCGCTCTACTTCGACCTGCGCACGCTCGGGCTCACCGACACCCTCTGGGCGCTGGTGCTGCCGCAGGTCGCGCAGTCCGTCGCGTTCGGCACCTTCTGGATGCGGGCGTACTTCCGCTCGAGCAGCCGCGCGGTCGTCGAGGCCGCGCGGCTCGACGGCGCCTCGCACTGGCAGGTGCTCTGGCTCGTCCTCGCCCCGCTGGCGCGCCCGGCGCTCGTGACGCTCACCGTGCTCGTCTTCATGTGGACCTGGAACGAGTTCCTCATCCCGCTGGTCATGGTCACCTCGGAGTCGCTGCGCACCGCCCCGCTGGGGCTCGCGTTCTTCCAGGGGCAGTACACCTCGGGCTTCACGCTGCTCGCGGCCGGGGCGGTGATCGTCGCGACCCCGGTCGTGCTGGTCTACCTGGTCCTGCAGCGCCACTTCATCGCCGGGATGCTGGAAGGATCCGTGCGCGAGTAGTCGGACCGTCACGAAGGGGTGCGGGTCATGGGTGCAGGGCACGTGGTACGCGGTCTGGTCGCCGCCGTGGGCGGCGCGGCGCTGCTGGCCGGGGGGCTCGCGGCCCCGGCGACGGCGGCGCCGCCGGGACCGCCCGGGCCGCCGGAGCGCACGACGTCGGCGGGGGACCCGGTGGACCTGGGCGCCCTCTTCGTCGGGGCGCACCCGGACGACGAGGCCGGGACGCTGTCGACGTTCGGGCAGTGGGGGCAGGACCACGGCCTGCGCACCGGCGTCGTCACGATCACCCGCGGCGAGGGCGGCGGCAACGCGGTCGGCCCGGAGGAGGGCCCGGCGCTGGGGCTGCTGCGCGAGGCGGAGGAGCGCGCGGCCGTCGGCCGGGCCGGCATCACCGAGGTCTTCAACCTCGACGAGGTCGACTTCTACTACACGGTGAGCGCCCCGCTCACCCAGCAGGTGTGGGGCGAGGATGACACGCTGGCCGAGGTGGTGCGCCTGGTGCGCCAGACCCGCCCCGAGGTGCTCGTGACCATGGACCCGGCGCCCTCGCCGGGCAACCACGGCAACCACCAGGAGGCGGCGCGGCTCGCGCTCGAGGCGTTCTACGCCGCCGCGGACCCGCTCGCCTTCCCCGAGCAGCTCGCCCGCGAGGGCCTGCGCCCCTGGGCGGCCTCGCGCGTGCTGCTCAACCGCTCGCGCGGCACCGGCACCCCCGGCCCGGCGTGCGCGACCTCGTTCGTCCCGGTCGACCCCAGCCAGACCGTGTACGGCGTCTGGTCCGGCCGCGACGCCGGCGGCGGGCGGACGTGGGCGCAGGTCGAGCGCGACGCCCAGCGGGTGTACGCCTCCCAGGGCTGGGCGGTCTTCCCCGACGTCCCGACCGACCCGGCCCAGCTCGGCTGCGACTACCTCACCCAGGTCGACAGCCGGGTGCCCTCGGCGCGCCCCGGCTCCGCCGCCGCCGCCGACCCGGCGGCGGCCCTCTACGGCGCGACCGTGCGGGCCCCCGGCGGCACGCCGCTCGGCACGGGGCTGGCGGTGCGGACCTCGCAGTTCGACGTGCAGCCGGGCGAGCGCCTCGCGGTGACCGTCACGGCGCAGGCCCCGGACCGGACCGGCCTCGGCCGCGCGCAGGTGCGCCTGCAGGTCCCCGCGGGCTGGCGGGTGCGCGGCGACGGCGACCTCGGGGCGCTGCGCCCGGGCCGCTCGGCGACCGCCACGTTCACGGTGACCGCCCCGGCCGACGCCGCCCCCGGGACCCGGGTCCGGGTCGGCGCCTCGCTGCGCACCGACCGCGGCACGGGCTGGGCCGACCGCCCGGTGCAGGTGGCCGCGGAGGTGACGGCGCACCAGCAGCCGCTGCCGCAGGTGGCCGAGTTCGAGGAGGCCGTGACCGCTCTCGGCCTGCCGCAGCTGCAGGGGTTCGTCCAGCCGGTCCTGACCCTGCCGTCCGGCGGCAGCCGCGAGGTGCGGGTCGACCTGCGCAGCGCGAGCGACGAGCCCGAGCAGGGCACGGTCGCCATGGAGCTGCCGGCCGGGTTCGCCGCCGAGCCGGTCGAGCAGCCGTACGAGGTCGCCGCCGGCGGCACGGCCTCCGTCACGTTCACCGTGACGAACACCGACGCCTCCCTGCCGACGAGCAACCAGGGCGGGACGGCCGGGGACTACCTCTACGCGCTGCGCACGACGACCGGGGACGGCTCCACGTCCACGACGACGCCGGCCCTCGAGCTCGTCCCGTCGACGACCGTGCCCGCCGCCGCGACGGCGCCGGTGGTCGACGGGGTGGCGTCCCCCGGCGAGTACGCCGGGGAGGAGCTCGACCTGTCCCGGCTCTGGGAGGGCACCGCGTGCACCTCCCCGGCCGACTGCTCCGCCACCGGGCACGTCACGCACCACGACGGCGACCTCTACGTGCACGTCGACGTCACCGACGACGTCGCCGGGACGGCGCTGGCGCAGGCGGACTGCAAGCGCCACTGGCGCACCGACTCCGTCGAGGTGGCGGTCGACCCGACGGGGACGTCGGAGAACACCTCGACGACCTTCAAGGCCTTCGTCCTGCCCCGCACCGCGCAGGGCGGGCCGTGCGCCGGGCGCGACGCCGACAACCGGCAGGGGCCGGCCGCGGAGACGGCGCCCGGGCTGGGGTTCGCGTCGGTCGAGCGGGCGGGCGGCTGGTCCGTGGAGCTCAAGATCGACGCCGCTGACCTGCCCGCGGCGGTCGACCCGCAGCGCATGGGCTTCGACGCCTTCGTCTACGACAGCGACACCCAGGACCGCACCGGGCAGACCCGCATCGGCTGGTCCACCTGGCAGGGCGTGCAGGGCGACCCCTACCGCTGGGGCCGGGCCGTCCTCGAGGGCTACGAGGTCCCGGACGACGCCCCGGACGCCCCCGTCGCGCCGGTCGTGCCGAGCGAGGCGCTGGACTCGCTGGACTCCCCGCAGTCGCTGGAGCAGGCGGTGCGGGTCGACGTGCCGCTGGCCGGCGGGCCGCAGGCCCCGGCGCGGCGCAGCGGCTGGGTGGCCGCCGCCGAGGAGCGGGGCTCCGCGGTCGCGGTGCGGGTGCGCGCCACCGGCGCGGGCCGGATGACGCTCTTCGTCCGCGACGCGGGCGGCACGGCCGGGCAGCGGGCCGTCCGGGTCCCGGGCGCCGGCACGCTCACCGTGCGCGTCCCGCTCGACCGGGCCCTCGACGGCCCCTCGGCGGTCGTCGCCGGCTGGCGCGTGCCCGCCGGGACGCTGGCGTCGAGGACGCCCGTGCGGTAGCCGCGCTGACCGCGCGAGGGGCACGACGGGGTGCTCCGCGGGGCCGCGAGGCCCCGCGGGGCACCCCGTCGCCCCGTACGGCGTGGGCGCGCGCCCGGGCGGGCGCGCGCCGTCGGTGCGCGCCGGTCAGGCGGCGTGGCGCGCCGCGAGCGTGGCGCCCGCCTCGACCGCCGCCTCCTCGGCCGCCTTGCGCATGAGGGCCGCGGTCTCGGTGAACTCGTCGAGGGCCGGGTTGACGCCGACGAGGGTGAACTCGCGCTCGACGAGGGTGAGGTCGGCGCCCCAGACGTCGGCGAGGATCCGCTGCAGGAACGCGGTGCTGTGGTCCCAGCCCTCGCGGGGCGTGCCCGGCCCGTAGGCGCCGCCGCGGGTGGTGACCAGGACGGTCGGCGTGCCCTCGAGCAGGCGGGTGCCGAGGGGGGCCCCGGCCATGGCGAGGTCGATCCAGGCCTTCGCGTGCTGGGACACCCCGAAGTTGTAGAGCGGCAGGGCGAGCACGGCGCTCGTGGCGTGGCGGAGCTCGTCGGCGAGCCGGCCGGCCAGGGCGAGCGCGTCGCGCTGGGCCTCGGTGCGCTCGGCCTCGGGGACGTAGCTGGCCGCGATCGCGGTCTGCCAGGCGTGCGCGGGCAAGGGGTCCTGGCCGAGGTGGCGGTGGACGACGGGCAGGCCGGGGTGGGCGCCGGCGACGTGCTCGACCACGAGGTCGGCGAGGGCGCTGCTGGCCGAGCGCTCGCCCTGGATGCTGGCGTCGACGCGGAGCAGGGTCATGGAGGTCTCCCGGGGTGCGACGTGAATGTTCAAGTCGCGACGCTACGACGCCGGGCTTGAATGTTCAACCCCGGGCGTAGGATGAGGCCCGTGACCGCCGACACCCAGCCCGAGGTCGCCCAGCGCGGGGTCGCCCAGCACGGGGTCGCCCGGCCCGGGGCTCCCGACGTCCCCTGGCTCACCGACGAGCAGCAGGAGCACTGGCGCGCGCTCATGGCCCTGCTCATGACGCTGCCGCCGGCCCTGGACGCGCAGATCCGGCGCGACGGCGGCCTCAACACGTTCGAGTACCACGTCCTCGCGGCCCTGTCGGAGGCCCGCGCGCGGACCCTGGTGCTGAGCGACCTCGCCGAGCTCGCACGGGGCTCGCTGTCGAGGCTGTCCCACGCGGTCACCCGGCTCGAGCGCGCGGGGTGGGTGGAGCGGCGCAGCTGCACCGAGGGCGGGGGGCGGCGCACCGAGGCGCGCCTGACGCCCGCCGGGCTGGAGAAGCTCGAGCAGGTGGCGCCGGGGCACGTCCGCGAGGTCCGCCGGCTCGTCGTCGACGTGCTGGCGCCGGAGCAGCTCGCCGCCCTCGCCGACGCGGCCCGGGCCGTCCGGGCCGGCCCGCTGGCCGGCGCCGGGGAGGGCTGCCGCGCCGTCGACTGCTGAGCGCGGGCGCCGGGTCGTCAGGCGGCGTCGCGCACCGCGCGCTGCAGCGCCGCGGCGAGCTGCGGCGAGGACTCGCGGCGGTGCACGTCGCGCAGGTGCGCGGCCACCACGGCCCACAGCGCGTGGACGCCGTCGGCGCGGAAGACGCGGTGGCACCCCGGCTCGACGTCGGCGCACGTGAACCGCTGCATGCCGCCACTCCCGCCGCCCGCCCGTCCCGTCACCAGGAGCATCGGCCGCACGGGCGCCCCCTGCAGCGGGGACGCCCCCGCACCACCCGCCCGGAGCAGCGGCGGCGGGCGAGGGCCGCCCTCACCCGAGCGGCCGCGCGTCCGCCGGCGGCGTGCCGACGACCTGGGCGAGGTCGCGCTCCGGGCAGCGCTCGGTCGTCGCCACCGCACCGGCGACCCGGTCGAGGCGGAACCACCGCCCGGCCCGGCGCCGGCGGCACCAGGCGACCAGGTACCAGTGCCCGCCCGTGCGGGCGAGCAGGAGCGGCTCCACCGGGCGGCGCTGCGTGCTCGTCCCCGCCGCGTCGACGTAGTCGAGCACCACGACCACCCGGTCGCGCAGCGCCTCGTCGAGCACCCGCGCCGCGGGTCCGCGCCCGGGGGCGCCCTCGGTGCGGAGCCACACCCGCGACCCGAGGTCGTCGGCCGCGGCCCGGGCCGCCGGCGGCATGGCGGCGCGCAGCTTGGCGAGCGCGGACCTGCCGTCGGCGGCGAACGGCAGGTCCGGCTGCACGGACAGCGCGACCGCTACGGCGGTCGCCTCGGCGTCGGTGAACGCCAGCGGGGGCAGCGAGGCGGCCGCGTCGAGCACGTACCCGCCGCCCGGGCCGCCGGTGCCGGTGACCGGCACCCCGGCCTGCTGCAGCGCGCTGACGTCGCGCTTCACGGTGCGCAGGTGCACCTCGAAGCGGGCCGCGAGCCAGGACGCCGTACGGCCGCGCGGCCCGGCCGCGCGCAGCTCCTCGGCGAGCGCGTAGAGCCGGTCGGTCCGGTTCACCGGACGAGCATCCCAGGAGGCAGGGGAGACGGTGGCAGGACGGTGCCACCCGGGCGGGTCGAGGCTGGGGCCATGACGCGCACCGACGCCCCCACCGAGCTCTCCGCCACCCTCCCCGACGGCCGCCGCGTGGCCGTGGCCGCGTACGGCGACCCCGCCGGCCCCGCCGTCGTCCTCCTGCCGAGCGGCCCGGGCTCGCGGCGGATCGACCCCGACCCGGCGGCGACGGCCGCCGCCGGCGTGCGCCTGCTCGTCGTCGACCGCCCCGGGTACGGCGGCTCGGACCCGCTGCCCGCGGGCGCGGTGCCGACCCTGCCCGCGGTCGCGGACGTCGTCGCGGCCGCGCTGGCGGACCTCGGGGTCCGCGACGCCGGCGTCGTCGGGTGGTCCAGCGGCGGCTGGGTCGCCGCGGCCCTCGCCGCGCGGCACCCCGACCTCGTGCGGGCCCTGGCCGTCGTCGGCAGCCCCGCCCCCGACGACGAGGTGCCGTGGGTGGGGGAGGAGCACCGGGCGGCGCTGCGCACGATGCGCCGGGACCCCGCCGGCGCGCTGGCGGCGCTGGCCGCGCAGCTGGCCCCGCTGGCCGGCACCGGCGGGGACGCCGCGCTCGTCGGCGCCGGGCCCGCGGACGAGCGGCTGCTGGCGGACCCGCAGGTGCGCGAGCGCGTCGAGGCGATGCTGCGCGAGGCCGTGCGCCCCGGCGTGCTGGGCATGGCGACGGACGTCGTCGCGGTCAACGTCTCCCCGCCCGGCTTCGACCTCGGCGCGGTCGGCGCGCGGACCACCCTCTTCTACGCGGAGCAGGACGCGGTCGTGCCGCTGGAGGCCGGCGGGTGGTGGGCGGCGCGCGTCCCCGGCGCCCGGCTCGAGACCGTCGCCGGCGTCGGGCACCTGCTGCTGCTGCCCGCCTGGGGCCGGGTCCTCGCCGCGGTGCGCTGACCGGTCCTCAGCGCGGCGCCACCGCGGTCGCCGCGGCCAGCGCCGCGCCGACCACCTCGCGGCGCAGGAACGCCAGGCGGGCCCGCTTGGTCGGCAGGTCGACCTCCGGCCCGAGCTCGAACCCCGTCGCCACGAGCCGGCGCAGCGCCCGCTCGTTGCGGGCGTCCGGCTCGACGACGACCCGGCGCACCTCGGGCTCGGCGAGGACGACCGCGCCGAGGGCCAGGGCGAGCCGCCCGGTGAAACCGCTCTCCGGCGCCTGCGCCGGCGCCAGGAGCAGGTGCACGCCCAGGTCCCCGGGCTCGACGTCGTACGTCTCCCCGACGGGGTCGGCAGCCGGCTGGTACGTCTGCAGCAGCCCGACCGGCGCACCGTCGAGCGAGAGGAGGTACGCGTGGTGGGTGTCCAGGCCGTCGACGAAGGCGTAGACCTCACGGACCTGCTCCACGGTGCGGTCGGTCATGCCCCAGAAGCGCGCGCGCTCCTCGCGGACCCACGCGTGCACGAGCGCCGCGTCGCGGGCGGGGTCGAGCCGGCGCACCCCGAGGGTGCGCCCGTCGCCGAACGGGTGGTCGCCCTCGGTGAGCCGGGCGTCGGTCATCGGTCCTCCTGGTGCTCGGGTGCGTCGGTCGGTACGGGGACGAGCTCGCCGCGGGCCCACAGCGGCGCCTGGTCCTCGGCGTGCGGTCCGGGGGCGCCGTCGGCGCCCAGGGGGACGACCCACCGGCTGGCGTCGCGGTCGGCGAGGTCCCAGACGTAGCGGGCGACCGGGCCGCGCAGGCAGAGGTCGGTGAGGCCGGGCACGCTCGCGGTGGCCAGGACGCAGTCGACGTCGCCGTGCAGGGGGGTGCCGTCGGCGGGGCGGTCGACGGCCGCCTCCCACGCCGTCCCGTCGAGCCCGTGCACGGTGCGGAGCCGGTGCGCCGCCCCCCACGGCGCGGCCGGCGCCCGGGCCGCGTCCGCGAGGGCGTCGCGCACGAGCGCGCCGGCGTCCACGCCGTGGGCCGGGAGCACGGCGAGGAGCCGCTCCAGCGCGGTCCCGATCCGCTCGAGCGGGGACAGCCACGGCGCGAGCACGTCGGGGGCGCCGGTCGGGCGGTGCAGCGGCGCGAGGAGCGGCAGGGCCGCGACCCGCTGCACCAGGGCGGCGCGCCAGGCGGCGAAGGCCCCGGCACCGGGGCTGCCCGCGTCCATCCGCCCGTCCCAGGCGAGGAGCCGGTCCCGCAGCCCGGCCGCGGGCGTGCCGGGCGCGACCGGTGCCCCGCGCAGGTGCGCGAGCAGCGCCGTCGCCGGCCCGGACGCGGTGTCGACGAGCGCGGCGGCCAGGTCGTCCACCCCGAGGCCGGTCCGCCCGGCGAGCAGCCCGTGCAGCCGCGCCGCCCGGTGGGGCGGGGCGAAGACGGTCCCGAGGTCCGCGACGTCGGGCCGCTCGTCGTTGGCGGTGACGGCCAGCCCGTCCACCGGGAGCCCCGGCGGCACGCCGAGCGTGCCGCGCCAGGCGAGGTCGGGCTCCCAGGCCGGCACCGGCGCCCAGGCGCAGCGGGCGTCGCGGTCCGGCACCCGCCCCGCGACGAGCAGGCGCACGTCGCCCGCGGTGTCGGCGACGAGGACGCTGTTGACGGGCTCGACCCAGGCGGCGAGCGCCGCCTCGACGTCGGAGCAGGTGCGCGCGCGCAGCAGCGCCGGCAAGGCGGCGAAGCCCAGCGCGGCGTCGACCCGGGTCGGCGTGCGCAGGCTCAGCGCCTCGGCGCCGCCCCCGTCCGGACCGTCCCCCGCGGGCACCACGACCGGCCCGCGTGCGGTCTCCACGACCTCGACCTCGACCGGGTCGCCGTCGCGCACCGCGAGCACCGCCGTGCCCACCTCGGCGGGCTCCCAGCCCTCGGGGCCGAGCGCGAGCACGCGCCCGCCCTCGCGGCGCAGCCGCTCCCGGTAGAGGTCCTGGTAGTCGGCCATCGCGTTGGTGACGGCCCACGCGACCGTCCCCGTGTGCCCGAAGTGCGCGACGCCCGGCACGCCCGGGAACGCCAGGCCCACGACGTCGACGCCCTCGTCCTCCGCGACGAGGTGGACCTGCTGGTACACCCCGGGCCGCTCGAGCACCCGGTGCGGGTCGCCCGCGAGGAGCGGGAGCCCGGAGGCCGTGCGCGCGCCGGTGACCGCGACGGCGTTGCTGCCGTCGGGCGGGCCGAGCCCGAGCGCCACCGCGAGCTCGGCGCCGAGCGCCGGGCCGTACGCGCGGAGCACGTGCCCGCGCCACACCTTCGTCCCCACCGACCCGAAGAGCACGTGCTGGACGAGGAACACCCCGAGCGGCGTCCACGGGCGCCACGCACCGCTCCCGCCCCGGGGCAGGCCGAGGGCGCGCAGCTCCGGCGAGCGCGCGGCGCCGGCGGGGAGCCCCTCGCGGACGCCCTCGGCGTACGCGGCGACCCACCGCTGCGTGGCCGCGTCGAGGGCGGCCCAGCAGCGCCGCGCGGTGTCGTCGAGGCGCGCCCGCACCGCGAAGGCGTCCCAGGCGAGGCCGGGGGCGCCGACGTGCGCGGCGAGCACCGCCTCGCTGCGCCAGCGCTCCACCTCCAGCTGCCACGCCCGGTCCAGCGCGGTCGCCCGGCCCTGGGCGCGGGCCAGGTCGTCGAGCGACCCGGCCCGCACCGTCGGCACCCCCCACGCGTCGCGCGCGATCCCGTCCACGGCCTCAGGCCCCGTCCGGGCGGTGGGGCGCCACCGGGTTCGCCAGGGTGCCGGCGAACTGCAGCGAGGAGGCCTGGTCGGCCAGGTCCACCATCTGCAGCGTGTCGCGCAGCTGCAGCCGGTTGAGGCACGAGTGCCGGAAGCGCGGCGTGAACAGGTCGAAGCGCCGGTGCAGGGCGGGGTGCAGGTCGCGGTGCGCGGCCAGGCACGCGGCGACCGTGCGCCAGGCCGCCCCGGCGTCGAGCAGGCCGTCGCCGTCGAGCACGGCGACGAGGTGGCGCAGGAAGCCGTCGAACACGTCGGTGAACACCGACAGCAGGCGCACCTCGTCGTCGTAGTCGACGCGGACCCGCTCGACCCCGCCGGGCAGCGGGCGGTCGCCGAACACGGCCACCTCCTCGCCCACGTCCTTCATGAGCGCCCGGGACGGGACGTCGCCGCGCAGCACCAGGATCACGTTCTCCCCGTGCGGCATGAACGCCAGGTCGTGCGCGAGCAGGCAGTGCACGACGGGTCGCAGGTACGCGTCGAGGTAGCGCTCGAACCAGGCCCGCGCCGGCAGGCCCGACCCCGCGACGAGGGCGCCGACGAGCGAGCGCCCCTCGGCGTCCCGGTGCAGCAGCGCGGCCATGGTCATGGCGCGCTCGTCGGGTGCCAGCCGCGGGACAGGGCTTTCCCGCCAGAGCGCGGCGACCATCCGCTGGTACGGCGAGCGGGTGCCCCGCCCGGCCGTGCGGTGGTACGCGTCGCCGGTGTAGCCGACCGACGCCAGCTCGCGCAGGACCGCGAAACCGCTGCCGCCGAGCTCCGGGTCGCCCGCGACGACCCCGGCCACCCAGTCGTTGATGGCGGGCGTCGCGCGCATGTACGCGGGCGACAGGCCGCGCAGGAAGCCCATGTTCTGCACCGCCAGCGCGGTCTTGACGTAGTGCCGGTCGGGCCGGTCGAGGTCGAAGAACGTCCGGATCGACTGCTGCGCCTGGTAGCGGTCCTCGCCGGTGCCCACGGGCACGAGGTCGCGGCGGCCGAGGTCGGCGGCGAACGTCACCGCGACCCGGTGCTCCCACTGCCACGGGTGCACGGGGACGTACAGGTAGTCCGCGGGGTCGAGGCCGAGGCCGCGCAGCCGGTCCGCGAAGCGCCCGAGCTGGCCGGGGCCGAGCTGGGAGGCGTACAGGGAGCGTTCGTCGACGCCGGCACCGCACGCGAGGTGCGTGTGCTCGCGCCGCGCCGCGACCCAGACCAGGCGGACCGGGGCGCCGGCCTCGGGCGCGTACGCCGCGGCGTCGGACACCCCGAACCCGATGCGCCCGTTGTTCGCGACGAACGCCGGGTGCCCCTCGGTCATCGAGCGCTCGACGGTCTGCAGGTCGGCCCGCGCCAGCGCCCGCGCGTCGGCGCGCCGGTGGTGCAGCTTCCAGGCCGCTCCGGCAAGGGTCGCGCTGAGCTCCTCGAGGTACGTCCCCAGCAGCCGGTCGGGCAGGCCCAGCAGGGGCTGCAGCTCGTCGACGAGGGCGAGGACGTCGAGCGGGGCGGGGAGCCCGTCGACGGTGCGCGACACCGTCGCCGGGTCGACGTCCCAGTGCTCGAGGGGCAGCACCCGCGCGGCGAACCGGTAGCGGCTCCCCGCCGGGGTGCCCAGCTCCCACCAGGTCCGCCCGAGCGCGTCCGCGGGGCCGGGGGCCGGCCCAGGGGCCGGCTCGGGCGTCAGGAGCCGCTCGTGGCTGAACTCCGCGAGCGCCTTGGTGACGAGGTGGCGGTGCGCCCGACCGACGGCCACCGGCTCGAGGTGCCCGGCGCCGAGGTCGGGGTCGGCCGCCAGGGGACCCGTCCCCGCGGCGCGGCCCAGCACGGGCGCGCTCATGCGAGCACCCCCGCCAGGGCGCTCGCCGCGAAGCCCTCGGGCGTGCAGGTGCTGACGACGGCGGTCTTGCACCCCAGGTCGAGCGGGCCGTGCTCCACGAACCCGGCGGCGCGGTTCTTCGCCCGTACGGCCGTGTTGCGCTCGTCGGGCTCGACCACCACGCGGCGCGCCCCCGGCCGGTCGAGGCAGAAGCGCACGACCGCCGCCATGACCGCGGACGTCAGCCCGTGGAGCGGGGCGGTGCCCTGCGCCGGCGGCGCCACGAGCAGGTGCATGCCGACGTCGCCGGGGGAGGCGTCCCAGTGCCCGACGAGCTCGCGGTGGCGCGGGTCGTACGTCTCGGCGAGGAAGGCCGGCGCCCCGTCCACGCGGCCGAGCCACGCGTCGTGGTGCGGGTCCGCGGCGATCGCGGCGTAGGCGGTCCGGACGTCCTCGCGGGACGCGCCCTGCATGAGCCAGGACGCGCAGCGCGGGTGGGTGACCCACGCGTGCAGCAGGTCGGCGTCGCGGTCCACGACCACCGGCTCCAGCGCGAGGACGCCGACGGGGGTGCGCGCCGACCAGGTGGGCGCGAGCGGGACAGCGCTCACCGGAGCGCCCCCGCCCCGGCCAGGCCGCCCCCGGTGACGGCGGCCCCGACGCCATCGCCGTCCCCGGCCGCACCGTCGTCCTCGGCCTCGACCCCGAAGTCCTGGTACGCGATGCGCCGCTCCACCGGGTAGACCTCCCGGCCGCACATCGCGTTGATGATCACCGAGCTGCGGTGGGCGCCCATGCCGAGGTCGGGCGCGGTGAGGCTGTGCGTGTGCTCCTCGGCGTTCTGCACGTAGACCTCGCGGCCGGTGACGTCGACGGCGTAGTCGAGCGCCACGTCATAGCGCCCCCGCGCGTCCCAGCGGATGCGGTGCCGCACGGGGTCGAGGAAGGACGGGACCCCGGCGCGGTAGCCGGTGGCCAGCACGAGCGCCGACGTCGTGCGGGTGACCGTGCGGCCCTGCTCCGCGTGGTGCAGGCGCAGCGCGTAGCGGCGGCGCTCGGCGTCCCAGGACGCATCGACGAGCTCGACGCCGGTGAGCAGCGACGTGGGGACCTCGCCGCGCACGCCCTTGCGGTAGAGGGTGTCGTACACGGCGTCGACGAGGTCGCCGCTGATGCCCTTGTAGAGGTGGCGCTGCTCGCGGGCGAGCGCGTCGCGGCGCGCCGCCGGCAGCGCGTGGTGGTAGCGCACGTAGTCCGGCGAGGTCATCTCGAGGGTGAGCTTGGTGTACTCCATCGGGAAGAAGCGCGGGGAGCGGGTCACCCAGTCCACGCGGTAGCCGAGGCGGTCGGCGTCCTCGAGCAGGTCGAGGTAGACCTCAGCCGCGCTCTGCCCGCTGCCGACGACGGTGACGTGCCCGAGCGCCTGCAGCTCCTCCTTGTGCTGCAGGTACGACGCCGTGTGCCAGGCGGGGCCGGGCAGGCCCCGCGCCGGCTCCGGCACCCACGGCGCCGTGCCGACACCGAGGACGAGGCGCCGCCCGAGGTGCACCTCGGACGCGCCGGAGCGCACGTCGCGGGCGTGGACCCGGTACGCGCCGAGCGCGGCGTCGTGCTCGACCCGCTCGACCCGCCGGCCCCAGCGCAGCCCCGGCACCCGCCCCGCGACCCAGCGGCAGTACGCGTCGTACTCCGCCCGCAGCGGGTAGAAGCTCTCCCGGATGTAGAAGGGGTAGAGCCGCCCGGTCGCCTTGAGGTACGCCAGGAACGAGTACGGCGACGTCGGGTCGGCCATCGTCACCAGGTCCGCGAGGAAGGGGACCTGGATCGTCGCGCCCTCGATCATCATCCCGTGGTGCCACGCGAACTCCTCGCGCGCGTCGAGGAAGACGCCGGACAGGTCGGGCACCGGGGCGCTCAGCGCGGCGAGGCCCAGGTTGAAGGGGCCGATCCCGACGGCGACGAAGTCGTGCACGGGGGCGCTCACGCCGGCACCCCCTCGCGCTCGGCGCGCGCCGGGCCCGCCGGGTGCGGCACGGCCCCGCGCAGCAGGTCCTGCCCGGCCTCGCGCACCAGCGCGAGCACGGCGCGCACGTCCTCGCGCGTCGTCGCCGGGTTGAGCAGCGTGAGCTTCAGCCACGGGCGCCCGCCGACGACCGTGCGGGCCACCACGGCCTCGCCCTCGTCGAAGAGGCGGTCGCGGACCGCGCCGACGAGCAGGTCCGCCGTCGCCGCGGGCACCCGCCCGCCCGGCCCGGCGGGGCGGTAGCGGAACAGGACGGTGCTCAGCACGGGGGCGCTGTGGACCTCGACGTCGGGGTCGGCGAGGAGGTCCTCGTGGACCTGCGCCGCGAGGTCGATGCACGCGTCGAAGGCGTCGCCGACGGCGTCCGCGCCCATCGTCCGCAGGGTGAGCCACAGCTTGAGCGCGTCGAAGCGGCGGGTGGTCTGCAGGCTGCGGTCCACCTGGTTCGGCACCCGCTCGCCGCGCGGGTTGAGGTACGCGGCGTGGTGGGTCGCGTGACGCAGCGCGGCGCCGTCGCGCACGAGCAGCGCCGAGGACGCCACCGGCTGGAAGAAGCTCTTGTGGAAGTCCACGGTGAGGGAGTCCGCGCGCTCCACGCCGTCGAGCAGGTGCCGGCGCCGGCGCGAGACGAGCAGGCCGCAGCCGTACGCCGCGTCGACGTGCAGCCGCACGCCGAGCTCGCCGCAGACGTCGGCCAGCGCGGCGAGCGGGTCGACCGCCCCGAGGTCGGTCGTCCCGGCGGTGGCGACGACGGCGGCGACGACGTCGCCGGCCGCCCGCGTGCGCAGCACGGCCGCGCGCAGCGCGGCGGGGTCCATCCGGTGCCGCGCGTCCGTCCCGACGGTGACGACCGCGCCGTCGCCGAGCCCGAGCAGCCGGGCGCCCTTGGCGACGCTGAAGTGCCCCTGGTCCGTTGCGAGGACCCGCAGGCGCGCCCCGGGCGGCAGCGCGCCCCCGGGCAGGGCCGCGAGGGCCTCCTCGCGGGCGAGCAGCAGGGCCTGCAGGTTG